>NZ_JBHSMP010000016.1:0-374518 GCF_042655705.1 Paraburkholderia denitrificans | reverse complement strand
CAGCCAGCCCGAGCCGATAATCGACCCAAGACCGGTAAACATCAGCGCAAACGGGCCGATATGCCTTTGAATTGATTGATTCACATTGTCCCCTTCTCTATGTTTATTGCGTGCGAGCCATGCAGGCGAGGACGGTATGCGTGCGCTATACCGAGGTCGTCTTCGCGGGCCACGGGGCGCCGATAATGCGCGTCCTTGTGGTGTTGGCCAGTTGCTTCCGGGACGCAACGGCAGCCGCAATTTCAACGGAGACGCGATAATGAAGTGGCGTGCCTTGATCGTCTAATGCTGTATCCGCATAGCGATATGCGAACTATGCATAAGAGTACGCGGATGATAGCGGCGGCTTCTCGCTGACGTAGTGTGTGTACGGCCTGACCGGCATCGAAATGGCGCAAGGCATTCGCGAAGATCGATTTAAGGTCGCGAAGCTCGGCGTCGGGAATTTCGCTGCGTCCGCTGTCTGGAATGCGGCTCTATCGATTCAACAGGGCATCCCGGTTTCTGGAAAATAGTTAACCGAAGCACGCATTCACGCCAATGCGGCCTGGAGATTTCGCGGGTGTGGATTAGTTTAGTGTTTTTCCCAAGCGGGTTTAGCGAGCAGGATGGGTACAGTTCTATCTGAATCGCCGATTAGCCGGAGGGCGGCACGTAAAACGCCGGGCGGGATTTTAGCGCCGCTGTGTCGCACGAAATTCATTATAGGGGCGGATCGTGGAAAACTGTTTTACAATTCCGCCCATTGCGCTAACAATAAAGGCCGTTATAGGTAGCTAATACAGGCGGCTGAATCGCCACGGGGATCATTGAAGCCGACTGGTTCAGATCGATACCGGTTGCGCGACAGTATTGCAGCGTTGCCGGAGGTTTTCGCTTCGCTTTCACCGGGATGAATAACGCCTCGCGCGTCCCGATTTGCTTCACTTTCGTTGCCCGGTCCGCTCAAATGCTTAGCGTTTTCTCTCTAGTCGGGATCCTGATTGCGTCGTGCCTGATGAGCGTGGCCATTCTGGGGTCGCTGATTCGATCTGCGGTGCCCGGCGTACGCCGCTGGTGCGCGGGCTACGGTCTCCTCGCCGCGGCTGCAGTCTGGATAATGCTGGGCGGCAGCGGGCCAAACGCGATCGAAATCCTTGGGGTAACGTTTGCCACGCTGAGTGCGGTGGTGCTCCTCGTGCAGGGTACGCGTGAGTTTTCTGGAACGCGTCCCGTAAGGCGGGATGAGTTGGCGGCGGCTATCGTTATCTACGTCTTGCTCGTGTACTTCACATGCGTTTCACCGAACGCCAATGTGCGCGGCGTGCTGATATCCGTTGCGCTGATTTATGGGCGGATCGCGGTGGGCGCATTGGCGCTGCGTCACGCGTCGCGGGATGCGACGCGCTACGCCGGCCGTCTCGTCGCAGGGGCCGCCTGGCTGGGCGCGCTCGTTTATATCGTGCGAATTGTCGCGATCGTCATCGGTGTTGTGCCGCAGCTCACATTCCTGGAGCCATCGCTATGGAATGTCATGTTTCTCGGGTTAGCGATCGTCACGCTCCCTTGCATGTCGGTTGGCATGGTGATGCTCGCACACGACCAGATTCTTCAGAAGATGGAAATGCTCGCGACATTCGATGAACTGACCGGCGCGCTGACGCGTCGCGCATTCATGACCAAGGCAAACGTGTTGTGTGCGCACGCGCTGAAAAAAGGCCTGCCGTTGTCGATTGCGATTCTCGACATCGACAGGTTCAAGGCTGTCAACGACAGCTTTGGCCACGCGGTCGGAGATCGATTGCTCGCGCATGTCTCATCGGTCGTCTCGGGTCAGTTGCGCTCATGCGATCTTTTCGGGCGGCTGGGCGGCGAGGAATTCGCCATTGTGTTCGCGGACGCAGAAATGAGCGATGCGACGGTGCTGACCAATGCGCTCAGACTTGCTGTCGAACGATCGTCCGCCGACGTTGCGCGCTGCACGTTGAGCGGCGGCGTGGGCGGGTTCACGGCGGGCGATACGCTGGAGAGCGCGATGGTGCGCGCCGACACGGCGCTTTACGCTGCGAAGGCGGCAGGGCGTAACCGCGTCGTCATGACATCGGATGACGACGAGAACGTGGTTCGGGATGTCAAAGAGTCGTGCTGAGTGAGCCGGTTCCCGCAGCCTCAAAAGATTGACCGCTCGGTGATTGAGGTCAGGGTCTCAAGGGCCTGAATACCTGCCAGCGAATTTCCCGTCGCATCGAGTCCGGGCGACCACACGCACACGGCAAACTCCCCAGGCAGCACGGCCACGATCCCGCCGCCCACGCCGCTCTTTGCGGGCAATCCCACGCGGTAGACGAAGTCGCCCGCCGCGTCGTATGTGCCGCAGGTGAGCATCAGTGCCGAAAGCCGCTTCGTTGAACTCGCATCGAGCACGCGTTCGCCGTTCGCGGGCGACACACCGCCGTTGGCCAGAAAGAGCGCCGCGCGGGCCAATTCCACGCAGCTCATCGAGATCGCGCATTGCCGGCAATACGCGTCGATCACGGCGTCGGCCGGCATCTCAAGGTTGCCGAAGCTCGCCATGAAATGCGCCATTGCGCGGTTGCGTTCGGCGTGCGCCAGTTCCGATTGCGCGACGCGCAGGTCGTAGTCGATATCCGGGACGCCCGATAGCCGCCGCACGAAATTGACGAGCGCGGTTTCCGCCTGCACGAAGCGGCGGCACAGTACGTCGGTGACCACGAGCGCGCCTGCGTTGATGAACGGATTGCGCGGCTTGCCCGCTTCGAATTCGAGCTGCACGAGCGAGTTGAAGGCAGTGCCCGACGGCTCTCGGCCGACACGCTTCCACAGTGCGTCGCCAAGCAACTGGAACGCGAGCGTGCATGCGAACAGCTTCGAAATGCTCTGAATGGAAAAGCGCACGTCGGCATCGCCGGTGCGGTACACCTGGCCGTCCACTGTGACGATGGCCATGCCGAAGTGATCGGCGCGAACCGTCGCGAGTTCCGGAATGTAATCGGCGACACGGCCGGCTGTGCGCCACGGCGTGATGTCTCGATGAATCCTTTCGAGGATGGCTTGATAGTTCTGGCCGGTCATCGGTGGCTCCCTCTCAATCGGGTTGGAGCGCGATGATACTTCATTCGCGGGCATGCCGATGCCCGCGCTTCTTGAGCGCTTCTTGAGCATTTCGCCGCCGGGCACACCGAAATGGTAGCCGGGCGGCGGTGTGTTTAGCCGTCAACCGGATGAGCGGGCGTATCCAGCAGCAATTGATAGAACGCCAGATCGAGCCAGCGGCCGAACTTGAAGCCGACGTGGGGTAACGTGCCAACGTGCCTGAAGCCGAGCCGCTCGTGCAAGGCGATACTTCCGGCATTGGTCGAATCGATTCCGCCGATCAACGTATGAAGACCGTTCTGCCGAGCTGCAGCGATGATTTCCTGCATCACCACGCGCCCCAGTCCACGGCCGCGCTGGTCCTTGTGCACGTAGACGGAATGTTCCACCGTGTACTTATTGGCCGGAAACGGTCGAAACGAACCATAACTGCCGAAGGCCAACAGTTTTCCATCGTGATCCTCGACACCAATCACGGGAAAGCCGCCGGCTCTTTTGGTATCGAACCAGCTGGCCATGGTCTGCAAGGTCCGAACTTTGTACTCGTAGAGCGCGGTGGAATTCAGAATTGCGTCGTTGAATATCTCCAGGATCGCATCGGCATGACGATCGAAGGTGCAGTGCACGATGGAGTGGTTGCTCATCACGCTTTCCTTGAATTGATTGGATGGGTCGTCAGCGCCACCGCATAGCGCGCCTGCTTCCGACTCGAGTTACGAAAAACGAGGGGTTGATCCAGCACCATGGCAAGGCAATCGCCTGCCTGGAGATGCCAGGTCCGATCCCCCAAGGTGACTTCCATTTCACCCTCCAGTACCCAGATTTGCTGATGCCTGACCACGTTGCTCATCACGTTTTCAAAGGCGACGCTTTTGCCCGATGGGAAGGTGACCTCTACCAGTTCGATGGGCGATGCAAATCCACTCGGCGAGACATGCCGGCGAACGTACCCGGACGCGGGATCCTTCCAGACATGTTGCTGCGACAACCGGGCAAGCGGTTCTGCCGCGGCGCTGCCGGGTTCATCCGAAAACAACGCGGCCAACGTGACATCCAGAGCGTCAGCCAGCTTTGCGAGCACGACGGCCGTTGGACTCGTCTCCTGACGTTCGATTAACGAAATCATCGAGCGGCTGACACCGCTCGACTCCGCCAGTTCGTCCAGCGTGTAGCCGCGAGCTTTGCGCAGATCACGAACACGCCTGGCAATGAGGGTATCGATAGTCATTTTTCTATGATACTGGATTTAAATTCCATTGTAATAGCTCCTGGCCATGTTGCGAAAATCGTGGTCAATCGGCATTCGTGCCCGAGTACCGCGTCGGTACAGACGTGGCAAACGCGACGAAATCGCCGATAATCCTGGCAAATTGCCATGCGTGGCGAGCATTCTGACCAGTCGGCATGGCGTAGGCTCGTACCGCACGGCATATTCGCGGCTCGCAGCTTTTAGCCAGGAAAAATCGACATGATCAACCTCGACGACGTCGACCGACAACTGATCGCGCTGCTGCGCGACAACGCCCGCACTTCGGTCGTAACACTCGCGAGGCAATTGCGGGTGGCGCGAGCGACTGTCCAGAACCGGATTGCGCGGCTTGAAGAAAACGGCGTGATCGTCGGCTATACGGTGCGACTGAAGCCTTCCGTGGAGAAACACCGCATTCGCGCACTCATGTCGATTGCGGTCGAGGGCAACCGCGCGGCGGATGTCGTGAAGGCGTTGCGCGGCTATCCGAATGTAGCGGCCATCCACAGCACCAACGGGCGTTGGGATCTGGTCGCGGAATTGCAGGCCGATTCGCTGGAAAGTTTCGACCGGGTGCTGGCCTCAATTCGCCTGCTCGATGGCATCGGCAATACCGAAACCAGTATTCTGCTTTCAACGCACAAGGCCTGAACGGTCATTCCGCGATCAGGATGTGCAAGATGGCATCGCGAACCGGCAAAGTGATCGGTTTCCTGTGCGTTTTGCCAGCTTTGCCATCTTTCTGTTGGCGCGCTTAATCGAAATAATCTCCTCATTGCGTGGCGCATGAGCGCCGCACACCGCACAGTCAATACAGGAGACATTTCATGACCCGCTTTCTCGACGTACCTGCCACCAGCAAACTCATTGCGCAGATAGGCGTGCCACGTTGCCTGAGCGAGCTTGTCGAGGCACTCGAAAACGACTACCGACGATGGGCCGATTTCGATAAATCACCGCGCGTCGCCTGCCATTCCCGCGATGGCGTGATCGAATTGATGCCCGTTGCCGATTCGAAACTGTTCGCGTTCAAATATGTGAACGGTCATCCCGTGAACGCGCAGCGCGGCCTGCACACCGTCATGGCGTTCGGTGCGCTTGGCGACGTCGATACCGGCTATCCCGTGCTGCTTGCCGAACTGACCCTGACCACGGCGCTGCGCACAGCCGCGACTTCGGTCATGGCCGCAAAGCAGCTGGCGCGTCGTGAAGCGCGAACGATGGCGCTGATCGGAAACGGTGCGCAAAGCGAATTCCAGGCAATCGGCTTTCATACGCTGCTGGGCATTGACGAGATTCGCGTATTCGATATCGACAAGCATGCGACCGACAAGCTCGTGCGTAATCTCGCGGCGTTTCCTCGCCTGAAGCTGGTGCGCGCCCGCTCGACCGCAGAGGCCGTGCGGGGCGCCGACATCGTGACCACCGTCACGGCCGACAAGGCTTACGCCACGATCATCACGCCGGAGATGATCGAGCCGGGCATGCATCTGAACGCTGTCGGCGGAGATTGCCCTGGCAAGACCGAGCTGCACGAGCAGGTGGTGCGCATGGGGCGCGTGATCGTCGAATACGAACCGCAGAGCCGTATCGAAGGCGAGATCCAGCAATTGCCCGCGGATTTTCCCGTGGTCGAATTCTGGCGCGTACTGCAGGGCGAAGTGCCGGGGCGCGAGAACGCAACGCAAGTCACCATTTTTGATTCCGTGGGTTTTGCGCTCGAGGATTATTCTGCGCTGCGCTACCTCTATTCACGCGCGTTGCAACACGGTGCGGGCGACGATATCTCGCTGGTTCCGCCTGCCGCCGACCCGAAGAACCTGTTTGCGCTGATCGCCGAACACGTCCCTGCGTCGCGCGTGGAAAGCGTGGCTGAAGCGCTGGAGCAGGCGGTCTGACCGCACTGCATCGTCTGGTTTTCATTGCCCCAATTCAGCTACGCCCTATGAGCCTTCTTTCGATTCAGGCGCCGTGCGCTGTCGTCATGATCCGGCCGCACCGCTTTCATCCCAACCCCGAAACCTCGGCCGACAACGCGTTTCAATGCGCGCAGCCCGCGAGCGACGGCACGGCCACAGACGCCATTGCCGAAGCAGCGCGCGACGAAGTGACCGAAGCCGCGCAACGGTTGCGCGACACCGGTGTGCAGGTTCACGTCTTCGACGACTTCGGCGAGCGCAGCACACCCGATTCGGTGTTTCCGAATAACTGGTTCTCGACGCATCCCGGGGGCCATGTCGCGCTCTATCCGATGTATAGCGGCAATCGTCGGCGCGAGCGGCGCACGGACGTGATCGAGATGCTCAAGTCCGAGTATCGCGTGCAGGATGTGATCGACTTTTCCGGCCTCGAATATGACGGTCTCTTTCTCGAAGGCACCGGGGCGATGGTGCTTGACCATGTGGCGCGTGTGGCTTATACGGCGCGCTCGCGCCGTGCCGATCCCGTCGCACTCGAACGCTTCTGCACGCACTTCAATTTCGAGCCGATGTGCTTCGACACGGCGGGTAGCGACGGCCAGCCCATCTATCACACGAACGTGATGATGAGCGTCGCAACGGATTTTGCGCTGATTGGCCTCGACGTGATCTGCGATGCTGCTCGCCGTGAGGAAATTCAACGACGTCTCGCGCAAACCGGGCGCACCGTCATCGGCCTTGAGAACGCGCAGATCGACAACTTCGCGGGCAACGCCATTGAATTGACGGGGCGGGAAGGGCGCGTGCTGGCGCTTTCACAGCGCGCCCTCGACAGTCTTTCGCTGCGCCAGCGTCGGTTGATCGAGCGTTCGGCGCAACTGTTGCCGCTCGATGTGCCGACGATCGAGATGGCAGGCGGATCGGTGCGCTGCATGCTCGCTGGCATTCATCTCTCGAAACGCAATTGAAAGCGAAGTGGCGTAGTGGAGTACCCTGGGTCGCGCCAAAGTTGCACGCAAAGACCTTCAGGTGTCGCAAATCCGAAATGCTGCCAAATCGCGGCTGCATACAATGACCAAGCGTTGAAACGCAATGAGCACACGTGAGCGCATGCCGATGTTTCTGGTCCGTGCCATCACCGTACATTGCGCACAGCGACAATCAGCGCAAACCTTCAAAAAAGTGCCTGAGACATCCCTTGGGCATCGATAACGAATTTCACGGAGACGCACGTGACTCTCTATGGCTTTGGCCCGTTGCTGCTTGCCGGCACGCTCCAGACGATCGAGCTTTCGCTGCTCTCGCTCGGTATGGCCGTATTGCTCGGCCTCGCGGGCGCAGCGGCGAAGCTTTCGTTCAACCGGCCGCTCGCAGCCTGTGCGACGGCCTATACAACACTGATCCGCTCGGTTCCCGATCTCGTGCTGATGCTGCTTTTGTTCTATAGCATCCAGATCGGCCTGAACGATGCGACCGAAGCGCTCAACATGGCGCAGATCGACATCGATCCGTTCGTGGCCGGTGTCATCACACTCGGCTTTATCTACGGCGCGTACTTCACCGAGACTTTCCGGGGCGCGTTTCTCGCGGTGCCGCGCGGCCAACTGGAAGCGGGCTACGCGTTCGGGATGAGCGGCACACGTGTATTCGCACGCATCCTGTTTCCTCAAATGATGCGATTTGCGCTGCCCGGCATCGGCAATAACTGGCAGGTGATCGTGAAGGCGACTGCGCTCGTGTCGATCATCGGTCTCGCTGATGTCGTGAAGGCCGCACAGGATGCGGGCCGCAGCACCTTCAATCTGTTTCTCTTCCTGATGATCGCGGCGCTCGTCTACCTCGCGATTACGACCATTTCCAATTTCGCGCTGCTGTGGCTCGAACGCCGCTACTCCGTGGGCGTGCGCCAAGCGCAACTGTGACCTCAGGAAATCCGAACCGATGAACGAAATCCTCCAGCAATTCGGCCGCGCATTCCTCTACTGGGACGGCGGGCACGTCTCCGGGCTCGCAATGACGCTCTGGCTACTCGTGATCTCCGTGGCGATCGGCTTCGTCTGTGCGGTGCCGCTCTCCGTTGCTCGCGTGTCGAGCCGGCGCTGGCTCTCCATGCCGGTGCGCTTCTACACCTTTGTGTTTCGCGGCACACCGCTTTACGTGCAGTTGTTGCTCATCTATACGGGTGTGTACAGTCTCGCCTTCGTGCGCTCCGAGCCGCTGCTCGGCGCTTTTTTCCGCAGCGGACTGAACTGCGCCATTCTCGCGTTCGCGCTCAACACGTGCGCCTATACCACCGAGATCTTCGCGGGTGCGATTCGCGCCACCTCGCACGGTGAAGTGGAGGCCGCGCGTGCCTACGGCATGAGTCCTTTCACGATGTACTGGCGCATCATCCTGCCTTCGGCGCTGCGCCGCGCGTTGCCGCTGTACAGCAACGAAGTCATCTTGATGCTGCACGCCACGACGGTCGCGTTCACGGCCACGGTGCCCGATATCCTGAAGGTCGCGCGTGATGCCAATTCGGCCACGTACCGCTCGTTCGAATCGTTCGGCATCGCGGCGCTTATCTACTGCGCAGTATCGTTCGTGGTGGTGGCTGCGTTCCGCCGCGCCGAGAAGCGCTGGCTCGGCCACCTTGCCGTCCGTACACACTAAGTGGCGGCAGGCCACGCGATAATTTTTGGGAGACCATCTTGGCTCAGACGATGCAAACTACGCCGGGCGCGCACTGTAACCCGGAGAGCAAACTGGTTGCGCGCGACGTCCATAAACGCTTCGGCGATAACGAGGTGCTCAAGGGCGTGTCGCTCAACGCGAAGAAGGGCGATGTGATCAGCCTTATCGGCGCGAGCGGTTCGGGCAAGAGCACATTTCTACGCTGCGTTAATTTCCTCGAGAACCCGAACGCAGGAGAGATCATTGTGGACGGCGAGGCCGTGCGGACGAAAGCGGGCCGCAACGGCAATCTCGAAGTGGTCGATCAGAAGCAACTGCAGCGTATTCGCACCAAGCTCGCGATGGTGTTTCAGCATTTCAATCTCTGGTCGCACATGAACGTGATCGAGAACGTGATCGAGGCGCCCATGCATGTGCTCGGCGTGCCGCGCAAGGAAGCCGAGGAACGCGCGCGTGCCTATCTGGAGAAGGTGGGTCTCGCGCCACGCGTGGAAAAGCAGTATCCCTCACACCTCTCGGGTGGCCAGCAGCAGCGCGTAGCGATTGCGCGCGCGCTTGCGATGCACCCCGACGTGATGCTGTTCGACGAGCCGACTTCCGCGCTCGATCCCGAGCTTGTGGGCGAAGTGCTCAAGGTCATGCAGAAGCTCGCCGAGGAAGGGCGCACGATGATCGTTGTCACGCACGAGATGGGTTTCGCGCGCAACGTCTCGAATCATGTGATGTTCCTGCACCAGGGCCGCACCGAGGAAGAGGGTGCGCCTGCCGACGTGCTCGGCGCGCCGAGGAGCGAGCGGCTGCGCCAGTTCCTTTCGGGCAGTCTCAAGTAAGCGGGGCGCTGTAACGTGTCGTGTACCACCGAGGTTGCAGTCGTTGTGTTGCCGCGGGTCTCGATGTCCGGCCTGGGTCCTGTCATCGACGCACTCAACCTCGCCAACGAGATCGACGGGCGCGCGCTCTATCGCTGGCGGATGTACTCGTGGAACGGCCGTCCCGTGCCGCTTGCGGGTGGCGCGCAATGCGCAGCCGATTGCGCGTTCAGCGACGCCGTGTCGTGCGACTGGCTCATCGTTGTGAATGAGCGCTACCAGCCGTTCGCCGACTACCGCCTTTTTCTTGCCAGCCTCGCACGCGTGGCGCAGCGCACGCCGCTCGTCACCGGCATTCACCACGGTATCTGGTGGCTCGCGATGGCAGGGCAGTTGCACGGCTATCGCGTAGCGGTCAACTGGGAGGCGTACCAGCAATTCTCGGAGCAGTTCGAGCGCACCGTCGCGACACAACACATCTATGAGATCGACCGCGATCGTGCAACCTGCGCGGGCGGCCAGGCGACGGTCGATTTCATGCTCGCGATGATCCGCCGCGAACATGGCCCGGAGCTGGCGGAGCGTGTCGCCGATGTGCTGGGGGCGAGCACTTTGCGCGGCGGCGACGAGCGCCAGCGCATTCCGTTCGTGACCGCGCCCGGCGAGCGTCATCCGCGCCTGAACGACGCGCTCAAGTTGATGGATGCGAATATCGAAGATCCGCTCACGACCGACGAGATCGCCGGCCACGTGGGAGTTTCGCGCCGTCAGCTGGAGCGGATTTTCAAACAGTATCTGAATGCCATGCCCGCGAAGTACTACCTGGGACTGCGCCTCGCGAAAGCCCGCTCTCAACTTCAGCGCACCAGCAAGTCCGTGATGCAGATCAGCATGGCTTGTGGATTTTCTTCCGCCGCGCACTTTTCGAATGCGTATCGCGAGCGCTTTGGCATGACGCCGCGCGACGAACGCCGCAACTGGATCGAACGCCAGCATGGCAGCGCGCCAGACGTTGTGCTGGCCCCGCGCGCCGCGACACGCATGGAGTCGCCCGAGCGCGGCTGACCACGCGTTTGCCGCGCACATTCGGCACATATAGAAAAAAACGCGTCGCGGCTGCGCAAGACGGTTTGGGCACGACTACCTACACTGTGTGTGCCATCGCGATAAAAGGTGTCGCGCCACAGCGGGAAGTTGCAGCCCAAAGTGAAAACCCGAATTGAGTCCAACAGGAATTTTTATGAATGAACAGACCGTGAGCCGTAAAACCTTCGATGAAGTGATGGTGCCGTGCTTCTCGCCCGCTCCATTCGTTCCGGTCAGGGGCGAGGGCTCGCGCGTATGGGACACCGAGGGCCGCGACTATATCGACTTCGCGTGCGGCATCGCCGTGACGTCGCTCGGTCATGCCCATCCCGAACTGCTGCGCGTGCTGCACGAGCAGGGCGGCAAGCTCTGGCACGTCGGCAACGGCTACACCAACGAACCGGTGCTTCGTCTCGCGCGCAAGCTCGAAGCGCTGAGTTTCGCGGAGCGCGCATTCTTCGCGAACTCGGGCGCAGAAGCCAATGAAGCTGCGCTCAAGCTTGCGCGTCGCGTGGCGTTCGAGCGCCACGGC
Organism: Paraburkholderia denitrificans; assembly: GCF_042655705.1. Taxonomy (NCBI): domain Bacteria; kingdom Pseudomonadati; phylum Pseudomonadota; class Betaproteobacteria; order Burkholderiales; family Burkholderiaceae; genus Paraburkholderia; species Paraburkholderia denitrificans. Next base: position 363,154 of record NZ_JBHSMP010000016.1, on the reverse strand, counting down.
GCTGAAAAATTCGAGATCGTATCCTTCACACAGTCGTTTCATGGCCGCACGTTCTTCACCGTGAGCGTGGGCGGCCAGCCGAAGTATTCGGAAGGCTTCGGGCCGGTGCCGGCAGGCATCGTGCACCTGCCGTACAACGACATCGAAGCGGCGAAGCGCGCGATCGGTGCGCAGACCTGCGCGGTGATCGTCGAGCCGGTTCAAGGCGAGGGTGGTGTGATTCCCGCCGATCCAGCCTTCCTGCGCGCGCTGCGCGCGGCCTGTGACGCGAACAACGCGCTGCTGATTTTTGACGAAGTGCAAACGGGCGTGGGCCGCACGGGCACCTTCTACGCGTATGAGGACACAGGCGTCACGCCGGACATCCTCACCACCGCGAAGGCGCTCGGCAACGGCTTCCCGATCGGCGCGATGATCACGACCGAGGCCCTCGCGGCGTACTTCAAGGTGGGCGCGCACGGCACGACGTACGGCGGCAATCCGCTCGCCGCAGCCATCGCGGACAAGGTGGTCGAACTCATCAGCGACCCGGCGGTTCTCGCTGGCGTGCGCGCTCGCGGCGAGGCGATACGCGCCAGACTCGCGAAGCTCAACGATCGTTTCGACGTATTCAAGGACGTCCGCGGCAAGGGTCTTCTGATCGGCGCTGAACTGAGCGCACGCTTTAAGGGCCGCGCGAAGGACTTCAACGCAGCGGCTGCGAAGCGCGGCGTGATGATGTTGATCGCTGGCGCCGACGTACTGCGTTTCGCGCCTTCGCTCATCATTCCCGAAGCCGACATCAGCGAGGGTTTCAAGCGCATCGAACAGGCTTTCGAGGACGTAATCGGCGCGCGCTAAAGCCGGGTGCTGGCGGCTGGACTTGAACTGAATAAATTAGAAACTCGATGAATTCAGCACCTTATGCGGCTGCGCCCCAGGATGGCCGCTTGCGGCCATCCGCGAGCACCTCGCGCTTCAACGTTGTCTTGCTGGGTTGGCGTCAGGCAAAGCCGCTCGATTTTTATCTGATTTCGCATGTGCTCGACATGGGGCGTCTGATCAGCAAGACAGATCAGATCCATGTCCACGATGCCGGTTGCGGCAATCCGGCGCCGGGTATGCGGTGTGACGTGCTGGTGCTATGTGAAATGCCGCCGTCCGATACCGATAGCGCGCTTCACACGTTAAGGCAGTGGATAGAGGTGGCAAGCCGCGTCATGTTGATCGGCGAAGCGGTCAAATGGTTTTCGGGCACGCCATGGGCGCGCGGCTTGCGCGTTGCGTTGCATTGGAATGATTCGCCTCCGCTGAGTGCCGGCCTTGAACATGTGATCGTTTCACCGTCGATCATCGAACATTGCGGAAAATGGACGACCTGTTGTGGCGGAGCCTCCACGCTGGATCTCGGCTTGCAACTCGTGAGGGATATTCTCGGCACGAAGGTTGCGAGCGAACTGCTCGGTGTGCTCACAAAAGATCGTATTCGCGAACCGCATGAGCGCCAGCGCGCGGATACGAGGTTTCACTTCGGCGAGGCCGCGCCGAAGCTGTGCGAGGCCATTGCGCTCATGGAAGCCAATATCGAGGAGCCGTTGCAGACAGAGGAAATCGCACAATTGCTCGGTATGTCACGGCGTCAACTCGAGCGACTGTTCAAGCAGCACCTCGATACCGTTCCGTCGCGGTATTACCTCGATCTGCGCTTGCAGCGCGCGCAGCAGATGCTCAGACAAACCGATCATTCGATCTTGCAGATCGGGTTGATGTGCGGCTTTTCATCGGCGGCGCATTTTTCGACCACCTATCGAACCGTCTTCGGAATTGCGCCGAGGGAAGAGCGTCAGCAGATTTTGAAGTCGCTGGGTATCAACGTTTGATGGATCGCGTGTGAACGCGCTGGCGGTCGTGCGGTACCGTGGGCAACGCAGGAATTTCACGCAAAAACCCTCGGATGTCGCAAATCTGAATTGCGGTCGAATTACGGCTGCATACAATGGCTCAGACAGATGAACGGCATCGAGCCCAGGCGTGCACCACGCATGCTTTCCGGGCGCTTGCAAACGCAGTACCCAGGATGAAACGACCTATGTGGATTACTCGCCCCGCACGCGACGCGGATGCTGAAAAACTGCTCGCCATTGCAGCGCAGGCCGACCCTTTGGTGCATACCTTTCCCCGTGACAGGGCGAGTATCGAGGATGCCATCGCGCGCACGAATGATGCGTTGTCTTTGCAGGTAGATGTTCCCTGTGACGAATACTATTTGATGGTGCTTGAAGACCCGGCCGGCGATCTGCGCGGTGCTGCCGCAATCTGTTCGGCTGCCGGGTCCGGCGGCGCATTTTTCGTCTATCGGAACGACGTGATACATCACGTGTCGCGCGATCTAAAAATATCCAACAGTGTCCACGCACTGACACTCTGTTCCGATCTGACCCACCACTCGCAGCTCCAGGGCTTCTTCATTGGCGAGGGCTGCGATGCGCCATGGGCTGCATCGTTACTCTCGCGTAGCCGCCTCATGTTTGCGGCCCGCGACCGGCAGCGATTTGGCGAGGACTTCGTTGTTTCGCTCGCTGGCTGCATGGATCAGGACTACCAGTCTCCGTTCTGGAATGCGATCGGCCGCAAATTCTTCGATATGGATCTGATCAGTGCCGAGCGCATGATCCGTGGCGCGCGCAACGGCACGCTCATCGTCGAAGTCATGCCGCACTATCCGGTATACGTTCCGCTCCTTCCCAACGATGTCCGGGCATTGATGGGGCAGATGCACAGCGAATCCAATCTGCCATTCGAGATTCTTGAGAAGGAAGGGTTCAGGTCGGATCGTTACATCGATATTTTTGACGGCGGACCGATTCTCGTCGCAAATGCATCGCAGATTCGCACCATCGCCGAGGCGCGCACGTACTCGATTGACGCATCCGAAGTCGCCGAGACGGCGGAGAGGTATCTGGTCGCGAACGTTGGGGCACCAGAGGCATTCCGCTGCGTGGTTTCGCGTGCGACGCCGTGGATCGGCGACGGCTACGTGGCATTGCCGAAGGAAACGCTGGACGCGTTGTGTCTGTCGAGCAACGACTCTGTCATTGTTGCTCCAATGTGAAGTTCAAACATCATGATCGTATTCCGTTCAATCAGAAATTCGGATCTTGACGCGCTGTTTTCGCTCGCGCGCAGTGTCGGTATCGGCATGACGACCCTCAAAGCCGACCGGTCGGCACTGGAGGACCGGATTGCGGTTGCCCAGGCATCCTTTTCGGGCGCCATCGACTCTAAACTTGCGGATTACATGTTCGTCCTCGAGGACACCGGGTCGAATCAGGTTGTTGGTGTCAGTGCCGTCAAGGCTTCGGTGGGTCTGGACGAGCCGTTCTATAGCTACCGGGTCTGCCGCCTCGTTCACTCCAGCCCTAAACTCGACATCTATTCGCAGAAGGAAACACTGATTCTGACGAACGATCTTACGGGGGCCGCCGAACTCTGTACGCTGTACCTGAATCCCGAGTTTCGGGGCGGCACCAACGGAAAGCTGCTCTCAAAAGGGCGGCTGATGTTTGCGTCGAATTTCATTCATCTTCTGCCAGAGCTTATTTTCGCGGAGATGCGCGGGTATCAACGGAACGACGGAACCTCTCCCTTTTGGGACAGCCTTGGCAAGCATTTCTTCAAAATGGATTTCGGCAAGGCCGACGACATGTCGAGCGTGGGGACCAAATCATTTATTGCGGAATTGATGCCGCGCTTTCCGATTTACACCGATTTCCTCACGGAAGATGCACGTGAATACATCGGCGCGGTCCATTCGGCAACAGCACCGGCGAAGCGCCTGCTCGAACAGGAGGGGCTGAATTTCGAAGGGCTTGTCGATATTTTTGATGCAGGTCCTGTCCTCCAGGGGCATGTCAGCCAACTGCGCATTACCCAGGATAGTGAGTTGGCCATCGCACGACAGGGCAGTGAACAGCATTCCGACGAAGCAACCTCAGGCCGGCGCCCGATGATGGTAAGCAACACGCTGTGCAAGGATTTCCGCGTCATCGTGAGCTATGCGGAGCCGCAGTTCGGCTCCATTGCTTTGGGGCGGGAAGAACTCGCCGCGCTAGGCATTGAGCCCGGCGACCCCGTTCGAGTGGTCGCAATGAATGGCCAGGAAATCCGGAGTAAAGCCAGCTGACCGGATCAAATTTTTTTGCGGCCACCCATGATGTTATTGAAAAGTGGGTGTTTTTAATAAACCTTTTTAAAAAATAGAACGATGCTTTATGTCGATGCGACGAACGTTGCCCCGCATGAATAACATCGATCGAGATATACGAGGAGTCAAACAGTGAAAAAAATTCTTTCGAAGTTGATCGTTTGCGCGCTCGCCGCTTCAGCGGGAAGCGTCTATGCCAATGACTGGACGACGATCCGGTTTGGCGTGGACCCGAGCTATGCTCCATTCGAATCGAAGTCGGCCGCAGGGAAGGTCGTGGGTTTCGACGTCGATCTCGGCAACGAAATCTGTCGACGTCTGAACGCGAAATGCGTGTGGGTCGAGCAGGACTTCGATGGTGTGATTCCTGCACTGAAGGCGAAGAAGTTCGACGGCATCCTCTCTTCGATGTCTGTCACGCCGCAGCGTTCAGCTGAAGTTGCGTTCTCGGCGAAGCTGTTTGACACGCCGACCCGTCTCGTCGTGCCGAAGGGATCGACGCTCCAACCGACCATCGAGTCGCTGAAGGGCAAGACAGTCGGGGTCGAGCAGGGGTCGGTTCAGGAAGCGTACGTCCGGGCGAACTGGGCGTCGAAGGGGGTACAGATCGTGTCGTACCAGAATCAGGATCAGGTTTATGGCGACCTGATTTCCGGCCGTCTGGATTCGGCGCTGCAGGATGAAGTGCAGGCGGATCTCGGGTTCCTGAAAACGCCCCGTGGCGCGGGTTTCCAGTTCACGGGCGCGGAAATCCCGACTGGGGCGGCAGCGATCGGCCTGCGTAAGGACGATACCGACCTGAAGCAAAAGATTGACGGAGCGATCGTCGCGATGCTCAAGGACGGCACGTACCAGAAGCTCGCAAAGAAATACTTCGACTTCGATATCTACGGCAAGTAATTGCGCACGCCGGCCGTATCACGATGAGCTCCTTCGGGAGCTCATTTACTTTTGGTGGTTCTGTTGCCGCAAGGCGCTGTGGCGTGGCAGGCATTGACGGGCGCCCCCGAAAAAACTCGCTTCGAACCCTGAGCAGCAGTTCATCGAGTGAATGTGACCCAGGCGAATCACAGCGCACCACACGCGGACCTTCAGGTCATGCTCTCCCAGAGTGCGTCGAGATTGACGCTCGATGCGACTGCGTCGGCGAGCCGTTCGATGGATGCCAGTCTGCGCGCATCATGATCGACGCGCTCCACCTGACCCAGACCCGCCCAGCGCAGCAGGGCCGTGCAGGCGTCGGGCGAATCGAACAGCCCGTGCAGGTAAGTCGCCAGAATCTGGCCGTCTTCCGAGAGTGCGCCGTCGTGGCGTGTCGCGTTGCCGTTGGAGAGGCGCAGCGCGGGGCGGGAGCAGGCGGGTCCTTCGGTGATGCCCATGTGGATCTCGTATCCGCGCACCGGTGCTTCTCCGTCTACGAGGAGCGTGCCGGCCGTGTTCACGAGTTGTTTGTGCGGTTCGAGTGTCGTGACGTAATCGAGCAGCCCCAGGCCCGCTGTGCGTGTTACGGGGCTTTCGATGGCGAGCGGATCGTGCAGTTCGCGCCCGAGCATCTGCAATCCGCCGCAGACCCCAATCAGCTTGCCGCCATAGCGCAGATGGCGACGCAGGTGCGTGTCCCAACCGTGCTCGCGCAACCAGGCGAGATCGCGCTGGACGCTCTTGCTACCCGGCAGGATCACGAGATCCGCAGCCGGCAGAGGCTCGCCGGCACGAACGAAGCGGAAGTCGACTTGCGGATGCGCACGCAACGGATCGAAATCCGTATGGTTGCTGATGCGCGGCAGCGCAGGAACGACGACGCGCAGCACTTCGCCGGAGGCCAGGTCTTTTCGGTGCTGTTTCGGCAGCATGTCCTCGGCATCGAGCCACAATCCCGGGACGAACGGCACGACGCCGAATACGGGTTTGTTCGTCTGCATTTGAACCCAGTCGATCCCGGGTTTCAGCAGGGATACGTCACCGCGGAATTTGTTGATGACGATGCCTTTCACAAGAGCACGTTCATTTTCGGGCAGACAGGCCAGCGTGCCGAGAATCTGGGCGAAAACACCGCCCCGATCGATATCCGCGACCAGCACGACCGGGCAGCCGACGGCGAGTGCGAACCCCATGTTGGCAATATCGCCCTGACGCAGGTTGACCTCGGCCGGACTGCCTGCCCCTTCGACCAGCACGAGATCGCTTTTCGCCTTCAGGCGGTTGTACGATTCGAGCACGGCCTGCATGGCGATGGGCTTGTAGTGGTGATAGGCTCGCGCATCGAGATTGCCGCGCGAATGGCCCTGCACGATGACCTGAGAGCCCGTATCGCTATTTGGCTTGAGCAGGACTGGATTCATGTCGGCTTCAGGTGCGATGCCGGCGGCGAGTGCCTGCCACGCCTGCGCGCGACCGATTTCTCCGCCGTCGATGGTCACCGCGCTGTTAAGCGACATGTTTTGCGGCTTGAACGGGGCGACCCGTTTGCCATCACGGGCGGCAATCTTGCAGAGCGCCCCGACGAGGGTGCTCTTTCCAGAGTCGGAACTCGTCCCCTGGATCATCAACGTGTTGGCCATGTCGCGTACCTGAGCAGTGTGGAATCTCCGCGCTTGCCGCATCACGCGCGGTGGGGCGGGGTCGTATTATGTCACTCGCTCAAGGGTCTGAAAAACGGGAGTGAAATTGAACGTGTTGAATCGAAGCCATTGGACGTTGTGCCGGAGTGCCGGATGATTGCCGCACTCAGTGCATCGACTGTCTGCATGCTGTGTTTTGCGGGCGTTATCCTCGACGCAATATTCGGCGAACCTTCCCGGTTTCATCCACTGGTTGGCTTCGGCCGGTGGGCCACGTGCGTTGCGCGCGCATGCAATCCAGACAGGCAGGCCGCGCACGCGTCCGAAGCGCATGTGCATGCCATGCCGGTTGTTGCGCATGCGTTGCTTGCCCGGCTGGCGGGCGTGGCAGCATGGGCACTCGCGGTCGTTCCTCCCGTGGCGCTCCTGGCCGTGCTAACGCATCGCCTTCCCACGATGTTGTCATGGACGTTGCACGTCGCCGCACTGTGGTTCGCGCTCGGCGCGCGCAGCCTGATCGATCATATCGCGCCGGTCGAACAGGCACTGCGTGCAGGCGATCTGGCAAAGGCCCGAGCGCTAACTGCCCGGGTGGTGACGCGCGATCTTTCCGACGCCGACGAACCGGCTGTCGCGCGGGCGGCAATCGAGTCCGCGCTGGAGAACGGCAACGATGCGATCTTCGGGGCGTTATTCTGGTTCGCTGTGGCCGGGGGGCCCGGTGCGCTGGCGTTTCGCCTTGTCAACACGCTCGATGCGATGTGGGGATACCGCACGCCGCGTTTCAGGTATTTCGGCTGGGCGGCCGCGCGGCTCGACGATGCGGCGAATTTTCTGCCGGCCCGGCTAACCGCATTGACGTACGCGCTGTGCGGCAATTTCAGGTTGGCCGTCGCGTGCTGGCGGACGCAGGCGTCGGCGTGGGACAGTCCCAACGCCGGGCCGGTGATGGCCAGCGGCGCCGGCAGTCTCAACGTCGCCTGTGGTGGGGCCGCCTGGTACCATGGCGTGCTGGAAGCGCGGCCTGCACTGGGATGCGGCCATGGTCCCGGCGCAGCCGATGTTGGCCGCGCACTGTCACTGGTCAAACGCTCAATCGTGGCGTGGCTTGCGGTCATGGCCTTGCTTGCGACCGCGTCTGCACTTGTCTAAAAACGTATGCTCGATTTCACTCACTCAACACACGTGCCCCATGGCGGCAATCTCGGCGAGGCTGCCCGCCGATATGGCATTGCACGTGAAACCTGGCTGGACCTGTCTACGGGAATCAATCCCAACGGGTTTCCGGTGCCGCCGGTCGATGCGCAGACGTGGCTCCGGCTCCCCGATGACGACGACGATCTGGAGGCCATTGCTGCCGCGCATTACGGTGCTGCGCGAGCGCTCGCAGTGGCCGGCACGCAATCCGCCATCCGGATGCTGCCTGCCGTTTTGCCCAAAGGGCGTATCGGCATCGGCTTGCTCACGTATGGGGAATACGCACCCGCCTTCGAACATGCGGCGTTTTTCGTGGATCGTTTCGTCACGCGGGAATGTGCTGACATGCACGGTGCAGCTTCGTTCGTGCTGGAGCCAGGGAAGCCGCTGCCTGTGGATTTAAAGCATCTGGTCCTGGTGAATCCGAACAACCCGGGGGCCGAACGGTTCACGCCTGAGGTCATCCTCGGCTGGCACAAAGAACTCGCGATGCGCGGCGGCACGCTGGTAATCGACGAGGCTTTCATCGAGTCGACTCCCGAACTCAGCGTGGCGAAGTTCGCGGACCGTGACGGCCTGATCGTGCTGCGCTCGGTCGGCAAGTTTTTCGGGCTCGCTGGTGCGCGCGTGGGGTTCGTGCTGGCTGGTGCGCATGTCGATCGGGCAATGCGTTACCTGCGTGGCCCCTGGAGCATATCGGGTCCGGCGCGCATCGTGACACGTTCTGCGTTGCTGGACACGGCGTGGCAGGCGCAGACGCGAATCAGGCTTGCCGCCTCGGGCGAGAGGCTCGCGTGTTTGCTCGGGCAATACTTCGCTGGCGTGCAGCATACGTCGCTCTTCTGCTGGTTACGCGATGAGCGGGCTTCGCGGTGGCAGGATGCACTGGCCCGTCATGGCATCTGGACACGGCGGTTCGAGGTCGTGCGCGGGCTGCGTTTCGGCCTGCCCGCGGATGAGCCGGAATGGGCGCGGTTAGCTGCCGCGCTTGACGTTGCCAGCCAGGAAGCGAACGGGCAGTGCGTGCGCAATCAACAAGATTGAAAAGACCGGACAGAAGGATTTCGTGCAGCCCACTCGAACCTGCTAAAAGGTTTTGCCACGGAAGATCGCTGCGATCAGGGCTGGGTTGGATGGCCAGTAGCCGTGCATGTAGGTTGCGACGATCGCGCCCGACCGGAAAACAGGTTCGCCGGCCGTGGCGGACTGCGGCCCGATGGCGTGATACTCGGGCTGTAGCGGAGTCGTCATGCTGGAGTAGTGGAACGTGTGGCCGGTCAGCGCGCCGTATTTCGTGTGCAGCGATTGCATGCCGAGCGACGCGAGCTGCTTCTGCATGGCCGCCCGTCCCGGTAGCAGGCCGAGCATGGTCGTCGATGTGCCTTCGACATCGGTCAATTCGTCGAGCAGATACAGCATGCCGCCGCATTCGGCGAGAATCGGTTTGCCCGCCGAGGCGTGTGCGCGAATGCTCGTGGTGCTGGCCTGGTTTCCGGCCAGCGCGGTCGCATGCAGTTCCGGGTAGCCGCCGGGCAGATATAGCGCATCGGCGTCGCCCGGTATGCGTTCGTTCGCCAGCGGCGAAAAGAACGTGACGCGCGCACCGAGGCTTTCGAGCAGGCTCACGTTGGCCGGATAGATGAACGAAAAAGCTGCGTCGCGCGCAATGGCGATATGCATGCCAGCAAGCAATTCGGGTTGCGGGCAGGCGGGCAGCGAATGAAAGCTGACCGGCGCCGGCAATTCCGCCAGTGCGGTATCGGCCAGTGCCCGTGCGGTGACGGCGATGCGGGACTGGAGGCCGTCGATTTCGGCTGCCTGATGCAACCCGAGGTGCCGCTCAGGCAGCGCGATGTGTTCGGATGTCGCAAGGTAACCGAGCCAGCGCAGGCCAGTGGGCAGGCCGTCCTGAAGCATCTGTGCGTGTTGCGCCGAGCCGACATGGTTGGCCAGTACACCGTGAATGACGACATCCGGCCGATACTGCGCGAGGCCCAGCGCAATGGCGCCAAACGTCTGCGCCATTGCCTGGGCCGAGATCACAGTCACGATGGGAATGCCGAAAGCCGCGGCGAGATCGGCGCTGTTCGGTGTGCCATCGAAAAGCCCCATTACGCCTTCGATCAGGATCAGGTCCGCCTGTTGCGCGGCCTCGGCAAGTAGCTGGCGGCATCCATGTTCGCCTGCCATCCACAGGTCGAGCGACTGTACCGGCGCGCCGCTGGCATGTTCGAGGATCATCGGATCGAGAAAATCCGGGCCCGTTTTGAACACACGTACCCGTCGGCCGAGCTGGCGATGCAGCAGCGCCAGACCGGCCGTAACCGTGGTTTTTCCCTGGCCTGAGGCGGGACCGCTGATCAATAGTGCGGGGCAGGAGGGCACGCTCAGAACTCCACGCATTTTTGCCCCTTCACATCGTGCCCTTCGCGGCGGCCTTGGGTCATGCGTTCATGGGATTCGGTATCGGTCTTCATGGCTTACCTGTTCCAGTCGCAGTGTCTTCGTGACTGATGTCTGGTGGGTGAGGCGTGACATCGTGCCGGAAGCCGAGGCCGATCGTCAACCGACGTACAGGTTCCACATCGGAACAGATGCGCATACGGCGAATACGCGGCCGCACATCGACTACCTCGGCATAGCACCTCCCGTTGGCCGTCGCAATCGAGCCTCCTCCAGATCCTCACACAGTCGCGCGGCACCCTGCGCAAGGCGTGGGGCGGGGCGGTTGATCAGATCGCCATCGATGGTGAACAGGTTGCCCCGCGCCACGGCGGTGAGCGTGGGCCATGCGAGCCAACGCTCAATGCTTTGGCCGTGCTTCTCTGGGGCGGTCGCACCGGGCGAGGCGGACACAATTGCCTCCGGGGCGGCGGCGAGCACGGACTCGGTCGATAGTGTGGTCACGGCGGACGGCAAGTTCGCGAATACGTTTCTGCCCCCGCACATCGCAATGACATCGCTGATGAACTGCGTGCCGTTGAGCGTCATCAGCGGGTTGTCCCACACCTGATAGAAGACATCGACCGTAGGCCGGTTCGCGTAATGCGCCCGTAGCTGATCGATTTTCAGCCGGTACGCGCTGGCTGCCGTCTGTGCCGTGCTTTCCGTGCCGAGCAGGGTGCCGATGCGCTGCAGCGAAGTCGCCACATCGTCCAGACGGCGCGGTGCGCTAAAGAACAGTGGTATATGCAAGGCGCGCAGCCGGTCGATTTGCGGTTGAGCATTGCCATGCGGCCACACAATCACCAGATCCGGATGCAGTGCCACGATACCTTCGAGGTCGAGCGAATTGTAGCTGCCAATGATGGGTAGCGTTTTAGCCTGCGGTGGATAGTCGCTGTACGAGACGGCCCCGACCAGTTTGTCGCCGGCGCCTGCTGCATAGACGAGTTCGGTGATGTGCGGCGCAAGACTGATGACGCGTTGCGCAGGTGCGGGTAATGACACGGTGTTGCCGGAATCGTCGGTGGCCGAAACGGGTTGGGCATGTACTAGCGGCGAGGCGATCGCACCCACTACGAGCACGCAACGAGCGAGGTATTGCGCCCATGCGCCAAAGGCGGTGGTCGCGATCGTCATGTGCGTGGGGTCTTTAGCGTGGGCATCAAATAATCATTCAGTACATGTTGAGCGGGATCGCTACCGTGGAGGAACACACGAGTGAGATGGATGGATTTTTCAGCCAGTGAAGGAGAACTGGTTTGGGCGCATGCGGGATTGTAGGTCGACGTCGCCACTTTTTGCTCCGTGGCTCGGGACGCTGTGCAGTGAAGGGTATCTGTTGATCACCGCCGCGACCGTGCGGCGAAGTGCTGCAATCCTTTGGTGCCGCGTTTATCTAAAATTTTACATAAGATAAATTAACAACGTTAATTCGCTAGCAGACCCCCCGTCAGAAAAAGCAGCTCTGGGAACTGAATTTTGGAAGATTTTGGAACTAAATCAAGGAAAACGCTGCAATGCAGCCGTTTCCAATGTTTAGTTCCCAAAAACGCAGCAACTCGAAGAGGAAAACGCAAAGCTTAAGCGGCTTGTGGCTGCCCTGTCATTGGACAAAGCCATGTTGCATGGATGTACTGTCAAAACATTACAGTGGATGCAATAAAAAAGCCACCTTCACGTGGCTTTTTGCGTTTTAGTTGGCAAGCGAAACGAACAAAGGACACTGACGCATTCTGCGACAACCGCAAGGCCCGTCACCGCTTTGTGTTGAACTTGTCTCGGAGCCCGGCGCGCTGTCTCTACGCATTTGCAATTAGAAAAGCGGCCGGGTCCGGTGCCGCGTCACCCCAATTCAGTGGGCAAGATCGTCGGGCAGTTTGCCGCCATTCGCTGCGAGTGCAGTCATTACTTGACTGTGCAACCAGACGTTCATGCTCGCAGAGTCGTTCGTTTCACCCGTGTATTTCAGTTCCTGGGTGAGTTGCTTGCGATGCTCGAGGCTGCTCTCTACTCCCAGTGCTTTAAGGGTGTCGACAATCGATGTCCGCCAGTTCAGCGTCTGCCCGCTTTCCGCAACGAATTGATCCATTACTGCGCCGACATCGACGTCTGCCAACGGTGCCGGTGCTGCTTCGGGCTGTGCTGCCTGTGCGGCGGCCGGGTCAGGTGTCGCCTCCGTTGCGGGAGGCGCAGCGTCGGGTTTGGCCTTTTGAAACAATTTATTCACGATATCGCCGAAAATGCTCATGTTTGCCCTCGTCTGGATCAGGATTGCAGGTGTGCATCCACGTCGATACGTCATGGATGAAACGCGTCCGGCCAGGGCAGTATGCACGAGCAACGATGATGGCAATGTGAAAGCTGAGCAAGGCGGCATCTTCATGTACGCCTTCTCGATCAATGTGCGCCAACCCGCCTCATGACATCACCAAAATTTCACTGCTCTTTAAAACGTTTAATTACGAAAACCTAATAATCTGAAGTTAGAGTTGCGCGTGACGAACGGCGACCGAGTAGCGGCGTTCGAGCCATACCAGTGCGAAATTCGAAATCGATCAACAACAGCAGCATCAGCACGAGATCGGGTACCGAGCTGATCATCGTGGTATAGGCCGTCGCACACGCTGCGAGCGGCCGGTTGAACTGGATACATCTGATGTGTGTGGCCATTGTATGCAGCCGCGATTCGGCCGCATTTCGGATTTCCAACGCTCGAAGGTTTTTGCGTGAAACTTTGGCCTGGCCCAGGGTACTCCACTAGTGCACAGACGACGCTCACACCCCGGGTCAAGCGCTTCACTCCGGAATTTTTCAGGCGCTGAAATCGGCTTGCCGCGTCAGCCGGTCAGCGACGTCTTCGCAATGGCGCGCTTTCCATGATTTAAAAGAGGTTAGTTAACGTTTTTGTTTTTTCACGCCGGCAATTGGGATCGCATCGCGCCTCGCCCGGAAACCGCCTAATCTTTAGATATCGGGCCATTTCCTTTACTGCACGCCGTCCGGAAGTTCCGATGCCCATTCATCGTACTTCACAGGCGGCGCTTGATGCGCCGCCGTCCCACCCGCGCCATCCAGTGTCGGCACGGGTCGTCCGCGCAGCGCTGTTCGCGGCGCTGCTCGTCGTCTGCGCCGTTGCTGCGGCGCCCACCGCGCCGCCGGCCGTCGTCGTGATGACCGTCAACGGCGCGATCGGCCCGGCGAGCGCCGATTTCATCGTGCGCACGCTCGACCATGCCGCGAAAGAGCACGCGCCGCTCGCCATCCTTCAGCTCGACACGCCAGGCGGACTCGACACGTCGATGCGCCAGATCATCAAGGCCATCCTCGCTTCGCCGGTGCCGGTCGCCACCTTCGTCGCGCCGAGTGGCGCGCGCGCCGCGAGCGCGGGAACCTATATCGAGTACGCGAGCCATTTTGCGGCGATGGCGCCGGGCACCAACCTCGGCGCGGCGTCGCCGGTGCAGTTCGGCATCGGCGGCGCGGGCCGCCCAAGCGGCCCCGCAGGTGCTCCCGCAATTGCCCCCGCGGGTGCGCCAACCGGTCCAGCATCGGGCGCGCAGCCCGGCGCCGCGCCAGGCGACACGGAATCGACTGAAACCCGCAAGGTCATGCACGACGCCGCCGCGTACATCCGCGGACTCGCGCAGCTGCGCGGGCGCAACGCCGCATGGGCCGAGCGTGCGGTCCGCGAAGCCGTGAGCTTGTCGGACACCGAGGCGCTGGCGCAGCACGTCATCGATCTGATCGCGCAGAACCCCGCCGATCTCGCACGTCAGCTCGACGGCCGCACCGTCACGACATCAGCCGGCACGGTGCACGTTGTAACCGCACATGTGCCGCTCGAATACGTCGAGCCGGACTGGCGCAACCGGTTCCTGTCGATCATTGCCGATCCGAACGTCGCCCTTATCCTGCTGTCGCTCGGCGTGTACGGCCTTTTCTTCGAATTCGCAAACCCCGGATTCGTGCTGCCCGGCGTGGTCGGTGCGATCTGCCTGCTGGTCGGCCTGTTCGCGATGCAACTGCTGCCCGTCAATTTCGCGGGCCTTGCCCTCGTGCTGATGGGGCTGGCGTGCCTTGTCGCCGAAGCGTTCCTGCCCACCTTCGGCGTGCTCGGCTTCGGCGGCATTGTGGCATTTGCGATCGGCTCTCTGATGTTGATCGACACCAATGCGCCCGGCTACGGCATCCCGCTGCCGCTCATCGCGGGCCTCGCGTTCGGCGGCGCGGCGTTCGTCGCGGCGGTGTCGAGCGTTGCGTTGCGCGCCCGGCGTCGGCCCGTCGTGACGGGTGCGGAGGCGATCATCGGCAGTGTCGGCGAAGTGATCGACGATGGCCTGCGGCACGATCACCCGGCCGGTTCCGCAGGCGCTGCATCGGCGGCCACGGGCTGGGCGCGCGTCCGTGGCGAGCGCTGGCGGGTCGCCTGCGATGCGCCGCTCGCCGCCGGCAGCCGGATTCGCGTGACTGGCCGCAGCGGCCTGATGCTGACCGTCGTGCCGCTCGCCGGAGCGGTGCGCCAGGGAGAACAATCATGATCGGCTACACGTTCGGCTTTTCCAGCATTCTCTTTTTACTGGTGTTGTTGCTCGCCGCCTCGTCGATACGCATCTTCCGCGAATACGAACGCGGCGTCGTGTTCATGCTCGGACGCTTCTGGAAGGTCAAGGGACCGGGACTCGTGCTCATCATCCCGATGGTCCAGCAGGCGGTACGCATCGATCTGCGCACGGTCGTATTCGATGTGCCTTCGCAGGACGTGATTACGCGCGACAACGTGTCGGTGAAAGTCAACGCCGTCGTGTACTTTCGCGTGGTCGATCCGGAAAAGGCCGTGATTCAGGTTGCGCGCTACATGGAGGCGACGAGCCAGCTCGCGCAGACGACGCTGCGTGCGGTGCTCGGCAAACATGAACTCGACGCCCTCCTCGCCGAACGCGAGCAACTGAACGCCGATATTCAGAAGACGCTCGACTCGCAGACGGACGCATGGGGAATCAAGGTGTCGACCGTCGAAATCAAGCATGTCGATCTGAACGAGACGATGATTCGCGCCATCGCGCGCCAGGCCGAAGCCGAGCGCGAACGCCGTGCAAAGGTGATCCACGCGGAAGGTGAATTGCAGGCATCCGAAAAGCTGCTGCAGGCTGCGCAGCGGCTCGCACAGCAGCCGCAGGCGATGCAGTTGCGCTACTTGCAGACACTCACCACGATCGCCGCCGACAAGAACTCGACGATCGTCTTTCCGTTGCCGATCGACTTGCTGACCACCCTGCTCGACCGACTCGGCATTCGCGGTGAGCGCTGAACTTCAACGCGCAATCCCACGCAAATCCGCAGGCAAATTCTTTGGCGCAAACGTAGTAAATGCACCTGCTTGATACGCCGGATATCGAGGCTTATCTTGGTACCTTGTCTCGCGAAACCGGCCTGAAGAGATGAAGAAACTGGCAAAATTCGCTTCGCTTGTATCGAGACTACTTCTGGCTGCCGTTCTTTGCGCTGCCGTTTCAGCGGCCTACGGACAGCATCACCGTCGCGGCGCGCATCGCGCGGCCGCCGCCGCCGTGCACAGACCGGCGCAATACGACAGCTATTCGCGTGAAGAAATCGACGGCAAATTGAGCGATCTCGATGCGAGCGTCGGCGCACGGCTCGATGCGGCGAGCCAGGCAATGGGCACGCGTCTCGATGCGCTGGAGAAAAAACAATCGGCGCAGTGGTGGATACCGGCCGTGGCCGCCGCCGTTTTCTCCGCGATTTTCACGCTGCTTTTCAAAACCATCAGTGACCGCCACCAGGCCCGAAAGGCGGCGCTCGAAACGTCCATGGATTTCGTCAGCCAATTCAGCGACGACGATTGGGAGATGGCCATCGGCGATGCCATGGATGATCTGACTAGCCCGGAGCGTTTGAAGAATCCCGATTCGTTCAAGCGGATTGTCCACGTCGGCAACTGGTTCGAAGAACTTGCGCGCGCCTGGCGAGGCAATCAACTCGACACGGAGTATATAAAGCGCAACGATCTGCACAACCACGCGAAGGCGTTCTGGAGCAAGCTTGAAGAGGCGCGCCGCGCGTGCGAAGCGGACACGACCAATCCTCGCTCTGTCGATATCGCCAGGCTGCAGAAAGATTTCTGGAAAAATCTGCAGTGGCTTGCGACCCATGTTACCTAGCGGCCTGTCGGCATAGAACCGGCATAAAAATATATCCGCATAAAAGCGCGGCGCTGCCGCAGCCCTGGTGAAGATCAATCCTGACTGCTTCATATCGGCAAATGAGCGGCTACTGAGCGGCCATTGCGCCGCGCACGTTGTTGTGTCCGCCCGCACACAACAAAGCGTGAATTCGCCGTGACACAAGTACACTTCGTGAAGACGGCCCGCGACGGGTTCGAAGGCTCGCGCCGTAATGGCGCCCTATTTCGGAGGAAGAGTCATGGCGAACGACACGATGCTGATGCAGATGCGCGACAAACCCGGCTTTATCGCGGCCCTCGACCAGAGCGGCGGTTCGACGCCCGGTGCGCTGCGTCAGTACGGCATTCCCGATAGCGCATACAACGGCGACGACGAAATGTTCCGTCTCATCCATGCAATGCGCGTGCGGATTATCACGGCACCCGCGTTTACGGGTGAAAAGGTGATCGGCGCGATCCTGTTCGAGGCCACCATGGACGGCATGGCGCAGGGCAAGCCGGTACCCGCGTTTCTGTGGGAGGACCGCGGTGTCGTGCCGTTCCTGAAGGTCGATAAAGGACTGGAAGCCGAAGTGGACGGCGTGCGTTTCATGAAGCCGATTCCCGCGCTCGATGGCCTGCTGGGCCGCGCGGTGAAAGCGGGTATTTTCGGCACCAAGATGCGTTCGGTGATCGAGCGCGCTTCTCCATCGGGCATTGCGGGCGTAGTCGCCCAACAGTTCGAACTGGCGGCTCAGATCGGCTCACACGGCCTCGTGCCGATCCTCGAACCCGAGGTGTCCATCAAGATCGCCGACAAAGCGGAAGCCGAGTCGCTCTTACGCACCGAATTGCTCAAGGGACTCGATGCGTTGCCCAGCACGCGCAACGTCATGATCAAGCTGACCATTCCCGATACACCGGATTTCTACTTGCCGCTGATCGATCACCCACGCGTCGTGCGCGTGGTGGCGCTCTCGGGCGGCTATACGCGCAGCGATGCGTGCCGGCGCCTCGCCGCCAACCACCGGATGATCGCGAGCTTTTCGCGGGCGCTTATCAACGATCTCACGAAATCCATGAGCGAGCCCGAATTCGATGCTGCGCTTGCGCAGAGCATCGACGAGATCTGGAAGGCATCGGTCGACAAAGTCTGACCTTGGTGCGCCTGTTTTCTGTGGCCGCAGAAGGATGCGTGCACAATTATCTTGCCTTCAAGGCATAAGGTTATACTTGACGCTTTCTCCTTCTTCTCGACACGCACTGGCCATGAGGCGACTGATTTGCCTGTTTGTCCTGCTGCCGGGCCTCCTTCAACAAACGTGGGCCCAGCAGCCACCTGCCGCCGACACTATTTCGACGTACCTCACGCAACGGTTCGGCGTGGCGAAGGCCAAGGCCGTCCAGATATCGGCAGCGGTCACTTCGGCCGCGGAAAAATATTCTCTGCCGCCCGCCGTCCTCCTCGCGATCATTTCGATCGAATCGCGCTTTCGCGAACGCGCGCGCGGCGCCAACGGTGCGACTGGCCTCATGCAGATCGTGCCGTCGGCGCACCGCAATCTGCTGCACAACGTAAAAAACCTCACTAGCCCGGACGTCAATATCGACGTCGGTTCGTCGATCCTTTACGGCTACCGGCGTGCCGCGGGCGGCGACCTGAGCGCCGCGATGAAGAACTATGGCGGCTCGTCCACCTACGTCGAGAAGATCGAGTCGCGCGCTGCCGAATTCGCATCCCTCTTCAAGAGCGCACAAACGGGCCAGAATGTTGCGAGCGCATCCACCGTGGTCGCGGCTGCGGATGCCAATGCCGACGCATCCACCATCACCGCATCGGCCGTACCGGCCACGCCCGAAGTTACAGCCATCTCAACCGCCGGACACGGCGCAAACTGAGTTCATGTGAACCGGTGAATTGCCGCCTGGCTGCGCCGGAGCATTAGACCCGTTAGCGCAAATCGAGTCGTGGTTTTATCTGACTATCGATAAGAATTGCGTAGCGGCATCGTCGATTCCGCGGTGTGCGAACTTGCTGCGCTCCACATTCTGATCGATCTCATTCCGACGAATTTTCATAAAGATCGATCGCGAAAAACGGTTGATAACCGGGCGATGCGCCTTGTTGTCGCGCGTCACGTACGGCGTCAATCACTGACGATTGTGTTGCGCAACTGCGTCGGCGAGATGCGGATTGAATGCGTCGGCTTGCGGATGCCTTACCGTGCGACCGCATGAGCGTGTTTGCTTTCGCCTGATCCAACGCAAAACACCTGCGCAAACGAAAGAACCCCGGCTATTCAGTCGAATATCCGGGGACATACAAAAGGCGGGGTATGCCCGCGCCGGGCGCCAAGGCCCGGCAATCGGCCAATATCGCTTATGCGCCAGTCACAGGGGGCTCGGCGCCCTCGGAGGCCTGCGCCGGAGCCTCTGCTTCGATTTGCGGCTGCGGCTGCTGCGGTTGCGCCTCGGACGGCGCCTGAGCGGCTTCCTGCGGCTGGGCCTTGTCCGTTTCCTTCGCCTTGGCGGCTGCTTCGGCCTTCGCCTTCTGGCGCGCCAGCGCCGCGTTCGCGCGGCCGATATGCGACGGATCGATGCCCGGACCGGCCGACACGCTGCCGTCCAGTTCGTAGCGCGAGCCGCCCGCCGCGACGCGCTCGTGATAGCGCGGATGGTTCACGTGGCGTTTGAGCACCGCCACGATAACCGTGCGTTCATAGTCGGGGTGACGCGCAACAAGATCTTCGGCGACGCCGATTTTCAGCGGCGAACGTTCGCGAAACGCGGGATAGAGTTTTGCAAAAACGTTCCAGATGGTGTTGAGCTGGCGGTTGCGCTCGATGCGCGCCTTTTCGGCATCGCTCAGGTTGGCAGCGGGCTGCGGCTGCGGGCGTGCGGGCCGCTGGCGCTGCTGTGCGGGGCGCTCGCCGGGCTTTTGCGGACGAGCCTGCTTCGGCTGCTGGGGCTTTCCGCCCTGTGGCCGGCCGCCCGGCTGCGGGCGCGCGCGCGAACGTGCGTCCCGCGACGGGGCGTCTTTTGCAGGCGCAGGCTGCGCCTTGCGCGCCGGTTTATCCTGCGGCGCCTGCTGTTGTTCTTCGGGCGTTTGCCCCGAGCCCTTCCCCATGCTTTTCCGGATTTCCAGAAGACCTTCCTTGAAGCTCAGGGTGCGGCGTTGTTGCGATGCGGCTTTCACGTCCAGCTCTCTTCCATATGGGATCGGACGCTATGATACCGAATCGCGAGCCGCATTTCCGGCGCGGTGATTTGCGCGCCGCTCAATATCACGGTGTGATGTGACAAGCGGCCCGTATTCGTCCATCCGGCGCTGCGCGATTATGCGCGTGTGCCCTCGCCTTTTTTCCCCGGATTTCAATGACTCCTTCCACGCTCTCCGGCGGCTCGATTTGCGCCATCGTCACTGGACATACCCGCGGTCTCGGCGCCGCGCTCGCGGACAATCTGCTCGCGCGCGGCATTCGGGTGCTTGGCCTCGCACGCAACGCACATGCGTCGTTTGCCACACGCCACGTCACGGCATTTTCGCAAACGGTGCTCGATCTCGCCGATACCGCCGCCATCGATCAATGGCTCACCACGGACGCGCTACGCACCTTCGTCGGCGAAGCCGACTGCGTGCTCTTGTTCAATAACGCGGGCACGGTCGACCCCATTGCGCCGTGCGGCACGCAAGACGCGAACGCAATTGCGCGCGCCATTGCGTTGAATGTTGCCGCACCGCTCATGCTCGCGAACGCGCTCGCTTCACCACGCATAGCCAGTGCGAAAACCACGCGCCGCATCATGCATGTTTCGAGCGGTGCGGCGCGTAACGCCTATGCGGGCTGGAGCGTGTATTGCGCGACGAAATCGGCCCTCGATCATCACGCGCGCGCAGTGGCACTCGAAGCGCCGCCCGGCGTGCGTATCTGCAGCGTGGCGCCTGGCGTGGTCGATACGGCCATGCAGGCGGCGATTCGCTCGACAAGCGTTGAACAATTTCCCTTGCGCGAGCGCTTCGAATTATTGAAGCAGAACGGCCAGCTCACGACGCCGGAGGCGGCGGCGCAGCAGTTGATCGACTATGCGCTCAGTGATGCATTCGGTGCGACGCCGATTGCCGATGTTCGCGAACTCGCAAAATCCTGAAACCGATCCCGCAAACGCTCACCTCAGCGTGATTCCCAAGAGGGTATCGCGCAACACAAAGGGTTGTTTCATCTGCGTTTTAGGCAGCTTTGCCACGCGCATGAATGATCCGTTCCCGCAAACTCTCACCACAGCCTGGCAATCGTGCCGGTCAGGTCAGCACGACACGCGGGTGTACGGCCTTCAGGCGCCGTGCACCACCTGCCAGCGCGATGGCGAGCGCGGTGATCGAGCGACCCATCACCGATACCTGAAACGTGTGCGATAACGGGTACAACCTGCACGGCAAGCCGGGCATGAACGTGGCCTGCCATGCGAACCCGTCGCATCGTGGCATTCTCGCCATCCCGTCAATTTACTTGACACCTAAAGTAACTGGCTCTACATTGAATCTGCGAAACACGGAATAACCAAGGCAAGGGAGCGAGCATGCGCATTGCTTGTATTGGCGGCGGCCCCGCCGGCCTGTACTTCGGCCTGTTGATGAAGCGCCGTCACCCGGACTACGAAATCACGGTATTCGAGCGGAACCGGCCCTATGACACGTTCGGTTGGGGCGTGGTGTTTTCGGATCAGACGCTTGGCAACCTCCGTGTAGCCGACCCCGAAAGCGCGGACGAGATTCTCGACGCGTTCAATCATTGGGACGACATCGAAATTCACTTTCGCGGCCGCACGATCCGCTCGTCAGGACACGGTTTTTGCGGCATCGGCCGCAAGCGCCTCCTGAATATTCTTCAGGCGCGATGCGAAGCGCTCGGCGTGAAGCTCGTGTTCGAGACGCAAAGCACGGACGACGACGTCGGTGAAGCCGACCTCATCATTGCGAGCGACGGCCTCAACAGCGCCACGCGCCAGAAATACGCGGTCACCTATCAGCCCGACATCGACGTGCGCGATTGCCGTTTCGTATGGCTCGGCACCTCGAAGCTTTTCGAGGCTTTCACCTTCGCGTTCGAACAAACCAAATGGGGCTGGTTCCAGGCGCACGCCTATCGCTTCGACGACAGCACGTCCACGTTCATCGTCGAAACGCCCGAGCACGTCTGGCGCGCCGCGGGCCTCGACACGATGAGCAAGGAAGACAGCATCGCGTTTTGCGAAAAGCTTTTCGCGCGCTATCTGGACGGTCATACGTTGCGCTCGAACGCGGCCCATCTGCGCGGCTCGTCGCAATGGATCCGCTTTCCGCGCGTCGTCAACCGCGAATGGGTGCACTGGAAGCCGCGCGCAGCGGGCCGCCAGACTCCGGTCGTGCTGATGGGCGACGCGGCCCATACGGCGCATTTCTCGATCGGCTCCGGTACGAAGCTCGCGCTCGAAGACGCCATCGAACTCGCCAACAGCATGGATGCGCATCCCGGCGACCTACACGGCGCGCTCGCGCACTACACGAGCGTGCGCAGCGTGAACGTGCTGCGGATCCAGAACGCCGCGCGCAATTCGACGGAATGGTTCGAGCACGTCGAGCGCTACGCGCAGTTCGAGCCCGAACAGTTCGCCTATTCGCTGCTTACGCGTTCGCAACGCATTTCGCACGAAAATCTGCGCGAGCGCGACGCGCGCTATCTCGGCGGTTTCGAGTCGTGGCTCGCGTCGCGAGCCGGTGCTGGCGAGCGCGCCGTTCCGCCGATGTTCACGCCCTACACGGTGCGCGGCGTCACGCTGAAGAACCGCGTAATGGTGTCGCCGATGGCGCAGTACTCGGCGCGCGACGGCATCCCCGGCGACTATCACCTCATGCATCTCGGTGCGCGCGCAATGGGCGGCGCGGGACTCGTGATGACCGAAATGACGTGCGTGTCTCCGGAGGCGCGCATCACGCCGGGATGTCCGGGGCTGTACACGGCCGAACAGCGCGATGCATGGCGCCGCATCGTCGATCTCGTGCACGCGCAGTCGGATGCGAAGATCGGTATTCAGCTCGGTCACTCGGGTGCGAAGGGCTCGACTCGCGTTGCGTGGGAAGGCATCGATCAGCCACTGCCCGATGGCAACTGGCCGCTCGTCTCGGCTTCGCCGCAACAGTATCTGCATGGCGTGAGCCAATGGTCGCATGAGGCGAGCATCGAAGAACTCCGAGAAATCGAGGCGCAATTCGTGCGCTCGACACAGAGGGCGGTTGAAGCGGGCTTCGACTGGCTCGAATTGCACTGCGCACACGGTTATCTGCTGTCGAGCTTTCTCTCGCCGCTCACGAACCGGCGTACCGACGCATACGGCGGATCGCTCGCCAACCGGCTGCGCTACCCGTTGCAAGTATTCGCGGCCATGCGCGCAGTGTGGCCGAAAGACAAGCCGATTTCCGTGCGGATTTCGGCTCACGACTGGGTGGAAGGCGGCAACACGCCCGACGATGCCGTCGAGATCGCACGCGCCTTCAAGGCGGCGGGCGCCGACATGATCGATGTCTCGTCGGGGCAGGTGAGCAAGGACGAGCGTCCGGTCTTCGGCCGCATGTTTCAGACGCCGTTTGCCGACCGCATCCGCAACGAGGCCGGCATTGCCACCATCGCGGTTGGCGCAATTTCCGAAGCCGATCACGTGAATGGCATCATCGCAGCGGGCCGTGCGGACCTGTGCGCGATTGCGCGTCCGCACCTCGCGAATCCTGCGTGGACACTCACCGAAGCCGCGAAGATCGGTTATTTCGACGTGATGTGGCCGCGCCAGTACACGGCGGCCAAGAGTCAACTCGAACGCAATATCGAGCGTGAGCGCGCTATGGCCGCGGCCAGCGCGGGCCTCTCTCCGCTTCAACGTGCGCAGCGCGCGGAAGGAGCGGTATGAACACGACAGCGCAATCTCTCTCCGGCCGTCACGCCGTCGTTACGGGCGGCGGCAGCGGCATCGGTGCAGCAACTGCGGCCGCCCTGCTGCGCGCGGGCGCGCGTGTCACGCTGATGGGCCGCGACGGCGCACGCCTCGAAAGCCGGCGTGTAGCGCTGGGCGGCGGCGAAAACGTGGCGTGCGTGAGCGTCGACGTCAGCGACGAAACCGCTGTCGATGCCGCCTTTGCGCATGCAACCAAAGGCTTCGGCACCGTCGACGTTCTCGTCAATAACGCGGGCCAGGCGCAGGCGGCGCCGTTCGTGCAAACCGATCTATCGCTCTGGCGGCGCATGCTCGACGTAAATCTGACCGGAGCATTCCTCTGCACGCGCGCCGTGCTGCCCGGCATGCTCGCGCAAAAACATGGGCGCATCGTCAACGTTGCGAGCACAGCGGGTCAGGTCGGTTATCCCTATGTGGCCGCGTATTGCGCCTCGAAACACGGCGTGATCGGCATGACGCGTGCACTCGCGCTCGAAGTCGCCACGCAGGGCGTGACCGTCAACGCGGTGTGCCCAGGCTACACGGAAACCGAACTTCTCGATGCATCGCTCGAGCAGATCGCGCGTAAAACATCGCGCAGCATCGCCGAAGCGCGCAGCATCCTCCTGCGCCACAACCCGCAGCAGCGTTTCATCACGCCCGACGAGGTCGCCGACGCGGTGCTGTGGCTCTGCGCGCCCGGTTCGTCCGCGATTACCGGGCAGTCCCTATCCGTTTCTGGTGGAGAAATCACATGACCTCGCCCGCATCCTCCCGCAAGACGTCCGCCGCGAAGACGCCGCTCAAAGGTGTGGCGATGCCGGCCGATAACGTCGTCGACATGGAGATGAGCACGGGCGCGGACAGCCACATGGGCCTGCGTCTGTGGTTGCGACTGCTCACCACGACGAACCTCGTGCAGACCGAACTGCGCCGCCGCCTGCGCATCGAGTTCGATACGACGTTGCCGCGCTTCGACCTCATGGCGCAGCTCGAACGCCATCCGGAGGGGCTGCGCATGACCGAGCTGTCGCGCCGCATGATGGTCACGGGCGGCAACGTCACGGGCATTACCGATCAACTCGAAAAAGAAGGCCTCGTCGTGCGCGATGTCGATCCCGGCGACCGTCGCTCGATTGCAGTGCGCCTCACGCCCGCAGGCCGCGCGCTGTTCGATCGCATGGCCGTTGCGCACGAGCAATGGGTGGTCGAAATGTTCGGCGGCCTGTCGCTCGACGACAAGTCGGAAATGCACGAGCGCCTCGGCAAGCTCAAACAGCATCTGCACGACAGCCAGCAAGACTGAACCGCTGCTAAAGCACAGGCATGACAGGAGACATATCTTGACGACAACACGTTCCGACGCCAGCACACTTTTCTCAGGCAATCGCGTCACGCTGGCCGGCTACCGCGCACAACATTTCGGCTGGTCGGTCGAAGGCCGCGTCGCGACCATCACGCTCAATCGCCCTGAGCGCAAGAATCCGCTCACGTTCGACTCGTATGCCGAGCTGCGCGACCTCTTTCGTCAGCTCGCCTATGCCACCGACATCAAAACCGTCGTGCTGTATGGCGCGGGCGGCAACTTCTGCTCGGGCGGCGACGTGCATGACATCATCGCGCCGCTAATCGATCTGCCGATGCCGGAACTGCTGATGTTCACGCGCATGACCGGCGATCTCGTCAAAGCCATGCGCCATTGTCCGCAGCCGGTGATCGCCGCGGTCGACGGTGTCTGCGCGGGCGCGGGCGCGATCCTCGCGATGGCCTCCGACCTGCGCTACGCGACGGCCCGCAGCAAGCTCGCATTTCTCTTTACGCGCGTAGGCCTTGCGGGCTGCGATATGGGGGCGTGCGCGATCCTGCCGCGCATTATCGGCCAGGGGCGCGCAGCCGAACTGCTGTACACGGGCCGCTCCGCGAGCGGTGAGGAAGGCATGGCGTGGGGCTTTTACAACCGTCTGTGCGATCCCGACACGCTGCTCGCCGATGCGCAGCGACTCGCCGCCGATCTCGCCGCGGGTCCGACCTTCGCGCACGGCATCACCAAGACGATGCTGCATCAGGAATGGACCATGAGCATCGACGAAGCGATCGAATCGGAAGCGCAGGCCCAGGCCATCTGCATGGCGACGCGCGATTTTGGCCGCGCCTACGAGGCATTCGCGGCAAAGACCCGTCCGGTTTTCGAGGGAGACTGATTTGAACGCAGCCGCTGCAATCAATCTTCACGACGCACTCGCCTGGCCGTTCTTCGAGGACCGCCATCGCGCGCTCGCCACGGGCATCGAAACGTGGGCGCGAGAACATCTCGCCCACGTGCCACACGACGACATCGACGCTACCTGCCGCGCACTCGTGCGCAAACTCGGCGACGGCGGCTGGCTGCGCTACGGCGTAGGCGGCACCGCATACGGCGGCCACGGCGACATGATCGACACGCGCGCCGTGTGCCTGTTGCGCGAGACGCTCGCGAAGCACGCCGGTCTCGCGGATTTCGCGCTCGCGATGCAAGGACTCGGTTCCGGCGCCATCTCGCTCGCGGGCAACCACGCGCAGAAATCGCACTATCTGCCGCGTGTCGCGCGCGGCGAAGCGCTCGCCGCGTTCGCCCTTTCGGAACCGGAAGCGGGCTCGGACGTGGGCGCCATGACGCTCGCCGCACGCGCGGAGGGCGAAGACTATGTGCTCGACGGCGAGAAAACGTGGATCTCGAACGGCGGTATCGCCGACTTTTACGTTGTGTTCGCACGCACCGGCGAAGCGCCGGGCTCGCGCGGTATCAGCGCGTTTATCGTCGACGCAGATACGCCGGGACTCCAGATTGCCGAACGCATCGACGTGATTGCGCCGCACCCGCTTGCGCGACTGCGTTTCGCCGGTGCGCGCGTAAAGCGCAGCCAGATGCTCGGTGTGCCCGGCGAAGGCTTCAAGATCGCCATGCGCACGCTCGATATCTTCCGCACCTCGGTTGCTGCGGCGTCGCTGGGTTTTGCGCGCCGCGCCATGGCCGAAGGACTCGCACGTGCTGCGTCGCGCAAGATGTTCGGGCAAACGCTCGGCGATTTTCAGTTGACGCAGGCGAAGCTGGCGCAGATGGCGCTGACAATCGACAGCAGCGCCCTGCTCGTTTATCGCGCGGCCTGGCTGCGCGATCAGGGCGAGAGCGTCACGCGCGAAGCGGCGATGGCGAAATGGCATGCCAGCGAGGGCGCACAACAGGTGATCGATGCAGCCGTCCAGCTTTGGGGCGGGTTGGGCGTGCAAAGCGGCACGACAGTCGAGACGCTCTATCGCGAGATCCGCGCGCTGCGCATCTACGAAGGCGCGACGGAAGTGCAGCAACTGATCGTCGGGCGCGACCTGCTCAAGGAGCACGCGGCGGCGCAAGCGTGATGCATCTGCAACCGGACATGTCACTCATCGAATTGAACGACACATGAAAAAAGCCCTTCTGCCCGCAGGCTGGGTCAAGCCGCGCGGCTACGCAAACGGTGTCGCCGCGAGCGGCACGCAGGTCTATATCGCCGGTCAGATCGGCTGGGACGAGAACGCGTGCTTCACGAGCCGCGAATTCGGCGCGCAGGCCGTGCAGGCGCTGCGCAACGTTGTCGCGGTGCTCGACGCCGCCGGCGGCAGGCCTGAACATCTCGTCCGCATGACGTGGTATGTCACCGACAAGCACGAGTATCTGGCCTCGCTTAAAGCGATCGGTGCGGCGTTTCGCGAACTGATCGGCGACTACGACATTGCCATGAGCGCGGTTCAGGTCGTCGCGCTGATCGAAGACGACGCCAAGGTGGAAATCGAAGCCACTGCCGTCATTCCCGATAGCGCGCGCGCCGCCTGATCGAGCCACGGCAAAGCTGCGGCAGACAGTTCGAGAACATTGAATGGAGACGTTATGCACCCTACTGCCCACGTCGATTCCTTCGCGCGCGATCATTTGCCGCCCGAATCGCAATGGCCCGCGCTGCTGCTGGACAATCCCGATGTTGCGTATCCGGCGCGCCTGAACTGCGCGGCGGAGTTGCTCGACCGTACCATCGAAACTGGTCGCGGCGACCAGCCAGCCATCTGGTCCGATGTCGACGGCGCGCCGCATGCCACGAGCTATGCTGAATTGCGTGCACTCGTTGACCGCAGTGCCCATGTGCTGATTGAGGATATGCGATTGCAGCCAGGCAATCGCGTGTTGCTGCACGGCCCGAATACGCTGCAAATGGCCGTAGCCATGCTTGCGGCGCTCAAGGCGGGGCTCGTGGTCGTGCCGACCATGCCGCTTTTGCGCGCGAAAGAACTCAAGCAGATCATCGATAAAGCGCAGATTGGCGCGGCGCTGTGTGACGTGCGGCTCGCGGGTGAACTGTCGCACTGCACGGATCCCGCCGATGCGCTCTTCTGCGCAGATATGAAACAAGTGTGCTATTTCCACGACGACGCACCGGAGAGTCTCGAATCGCTCGCGAACGGTAAACCAGCGACCTTTACGGCGTGCGATACCGCAATCGACGACGTGTGCCTGATCGCCTTCACGAGCGGCACGACCGGCACGCCGAAGGGCTGCATGCATTTCCATCGCGACGTGCTGGCGATGTGCGACCTGTTCCCGCGTCATGTGCTCAAGCCAGGCGCCGAGGACGTGTTTTGCGGCACGCCGCCGCTCGCGTTCACGTTCGGTCTGGGTGGACTGTTGTGCTTCCCGCTGCGGGTGGGGGCCTCGACAGTGCTGATCGAAAAACTCACTCCTGCACTGTTGCTGCAAGTTGTCGAACGCTATCGCGCGACGATCATGTTCACTGCGCCCACGTTCTACCGGCAGATGGCGCCGCTTGCGAAAGACCACGACCTTTCCAGCCTGTGCAAGACGGTTTCGGCTGGCGAAGCGCTGCCACCGGCGACGCGCGATCTTTGGCGCGAAGCGACGGGAATCGAAATGATCGACGGGATTGGCGGCACGGAGATGATTCATATCTTCGTCTCTTCGGCAGGAGCCGATGTGCGCGCCGGATCGATCGGACGCGCGGTGCCGGGGTATGTCGTGCAGGCGCTGGACGACGCGCTCCAGCCGGTCGCGCCCGGCGTCACGGGACATCTGGCGGTGCGCGGGCCGACCGGCTGCCGTTATCTGGCCGACGAGCGGCAAATGAAATTCGTGCGCGACGGCTGGAATCTACCGGGCGACGCCGTTTCGATCGACGCGGACGGTTACGTGTTCTATCAGGCGCGCGCCGACGACATGATCGTCTCATCCGGCTACAACATTGCCGGTCCGGAAGTTGAGACGGTGCTCTTGCAGCACCCGGCCGTAGCGGAATGCGGCGTGGTTGGGGCACCCGACGAACTGCGCGGCCAGGTGGTGAAGGCGTTTGTCGTGCTGCGTCCAGGCTTCCAGGGCGACGCCGCGATGGTGAGCGAATTGCAGCAGTTCGTGAAAAATGCCGTGGCGGCGTACAAATATCCGCGCGTCATTGTCTTTATCGATGTGCTGCCCCGGACGGAAACCGGCAAGCTCAAGCGCGCCGTGCTGCGAGCGATGTGACGTTCAGGCGGGATTTTCCTTGCCCGCCTTCGCGCCATTTGTTTTCCCGATTTACGATCGGAACCGACGCCAGAGAATTGATAATCTAACGTAATACGACATATTTCCAATCCGCTACTAAATTGCCGGTGCGCGATCAGGCACCGTATGTTCGCAACGGAAACGGGCGATGTACGCGCGTGCGCACACTGCAACCCATCACACAGCATCCCTGGCGCCAGGCCCTAGCCCGCACTCTCGGTCGCGGTGACGAATTCCATGCGCTTCTGCGCAGCATCGTAGTGGCAGACGACTTTCACGCCCTCCTTCACTGCGCCCTTGAGCATTTCTCTCGCCAGTTCATTTTCGACGGTCTGCTGAATCTGGCGGCGCAGTTCACGGGCGCCGTATTCGGGCCGGTAGCCATCGGCAGCCAGATAATCGATCACGCTTTCATCGAACGTCAATTCGATATCCTGGCTGTGCGCCATGCGCTTCACCTGCTCCAGCTGCAGACGCACGATCTCGCGAAGTTGATCGTCCGAGAGCGGCTGAAACACGATGGTTTCGTCGATGCGGTTCAGAAACTCGGGCCGGAAATGCTGGCGCAATTCGCTCAGCACGGCATTCTGCATGGACGCCTCGGCGCTCGAAAGAAACCCCGGCCCCGAACGTTTCTGACCGGAAATCACGTCCGAGCCAAGATTGCTGGTCGCGATGACCACCGTGTTGCTGAAATCCACGACACGGCCCTTGCCGTCGGTAAGCCGCCCATCGTCGAACACCTGGAGCAGCACGTTGTAGACATCGGAATGCGCCTTCTCGATCTCGTCGAGCAGGATCACGCAATACGGCCGGCGCCGCACGCGTTCCGTGAGCTGGCCGCCCTCGTCGTAGCCGACATAGCCCGGCGGCGCGCCAATCAGGCGCGACACCGCGTGGCGCTCCATATACTCGCTCATGTCGATGCGCACGATCGCGTTTTCGTCGCCGAACACGACCTCGGCAAGCGCCTTCGCCAGTTCCGTCTTGCCCACGCCAGTCGGTCCGAGGAACAGGAACACGGCAGTCGGCCGGTGCCCGCGCCGCAAACCGGCGCGCGAACGGCGCACCGCGTCGCTAACGGCGACGATTGCCTGGTCCTGGCCAATCACACGCTCATGCAACAGTTTTTCCATGTCGAGCAGGCGCGTGCGCTCTTCGGCGGTGAGCTGCGTAACGGGCACACCCGTCAGCTTTGAAACGATTTCCGCAACGTGCTCGGGCGTGACATCGGAGGTCACGGAGCCAAGACGGCCCTTCCATTCCTCGGTTGCTTTGGCCAAAGCCTTTTCCCGATCCGCAATCGGCTCATCGAGCGCGTGCGCGCGCTCGAAATTCTTGCGCGTGGCCGCGTAGTCCTGCTCGCGGCGCAATTGCGCGAGCTCGGATTCGAGTTCGAGAATCGCGGCGGGCCGCGAAGTTGCCGAAAGATGCACGCGCGCCGCCGCCTGATCGATGAGGTCGATTGCCTTGTCGGGCAGGAAGCGGCCAGTCACGAAGCGATCCGACAACTCCGCGGCTGCGACCAGCGCGTCGTCCCGGATCGTGACGTGGTGATGCACTTCAAGCTTGTCGCGCAGGCCGCGCAAGATGTTGATCGTCTGATCGACGCTCGGCTCCGAGACGAAAACAGGCTGGAACCGGCGTTCGAGCGCGACGTCTTTTTCGATGTACTTCTGGTATTCCGCAAGCGTCGTTGCGCCGATGAGGTTCAGTTCGCCGCGCGCCATCGCCGGCTTGAAAACATTGGCGATATCGAGGCCGCCTTCGTTACCGCCCTGACCCGCGCCGACGATCATATGAACTTCGTCGATAAAGAGCACCAGCGTATCGCGCTGTGCGGCAATGTCGTCCATGACGTGCTTCACGCGCTCTTCGAATTCGCCGCGGTATTTCGCACCCGCGATCAATCCGTTCACGTTCAATTCGACAAGACGCCGCCCACGCAACGATTCCGGCACGTCGCCGTTGAGCATGCGCTGCGCGAGACCTTCCGCGATGGCCGTCTTGCCCACGCCGGGCTCGCCGATCAATACCGGGTTGTTCTTGCGGCGCCGCGCGAGCACCTCCACGATCGTTTCGATCTCGACTGAACGGCCGATCACAGGATCGAGCTTGCCTTCGCTCGCGAGTGCGGTCAGGTCGCGGCTGTACTGGTCGAGGTGCGGCGTGGGATTGGGGCCCTTGGCGGCAGGACGTTCGTGTTTATCGCCTTCGGCCGCAACCAGTTGCTCCAGCACCTTTTGCGGCGTGACGGCGTAGCGTCCGAGCAGATGGCCCGCAAAGCTGTCCGGCACCTGCGAGAGTCCGAACAGCAGATGCTCGGGCGCAACGTAACCATGACGAAACTCGCGCGAGACGAGAAACGCGCGGTCGAGCGCGCCTTTGAGCCGAGGCGAAACGGCGATGCGCGCCGCATCCGCTGCGCTCAACGGTTCGCGCTTCTGTGCATTCGCATCGATATACGCGCGCACTTCGTCGGGTTCGATGCCGAGGCGCTTGAGCATGGCGGCGCCCGCATCATTCCCGGCGATTTCGTACAGCAGGTGTTCCGTGTCGACTTCGCGCCGGCCGTACTGGACCGCGCGTTCGGCCGCGCGCTGCAGCAATTCGCGCGCGACGTCGCTGAAATAACGCTCGACAACGGCGCTTTCGCCGGATTCCACCGTTTGCCGGACGCCTTGCGGCGCGGCATCTTCTTGCTGCGCGCTGCGAAACAGCGCTTCGAGTGGACTCAGCGTGTGCTGGTGGCGCGTGAGTTGCGCATAGTGATAATCGCAGACATCGATGTAGCGCCGCCTGCCGTCCTGCAATACGGCTACCCGCACCGTCGCCGGACGAACGCCGCAAATGTCGCAGTTGAACTGAGCCATTTCGTCTCCTTGAGAACGCCGCGCCGCATGGACGACCGCCCGCTTGCCTCACGCCATAGCATGCTGCGCTGGCGCACGAAAGCCTTGAGGAAATGCCGCTCGATTACCGCTCGGTTGCCGCTCCGTCGTTCAGCCAACATCGTAGCGTCGAATGCAACGGCGCGTCGGCAGGCTGCTGAGCCGTACGGCCCGGTGCAAACGCATGCTGGCGGGGTGCGTTTCGCATAGGAAAGCGGCTCAGACAGTGGCGCGCGATTCCTTGATCCATTCGGAAAGCAGGGTCGACGATACGGCCAGGATCACCGGACCGATGAAGAGCCCGACGATGCCGAACGCGAACATGCCGCCCAGCACGCCGGAGAGTATCAGCAGCATCGAGAGACGGACGCCGCGCTGAATAAGCATGGGGCGCAGCAATTTGTCGACCAGTTCGACGACCACGTACCACGCGAGCAGCAGGATGGCCGCGACGCGTGCTTCGTGTATGAAGAGCCAGACGACGCCGCCAACCATCGGCAGCACCGGACCGATCTGCGCGAGGCACATCATCAGCAGCACAGCGGTCAGCACACCTGCGCCAGGCACGCCCGCAACCCATAATCCAATGCCGCCGAGCGCGGACTGGATCACCGCCGTGATGACGATACCGAGTGCGACTGCGCGGATCGACGCGCCCGCAAGCCGAACCGTTTCGGCGCCATGGTCCGGCGAGACGCGGTCCGCGAAGCGCACGACGTACGCGCCCGCGTGTTCGCCCTGACTGTAGAGGACACCCGTGATGATGACCGTGACGAACATGTGAACGACGA
The DNA here is from genome assembly GCF_042655705.1 of Paraburkholderia denitrificans. Lineage (NCBI taxonomy): Bacteria > Pseudomonadati > Pseudomonadota > Betaproteobacteria > Burkholderiales > Burkholderiaceae > Paraburkholderia > Paraburkholderia denitrificans. The sequence continues at coordinate 330,379 of NZ_JBHSMP010000016.1, read as the reverse complement.
ATACGCCAACCGATGCGGCGTGCGTGATCAACCAGTGCGCCGCAATCGACACGTACGGTTCGAGTTGCGCGAGCAGGCCGCCAGGACCGGCGTCCGAGAGAGACTGCCATCTGCTTGCGATACGCGCGCCCATGACGGGTACATCACGCACCCAGTCCGGCGGCGGCGCGAGCGTGTAATCGGGCAGGCTGCGAACCACATTCATGATCTCGCCGCCGTGCTGCGCGAGCGTCGAGATCGCCTCGTAGAGCGGCAGCACCATCACGACGAGCAGGATCAGCAGCATGATCAAGGTGGCCAGCCAGCGGCGGTTGCCACAACGGCGCTCGATGGCGAGCATCGCGGGCCAGGTCGCGACGACAATCGTCGTCGCCCAGATGAGCCCGGGGATAAACGGGCGCATCACATAGAGCGAGCCGATCGTCAGCGCGCAGAGAATCGCGACGACGAACAGGATGCGGGCAATATCCGGTGAATCTTGCGGCTTCACTACGTCCTCCTCGCGGCATGCAGCCACGCTCTGCAATCGATACGGCGCCCGGTGGCCTCTCTCCTTGCGGAACAGCGCGCGCCAGGCTGTTGACGCGCCAGTCTATCCCGGATGCGCGATGGGCCGTCGAGATTATGGCGTCACATCGCGCATGACGGACGCGAGAAACGTCAGGGATTGTAAAGGGCGTCACAGGTCCGTGCGGCGCTCTGGAATAATGACCATTCCCCAACTTGTCTCACCCGGAGAAATCCGTCATGTCTGTTTCTGATCAGAAACTGCCCTGCGTGCTGCTGACCAACGACGATGGCATCGACGCGCCTGGCCTCGCCGTGCTCGAGGCCGTCGCGGCCGAACTGGCGCACGAAGTCTGGGTTGTCGCGCCCGAACACGATCAGAGCGGCACATCGCACTCGATCAGCCTGCATTCGCCGCTGCGCGTGAGCCGCCGGGGCGAGCGGCGCTTCGGTGTGATGGGCACGCCGGGCGACTGCGTCGTGATGGCCGTGCGTTCCCTGATGGGCGACGTGACGCCTTCGCTCGTGCTGTCGGGTATCAACCGCGGCGGTAATCTCGGCGTGGAAACGATGTTTTCCGGCACGGTGGGCGCAGCAATGACCGGCCTGTTGCTCGGGCTGCCGTCCATTGCGCTCAGCCAGACTTTCCGTGACCGCGAACGCGTGCGCTGGGATACCGCACGCGCACTTGCCCCGGACACGATCCGTCGTCTCGTTGCGGTTTCGCACGACGCACCCATCTGCCTGAACGTGAATTTTCCCGATATCGATGCGAGTGCGGTGGGCCCGTTGAAGGTCACGCGCCAGGGCGTGGGACTCGTTCAGGGCATCGACGTCGTACCGCAGATCGACCCGCGTGGTATCGACTACCACTGGCTGCGTTTCAATCGCGGGCCACGCGAAAACGGCCCCGACACGGAAACGGCTGTGGTTAATTCAGGATGTGTCTCGGTGACGCCGCTGCGCTTCGAACGGACCGACGAACAAGCTTTTGCAAGATTGCAGTCGGCACTCGACGCTAGCCGCTGAATCGTGGCCGCCGCACGGCGCTCGGGTGATCAATTCAGGTAATTGATTCACGCGATTAATTCAGGCAACGAATTTAAAGCAACGCGTATTAACCGGCGTTTAGAAACCCGGCATGACCGGATACGGCTCGGTGTGGTCTTCCACGCCGCGCACGCCCGGAATGCGCTCCGCCGCGACTCGCACGGCCTGCACCGCTTCCGTCGAACTGAAGATGCCCCAGAGGTGTACGACGCCATCGGTCACGACGATGTTCCGCCCGGCGAAAGCCCACGGACGCCCTTCGAGTTCGGCAATCAGTTCTTCGCGGATTTCGCGGTCGCTGGCGGACACCGTCTGCGAGTCGGCCGTGCTGCTCGCCAGTGCCTGAAGCAGATTCGCGCGGCTCACGATGCCGACGAGGCGGCCATCGCGCAGTACGGGCACGCGCTTGACGCCGCGTGTTTCCATGATCGTCGCGATCCTCGAAAGCGGTTCCTCTTCGCTCACGGAGATCACGTCACGTGTCATCACATCTTCCACGCGGTGCGCATGCGATTTCACATAGGCTTCGGCATCGGCGCGCGTCGTAAAGAAGTCGAGCCAGCGCGAACGGCGCAGCTCCTGGGTGCCGATCTCGACGCGCCGCAGAAGATCGCCCTCACTGATGATTCCGATGAGCAATCCGTTCGCGTCGAGCACCGGCGCGCCGCTGATGTGCCGCTCGAGCAGCAATGCCGCTGCCTCGCGAATACTCATTTCCGGCTTGACGGTAATGACGTTGGTGGTCATGACATCCACTGCACGCATAATGCTTCTCCCAGTTCGCGTATTTGACAGAGGTGTTCCTTATCAAAGCGTAGTGGCTTGCTGCGCTGCGGCGTTGATGCATCTCAACATTAGGACCAGGCAACCGCATTCATGTGACGAATATGAAGAAATTGACGCGCTGGACTGCGCCGGATCGACACGTCGTTCGCCCCGAAATTCGAATGCGGGGCGACACGCGTAGCGTGCCGCCCGCTTCGATCCGGATAACTGCTGCAAACGGCTGCGCCGTTCGTGTGGCGGGTGTTTCGTCAATGATTCGACACGCCCCACACGCACCGGAATAACCGCCGCTTCAGATAATGAGGCGCGAAACCTTGACGCCTTCGAGCGACACACCCGCCATCAAACCGGCATTGGTGAGCACGAACGCTTCGACTGGACTGGTTGCAGTCGAAGTATCGACCTTGCCGTTCGCCCCGACCGTGACGAGCGCGACGGTTGCGTCCGCGCCCGCAGACCAGCCCTGGCTGTTGAGGAAGCTGTCGAGCGCCTCACGGGTCATGAACGCAAAGATGATCGCCTTCGACTGCACGCCGATCTGCAAACCGAACGAGCCTGCCACGGTACTGTAGTAACCCGTCGTGCGGCCATCCACGCGCAGTGCGCCCGTGCCGTATTGCCCGCCGATCCAGAAGCCCGCAGCCAACACGCTCGGGAACACCAGTACGCCATTCGCCCTCGAAAGCAGTTCGCGCGAGCCGTTCACGGTGTTGTAGAGGCGTGCGAGCGTGGCGTCGACGTTGGCGTCGATCGATTGGCGCTTCGCCGCGTTTTGTGAAGCGGCGTCACGCCCGCCAAGGGAGGTCGTCGTGCAACCGGCCAGCGCGAGGCTGCCGGTAGCGAGTGCGGCACTGGAGCTGATGAGAAATTCACGTCGGCGCATTAGGGTATCCCTGTAAAAATAGGTATGCGGTTACCTTTGCGCGGATTCCGACACCCGTCAATTGGGGGGGCATGCGCTAAAAGGTACAACAGGATAGCGCGAGTGCCCGTGCACCTGCAGATTCAACCTCGATCATGAACGCACGAACGACCCGGCCGGTTACAGTGCGACGGCCACGCCCGACATCGCGCCACCGAACATTTCATGCGCGCCACCGTTACGATAAAGGGCATGTCACCTCTCCGCTCTGCGGCACGCATCGATGAAAGCCTCTTCCAAACGCCTGAATGTAACTTCGGTAACTTCCGTAACTTCAGTAACTGCGGTAACAACAAAGCCCGCTACCGATCCGCGTCTCGACACACCTGCCCGCTCCGGGTTGCCGCCGCGCGTGCAGCGTTTGATGTCCGGCCCGACGTGGCGCGACGCGAGCCGCGATCCCGACTTTCTCCAACGGCCGGACATGCGTGGCGTGCGCCTGCAACTCGAATACGAAAAGGCCCAGCGGGGTTTGCAGGCCGCGGGCATCGATCACACTGTCGTCGTTTATGGCGCGAGTCGCACGCTCGAACCCGCTGAAGCCCGCAAACGTCTCGCACAGGCACGCCGCGCACTGCGCGCGCAACCCGACGACCACGCGCTACAGACCGCCGTACACGCGGCTGGCAGGCTCGTCGAACGCAGTGCCGGCTACGAAGTCGCACGCGAATTCGGACGGCTCGTCGGTGCGGCGAAAGCCACGGCCACCTTGCCGAAGCTGACGATCGTCACCGGCGGCGGCCCGGGCATCATGGCGGCGTCCAATCGCGGCGCGAGCGAGGCCGGCGCGCCGAGCGTCGGGCTCAATATCACGCTGCCGCACGAACAGTTTCCGAATCCATGGCAGACCCCCGAACTGTGCTTCCGCTTCCACTATTTCGGCATCCGCAAGTTGCATCTGCTCGAACGCGCGAAGGCAGCGGTGTTCTTTCCGGGCGGCTACGGCACATTAGACGAACTCTTCGAAGTGCTCACGCTGTTGCAAACGCGCAAGATCACACCGCTGCCCGTCGTGCTGGTGGGCAGTGCGTTCTGGCATCAAGCGGTGAATTTCGAATTTCTCGCCGATGAAGGGATGATCGATCACGTCGACAAGGCGCTGTTCACGTTCTGCGAAACGGCTGACGAGATCTGGTCGACTATCCGCGACTGGTACGCCGCCGCGCAACCGAAGCGCGCAAACCACGGACGCGGCAAGGGACGCTGAAGCGCCGGATTCCGGGCGTCCGGCAAATGGCGGGAGTCACGCTTAGCCGCTGCAGCCGCTGCAGCCGCTGCAGCCGCTGCAGCCGCTAAGCGCGATTGTCCGGCGCCCGGTTCGGACAGGCTCCGTGACGCACGCGCAGGCACCAAAGGCGCAGGATGCTCCCATCGAGCGGGCAAGCTGCCGCATCGCGCGGTGAAGTCTGCGAGCGCATTTCGACGCGTGCGGCGAACGCGAGCGGCAGGACGAGACCGCAGTGCGCCGTGCGGCCATCGCTTCGATGCCGTGGCGGCGCGCAGCAGCCCGGGTCCGAATCGACACGGCAAGTGCGCGCGTCGAGGACCGGCGGCTCATGGGAAAGTACGGCGGGCATGGCTCAAGAGCCTCCAGAGAAAGCGGCAAATACAGTTGCGTACGTCCACATGCCGATACGTGCATACAGGCCGTGGCATCGTAAAGGTACAAAAGCGGGTACAAAAGCGGGTGTGAAAGCGCCGGGTGCCAGCGTCGTATTGCATCGCTCATACCCATGAAGCCGGGAGCACGAAGGAGCTCGACCATTCTTTGAATGCGGTACGAATTCTCTTTCATATTCATGGCTGTATGCAAGCCCGCTGTGGGCCGCATGCCCCGGCTTTCTCGCGAGATGGCGCGTCAAGCTTGTGCCGCAGGTGAATCACGCCGATGGGTCACTTTGTCACTGCGCGTCGCGGACCGTGTTCCGCGTGCGTGAACGCCGTCGATACCGCGAGCGCGATTTCCTCACTCTTCACTCGATCTTCACTTCACATGCAGTCCAGCGATGTAAAGCGCCAGATCAGCCGTAAATCGGCATCGCCGGTTTTTTTCAGCGATTCGACATGGAATTTGATGGGCGCGTAATCCGTTATTTCGATATCCTGAATCAACTGGTATGACCGATGAGGTGCTGGCTTGCGCCACGAGCGACACGAGCGCCATTCGCGGCTTTCCGGTAACGCGCGCCGCATTCGTTCTGCTACACACGGCAACGGTAAACTGTGGACACAATTGCTTTTGAACCCGATCCCCTAGTTCGGTTTCAAAGCAATATTAGAGGGAGACAATCGTGTTGCGGCTCACTTTGGCACTGGCGGCAGCGACCGTTCTGGCCGGCTGCGCCGTCGAACCCTATTCGGGTTACGACTACTACGACTATGGATACGGCTACCCGTACTACGGCTATCCGTACGCCGACTATTACGGCTATTACCCGGGCTACTACCCGGGCTTCGCGAGCATCGGAGTCTTCGGCGGTGGCGGTGGCAGGTTCTTCCATCACGGCTTCCATCACGGCTTCCGGGGACACGGCGGAGGCTTTCATGGCGGCGGGGGACATTTCAGCGGTGGCGGGCACTGGGAAAGCGGTGGCATGGGGCACGGCGGCGGCCCGCGCGGACATTGAATCCAACATACGATCCGCCATACGCATCGACGCGCCCTGATCGCCGCATGCCTCAGGCTGTGCGCACGCCATTCATACGCGTCCGCTCACCGGAATCAACGCGCTCGTGATCGCCTGCGCATCGGCGCCAAGCAGGAACGCAATCAGCGCCGCAATTTCGCGCGGCTGAACCCAGCGCGTGAAATCCGCATTGGGCATGTCCCTGCGGTTTTGCGGCGTGTCGAGGATGCTCGGCAAAATCGCATTGACGGTTATGCCCTTGTCTTTCAGCTCTTCGGCAAGCGCCTCCGTGAGCCGCGCGACACCTGCTTTCGACGCGCCGTACGCGCCTGTGCCGGCACCGGCCTTCAGGCCCGCGCCCGCACCAATGTTGACGATGCGCCCCGCCCCGCTCTTGAGTAGATGCGGCAAAGCGGCCTTCGATGCGTTGAGCGCCGTCTTCACGTTGACCTCGTACATGAGATCCCACGTGGCCGGATCGCCGTCTGCAATGGTTTCCCATCGGAACGCGCCCGCAATGTTGAGCACCGCGTCGAGGCGGCCCAGTTGATCGTTGACGGCATCGAGCGCCTGCTTCGCCGCTTGCAGATCTGCGAGATCGACGCCGCCAAGGCCCAGTGCGGCCGTCACGCCTGCCGGAAGCGTGCCCGGCACGGCACTGCGGCCGATCAGCGCCACGCGCGCGCCGCGCTCGATCAGCAACGCGGCTGTCGCCAGGCCGAGGCTGCCGAATCCCCCCGTGATCGCCACGACCTTTCCATCGATTCCGGTTTCCATATGTTTCGACACCAATCAAGTGTGATACAGCGGCAGCAGGCCGCGCCCTGCGCGCGCGTGAGCCGACCGCGCGGCTTTGTTCAAGCATACGCATTCGACACGGCCGCCGCTTCGAAGCGGGCCGCACTCGACAGCGCTCGTCGCGCTACAGAAGCGATAAATAAGCATGTCGAATAAACGAACCAGAAATAAAAAAGCAAGCTCATGTTGAGCCTGCTCCTTCGACGCAACGGCGGCTCCGCGCCGCGGTTACCGTTATTCGGCTGTCTCGCGATAGCGCGCGAACTTCGACGTATGGCCGATCCCCGGGTTGAAGCAGTTGCACGGATCGAGGGATTCGTAGAACGATTTCAGCTCGGGTTTCGCATAGTAGAGATGCCCCACATTGTGCTCGGCCGGATATTGGGCGCCGCGATCGTCGAGCAGTTTCCACATTTCGTGTTCGAGCGCGAGGCAATCGTGGCCCTTGCGCACGATGTAATCCTGATGGAAAACGTGGCAGAGGAAGTGGCCGTAGTAGAGCTTGATCGCAATGGGTTTCTCGACTGCCTCGGGCAGTTGCTCGAACCACTCGCGATCGTTGCGGCGCAGGGCGATATCGAGCGCGACGATATCCTCCACTTCCGCGCTGTGCACGGCGCGATAACGTACGGCCGCACCCGCCGCTGCGAAGCGATGCAAGAACGCCTTGGCGCCCTCTTCAGCCGTGCACTCGAAGAAGTCGCCGCTTGCGCCCGCGAAATAGCGTTTCAGATAATCGTGCGTCTCTTCAGCCATATCGGCAGAGACCTTGAGCATCAGATGATGCTCGAAGCGATTGCGATAGTCCTTCAGCCGCACCGGCAAGTGACTCGGGAAAAGCTGGCTCACCGCCTGCGCCACGCGATCGGTGAAATGCGAAGGCAAAATGCCGATGCGCTCGAAGATTGCATCGCAGCGGCTCTTCAGATTGAACAACGCGGGCAGGCGCTTCGTGCCCAGGTGCTGAATGAGCAGGAACATATCCTTGCCGTAGCGCTCGGCGATATCGAAAGCGTCTCGATGCATGTATTCGCCCGCGATAGGCAGGTTCGACATCTCACCGAGAATATGGCGACGCAGATCGGTCAGCTCGGACGTCTCGTTCGTGCCGATATAAAACACCTTCGTGCCCTTCTCGATCGGAAAAGTATCGAGCCGGACCGCGAAAACCATCACCTTGCCCGCCGATCCCGACGCTTCGTGCAAGCGCAGCGGATCGGCGTTATAGCGCGCGGGCGTGTCGGCGTCGACATCGCGGACATGTTTCGCGTACTGATGATCGGATGCGGCGCCCGCATCGTGACGGATAGCGTCTTCCGGCAGATCGCCGCGATCGAGGCGCCCAAGCACTTCCTCCGGCGTTTCGCCAAGACCGATGCCCAGATGGTTCACGAATCTGAGCTGTCCTTGCGCATCCACCTGGGCGTACGCGGTCATTTCCGTGTACGCCGGGCCACGCCGCACGAGCGCGCCACCCGAGTTGTTGCAGATGCCGCCGATTACCGACGCGCCGAGGCACGACGAGCCGATCACCGAGTGCGGCTCGCGGCCGAGCGGCTTGAGTGTCTGTTCGAGCTGGTCGAGTGTCGAGCCGGGCAGGCAGATCACCTGTTTGCCGCTGTCGATGACGTAGACCTGGCGCATGCGCGTCATGCTGACGATGACCACATCGCGGTCGTAGTTGTCGCCGTCGGGCGTCGAGCCGCCGGTGAGACCGGTATTCGACGCCTGCGAGATCACGACCACGTTCGCCGCCACGCATGCCTGCAGCACCTTCCACTGCTCCACGAGCGAGCCGGGCCGCACCACGGCCGCAACGGAACCTTGCCCGAATCGAAAGCCCGTGCGATAGCGCCGCGTGGCCTTGTCGCCGGTCAACACATAGTTGCGGCCGACGATGGACTGCAGCGATTCAACGAGCGGCGCTCGCCCTTCGACCCGGGAATTGGCATGCGAAACGGTGCCTTGGCGGACGGTGGACATGAAGGCGTCTCCTGCACGGAATAATAAGGTGCCGGCGGCGCCAGCAAATTTTGCGCAAGGATAGGCCGACCCAATGAATACGTCCAATATCGCAAGACGTCGCGATCAAGACGAAAATCCTATCAATCGATGGGGGTCAAATCTGCTGCGGGTGCCGTGCGATATCGCGCACGATTCCGATGAAATTCTGCACGGCGGGCGCCCGATCCTGTGGACGGTACACGAGCGCAATCGTCGTATGCAGCGTGCCGCCCCTGAGCGCGTGATACGTCACGCCTTTCGCCTGAATCTGCCGCATCGACGAAGGAATCAGCGTTACACCAAAGCCCGCCGCCGCCATGTTCACGGCGGAGGAAATCTGCGGCGACTCCATGCTGATGACCGGATGGAAACCCGCCTCATGGCACGCGCTGATGATCGAATCGTGCAGATCCGGCCCGATTGGGCGCGGGAAAAGAATGAGCGGGTCGCCCGCGAGATCCGCGAGATCCAGGCTGCGCCGCCGCGCAAAGCGATGCCGCGGCGGCAGCACGGCGAGCACGTCCTCTTCGACGAGCGGCTGGGTGGCGAGCACGCGGCAGTCGAGCGGCAGGCGCACGAAGGCGGCATCCACCCGCGCTTCACCCACGCGTTCCAGCAGCACCGAACTATTGCTTTCCTCGCAACCGATCGAAACACCCGGCCAGGCACTGCGAAAGCGCTGGAGCGCGGCCGCGACTAGGGGGTGAAACACCGTCGACCCGGCAAAGCCGAGACTGAGCCGCCCCGTCTCGCCGCGCCCGGCGTTCTGCGCTTCGGCCAGCGCGAGTTCGGCTTCTTCGACGATACGGCGTGCACGTTCGCGAAAGAGCCGCCCCGCCTCGGTCAATTCGACGTGGCGCGAATGCCGCACGAACAGCCGCGTGCCGATCTCGCCTTCGAGCTTGAGGATCTGCTGGCTGAGCGGCGGCTGGGCGATGCCGAGCGATCTTGCGGCCGAGCTGAAATGCAGATGCTCCGCGACGGCGAGAAAGTAGCGTAGTTGCCGGAATTCCATATGTTTTTCGTCTTGTTGCACACGCGCAATAGTGGACTGGAATCTCGCCGGCGTCCAGGCAACCGGAAACCCGCGCGTCAGACCGGCATCATCGCGCGGCGCAGACAAGAAAACACGTCCCCCGTTTGGGCATTTTCCGGGCGTCCGCCAGGCTCACTCGGTGCCCGTGCGCGTCTCGTCGACGAACTTTTCAGTGGCGTCGTCGATCTTGCGGCCCTTGCGTCCGGCCGGGCCATGAATGTAGATGGTTTTCATATCGATATGCGATTCGCCGGATATCCGCGGCGGCGGCGTCATTTCGTAGCGCACCGCGCGCGCGTGATCGGCCAGTTGCAGGTTGGGGTCGAATACCGAATTGAACCGCCAGAGCATGCGTACGAAGTTGGTCTGGCCGTGCAGCAGAAGGCGCGCCGCCTGGCGAGACGCGCGGCGCAGCGCCACCCAGCCAAGATGCTTGCGGTTCAGCACCTGTTGCGTGCGCACCAGTTCCGCGTAGAACTCGGGCAACGGGAGTTTCGTGGGCACCACCGCGTGCTGGATGTCGTAAAGCCGGTAATCGAGACTCGTGAGCGGGCGCGATTCGTGTTGCCAGTTCTCGGTGCCCGGATACGGCGTATTGACGCTGATATTGACGATTTCGGGAATTTCAAGACACCACTTGCGAATCGTCTCGAAGCGATCGCGGTCCCAGTCGGGATCGGCGATCAGATTGATCGCGACGGAGATGCCGAGCGAGCGCGCGAATTCCAGCGCCTCGAAATTGCGGTCGAGGCTGACACGTTTGCGAAACGCCTTGAGCCCTTCCTCATCGATAGCTTCGAGGCCGAGGAACATGTAATTGAGGCCGAGCGTGCGCCAAAACCGGAACACCTCCTTGTTGCGCAGCAGAACGTCGCCGCGCGTCTCCAGGTAATAGTGTTTCTCGATGCCGCGCCGCCGGATCGCTTCGGCGATGGCCATGCCGTGCTCGGCGTGCACGAAGGCCACGTCGTCGACGATGAATACGCCCGGCTCGTGCAGCGCGGCGAGATCCTCGACGACGACTTCCGGGCTGCGCGTGCGATAGCTGCGGCCATAGAACGTCCACGCGCTACAGAAGGTGCAATCCCACGGGCAGCCACGCGCAAATTCGATGGACGCGCATGGATCCAGCGTGCCGATAAAGTACTTTCGGCGATGCCGCAGGAGGTCGCGCGCGGGACGCACGGCATCGAGATGCTCGACAAAGCCCGGCGGCGGCCCAATGCCGCGCAGCGTCACGACGCCCGGCACCGCGAGCAGATCGCCGCCGTGCGCGACGGCGTCGAGCAGCGCGGCAATCGAGGCCTCGCCCTCGCCGCGCACCACGCAGTCGATATCGCCTTCGGCGTGTCGCACCAGGTCGTGCGCGGTAAACGAGACGCTATGGCCGCCCACGAAGACAAAGCACGACGGCAGCGCCGCCTTGACGGCTTTCGCGAGATCGACGATCTCGGGAATGTTCGCCAGATAGTTGCCGGAGAAACAAAGCGCCTCGGGCCGCCAGGTACGCACGAGGCGCATCAGATCGGCGTGCGTTTCGACCTGCAGGTCCAGCAGGCGCACGTCATGGCCCGCCTCGCGTGCGGCCCCGGCGACCGATTCGAGCCCCAGCGGTTCCAGCCGCAGGAATACGCGCGTATACATCAGGCCGCTCGGATGGACAGCAAGCAGTTTCATGAAGCCTCCTTGCGACGCGCCAGCCCGTCGCAGCACGCTTGTCGCATCGCGCGCGGATTTGCCGGGCGTCATACACCGCGCCGCCGAGGTACGCGAGGCACGCGAGGTGCTCACCAGCGGCGCAAGAAGCGTGCCCCAGCCATTCGATATTGCTGCTTCGTGGGAGTTTACGCGCGTTCGACGGGCTACGCCCGGGGAAGCGCTGAGACTGCCCCGCAGCGTCAGAAGCTGCCGAACAACGTCCCCAGCACGATGACGACCGCGAGCGCGAGCAACGCGCCGAGGATGCTGACCACCACGAGATCGCGGTAGCTTTCGCGGTGTGTCGAGCCGCAGACAGCGAGCAGCGTGACGACCGCACCGTTGTGCGGCAGGCTGTCGAGCGTGCCCGACGACATGACGGCAACGCGGTGCAGCAACGCCGGATCAATGTGATGTTGAGCCGCGAGTTGCATGTAAGTTTCGCCGAGCGCATCGAGCGCAATGGTCAGGCCGCCCGATGCCGAACCGGTCAGCCCGGCAAGCAGGTTTGTCGCGACGGCGAGCGACACGAGCGGGCCGCCGCCGATGCCGAGCACCCAGTCGCGCACCGCCTCGAACGCGGGAAGCGCGGCGATCACCGCGCCGTACCCGACGAGACTGCCGACGCTCAATACCGGCAGCACCGACGCATTCGCACCGGCGTCGACGCTTTCGCGCAGCGCGCCGAGGCGCTGCCGGTTCAGCGCGACGAGCACGACGATGCCGAGCGCGAGCGCCACCGACACGCCCCACACGCCCGCCACGGCAGAAAGCGTCGTCGCACCCCAGCGCGGCTCGGCGAGATACGACGCATCGATGCGCGGAAACACCACGACATTCATCACGAAGTTCATGCCCACGACCACCGCGAGCGGCGTGAGCGCAACCCACGGCGGCGGCGGACCGGCTTCCTTCGACGGCTCGGCGCCGCCGATTTCAGCCGGGTCGAAGGTCTGCGCGACGCTTGCGCGTTCGCGCACGAGCGCGGACGTGCCATCCTCCTGCTGCTTTGCAGCGCCGTTCTCCGGTTCGACGAAACCCTCGCCGTTGCGGCGCGCCGAAGCCGCCACGCGCGAAAGCCACCAGAGCCCGAAGCCCGCCATCACGATGCTCGCAATCACGCCGAGCCCCGGCGCGGCGAACGGCGTGGTGCCGAAGAACGGCATCGGAATGGCGTTTTGCAGCGCGGGCGTGCCCGGCAACGCGGACATCGTGAAGGTTGCCGTGCCGAGCATGATCGCGGCGGGCATCAGGCGGCGCGGCAGATTGGCCGAGCGAAACAGCGCCTGCGCCATCGGCGCGAGCACGAAGAAAGCGACGAAGAGGCTGACGCCGCCATACGTGACGAGCGCGCCGCCCAGCACGACGGCGACGAGCGCATGGCGCGAGCCGAGCTTGTCGATCATGAACTGCGCGACGGCGTCGACCGAACCGCTGTCTTCCATGAGCTTGCCGAACAGCGAGCCGAGCAGAAAAAGCGGAAAGAACTGGGCGAGAAACCGGCCCGTGCTGCCCATGAAAGTCTGCGTCCAGTGCGCGAGCACCGGTTGCCCCGAAATGAGCGCGGCGAGCATCGCGCAGAGCGGTGCGAGCAGCAGCACGCTCCAGCCGCGATACGCGAGCCAGATGAGCAGCGCAAGGCTCGCGAGCATGCCCGCGAGGCCCACCGCGAGCGTGCCCGCGCTCATTGCAGCACCCCGTCGAGCAGCGCGCCGAAATCGAACGACGACGTGACACCGACACTCGCGCCGTGCGTCGCGAGAAAGGTATCGGCGGCTTGCCGGCCTTCGTCGCGCAACATGGTCAGGAATGACCATTCGGCATTGAGCTTCGACGATGTACCGAGCGTGACGAGCTTGTCGCTGTGAATGCGGTGCACGCGCATCGTCGCCCAGCGGTGGCCTTCGCTGTTGCCCGGGTCAGCCACCTGATGCAGCAGCGCGATCATGCGCAGTTCTTTAAGCAGCGGCGAATTGAACGCGATCTCGTTCATGCGGTTGACGATTTCGCGCGCCGAGCGCGGCGTGCCCGGACGCTCCACGGGATTGACCTGCACGAGGATCGTATCGACCGAATCGGTCTCGCGCACGAGCGGCGTGATGGTGGGGTTACCGGCGTAGCCGCCGTCCCAGTACGCTTCGCCATCGATCTCGACGGCGCGGAACAGCGTCGGCAGACACGCCGATGCGAGCAGCGCGTCGGCCGTGAGATCGGCGTTGCGGAATACGCGCGCCTGGCCGTTGCGCACGCGCGTCGCCGTGACGAAGAGCTTGATGCGCGAGTCGCGCAGCGCGTCGAAATCAATTGTGTCCGCAAGGATCGTGCGCAGCGGATTGATGCTCGCGGGGTTCATGTCATACGGTGAAATGACGCGCGCCATCATGTCGAACGCCAGATAGACCGGCGAATGATCGAGCGTCCAGCGCCCGAGCATCATGTCGAAAAAGCCGCGCCGGAACGGGCTGAAACGCGCGGCGTCGGCCACACGGCGCCAGAAGCGTTCGAGCGCGGCGCGCGCGCCCGGCACGCCGCCCTTCGCATGACCGCTTGCGAGCACCGCAGCGTTCATTGCGCCCGCCGACGTGCCCGAAATGCCCTCGATCTGCAGCCACGGTTCTTCGAGCAGCCGGTCGAGCACGCCCCACGTATAGGCGCCGTGCGAACCGCCGCCTTGCAGCGCGAGATCGACCGGCAAAGGTTCGGTGCGGGTCGTGCTGCGTGTCGTTTCTGTTCCTGCGGGCATGGCGGCTCCGTGAAAACGCGACCTTCACGAGGGTACAGGAAAAGGCGCAAGCAGCTCGCACAGATGTGACGCCGCCGCATTTCGATACCTTTGGTAGACTCGAAACCATTCCTTGCATCGGCAATCCCCGCCCGCTCACCGTGCCCTCCACCCGCTCGCCTTCCCACCCGCTCTCGCGTTTGCTTACCGAAATCCGCGCCTGTACCGTGTGCGCCGACACGCTGCCGCTCGGCCCGCGCCCGGTGCTCCAAGCCGGTCCGGGCGCGCGTTTACTGATCGTGGGGCAGGCGCCCGGCACAAAGGTGCACGCATCGGGCGTGCCGTGGGACGACGCGAGCGGCGAGCGCCTGCGCACGTGGCTCGGCATCGATCGCGAGACCTTTTACGACCCCTCGAAAGTCGCCATCGTGCCGATGGGCTTCTGCTATCCGGGCCGCGGCGCTGGCGGCGACAATCCACCGCGCCCCGAGTGCGCGCCGCGCTGGCACGCACGCTTGCTCGCGCAACTTCCGGACGTGCAGCTCACACTGCTGATCGGGCAATACGCGCAGCGCTATTTTCTGGGCGACCGGCGCAAGGCAACGCTCACCGAAACTGTCGAGGCGTGGCGCGAGTACGCTCCCGGCTTTGTGCCGCTGCCGCATCCGTCGCCGCGCAATCAACCCTGGTTCGCGCGCCATGCGTGGTTCGAGCACGATGTGCTGCCCGCACTGCGCGAGCGCGTTGCGGCAACGCTGGCTGCCGCGCACCCGCTGGCGCGGCAACCGCAGAATGGAGATATAACGATGACCAAGCCGACCATCGACATTCAGCGCGTCTACGAAGCGCCGCCCACCGGCGATCACGCGTGTTTCCTCATCGACCGGCTGTGGCCGCGCGGCATCCGCAAGGAAGCGCTCGGGCACGTCGAATGGCTCAAGGACGTTGCGCCTAGCACGCCGCTGCGCCAGTGGTATCACCAGAATCTTTCGCAATGGGACGAATTCGGCAAGCGTTACCTCGCCGAACTCGACGCGAATCCCGAAGCGTGGCAGCCGCTCGCCGACGCGTGCGCGAAAGGGCCGATCGCCCTGCTCTATGGCACGCGCGATGTCGAGCACAACCACGCGATCCTGCTGCGCGACTATCTGCTGAAGAAAATCAAACACAAATAGCGCTGCGCAATCTGTCGCATACGTGGTCGCATGCGCGATCTCATTGACCGCGCAAGCCGCAGCGGTATGGTGCGCGGCGCGCGAAATACCCCGTTACACGCGGGACGGTGCCCAAACTGGCTTATCTGCTACCGTAGTGACAGATCGCACAACGATCGTCGGGCGATCTCCCTTCAAGGAGGAACTGCGATGCGCAAGCATCTCGTCGGTGCGGTATTTGCCGGTCTGGCGGGAAGTTTCATCGCTTCGCCACCGGCCGCCGCCCAGACTCCGGCGTTCACCAATACGACTGTGAATCTATTCGCCGGACCTGCCGGCGATTATCCGATCGTCGCGCAAGTACCGGGCGGCGTCCCGGTTTCGGTGTGGGGATGCCTCTCGGGCTTCAGCTGGTGCGACATCAGTCTGTCTGGCCTGCGCGGCTGGGTCTGGGGCGGCTTCCTGAATTACACGTTCCAGGGCAGACCTGTTCCCGTCATGAGCTACGGCCCCATGATCGGCCTGCCTGTCGTGACGTTTTCGCTCGGCGCGTACTGGGGCAACTTCTATCGCGACCGGCCCTGGTTCCGCAACCAGGCGTACTGGATGCGTCGTCCGCCGCCGCGGCCGGTCAGGCCGCCTCCCATCCGGCCGCCGCACCGACCGCCCGGAGTCGGCGGGCGTCCGCCTCAGGGCGGCGGGCCCGGAAACAACGCCCGACCACCCGGTGGCAACAGGCCGTCAGGCGGGGGCCGCCCGCCCGGCGCTGGCAGGCCGCCCGCTGGGCAGGGACCAGGCGCGCAGGCACCCGGCCCCGGACGCCCGCCCGGCGCAAGCGGCGGAGGTCGCCCACCCGGTGCGCAGGCCGGTCAGGGCGGCGGACGCCCGCCTGATGCTCGCGGCGGCGACCGTTCGTCTGGCGGCGGCAGAAACCGGCAACCTGGCGGCGGTAATTGAGTCCGCAACAGTTGATAACAACCATCCCACTGGACGGTGTGCCACTTGCCGCACACCGTCCATCTGATTCTCAACATTTCCCCCGCTTTCTGCGCCAGCTTCGAACAACCCGGCCACCCGCACGCCCACAACCGATCCGCTGCCGGGCATCGCGTTGGCGCGGTGCTTATATATACGGATTACTGATTAACGTGAAGCAAACAAAAACGCCGCGTGTATGCGCGGCGTTGCGGTGTCGCACCCTGAGTTCAACGATGGTGAATGCGATGGCAAACGCGCACGGGATGATGATGGTGATGCTCGACGTGGCAGACAACGTGAGCTGGCGACGCGAACGCGGCAATCGGCGCGACCATGGCAGCACAGCAAATAAGGGCGGACAAACGGAAAACAGGCTTGAATGCGGCTTTCATGTTTTGGGATTTTTAACGGCAGCGTAATACGGTTAAAAAGGGCCGCTTTGAAACGGCACGGAAGTTTAACGCGGAAGGCGTCGCACTTCATTACGCGTTTGTAACCGGCGTAGCGTCAAATGTCAGCCACTTGACAGTCCCAGATCCATTGCGTCCTTGCCGTTGATCGTTCGCTTTTAATCCCTCGCTTTTGATCCCTTTTACGCGGGTTTCAACCCCCTGCGCCGTCGCCGTCCAGGCGTCTCAGCAATTCGCGCCCGCGTATCGTGAGTCGCGGCACGGTGTCGTCGGCCTGCTCGTCCATTTCCACGAGCTGATAGTGCTGCAGAGCCAGAAAATCGGAGTCAAGCGTCTGGATTGGCGTATGTGCATCGCGAATCAGCAACAGCGCCGCTAGTTCGTGGTGACTGAGCATCGAATCTCTCCTGTGCGAAAACGCCCGGTGTTGCGTAGCATAGTGGCCGAAACGTACAGTTTCGCTATAGACGTGTTTCGCTTTGTTACGCGTACGCAACCGCGCGCAGGCCTTAAACTGGCGAACCGCGCGCAGCATGGGCCTGCGTGCCACGGCGCTCACACACCGCTCCCGGTCGCCCGGAAATTGCAGCGCGCCGCTCTCGGCATCAACTGATTTCGAGGCGCTTGCGCGCGCTCGCCGCCCGCTTCGGCAACGTCAGCGTCAGCACGCCGTCCTTGTATTGCGCGCCGGCCGACGCCTCGTCGATATCGGATGCGAGCGTAAACGCGCGGCTCACGCTGCCGGTATAACGCTCGCGCCGCAGTACGCGCTCGCCGTCCTTCAACTCGGTGTCGCGCTCGACCTTCGCTGCGATTGAAACGAGATTGCCCTCGATCTTCACATCGATGTCATTTTTCTCGACGCCCGGCAGCTCGGCCTTCACGGTATACGTCGCGTCATCTTCGGTCACGTCGATCCTGATGCCGCCAGGCTGCGCCTCCGCGCCGCCCGCGCTGCGCAACGGACGAAACAGCCCATGAAACAGTTCGGGCACGCCTTCGATCCCGAACGGGTCATAACGCGAAATATTGCTCATTTTCGCCTCCTTGAGCTGTGTTCACTCTGTTCACAAATCATCCGATCGATGATTCGCAGGCCTAATTCGTTCACCGTCCCTGCAACGCAAGGCGGTGATGAGCACCGTGGCCCCATGTGCTTCACACGCCTCGCGTGGCTTACCGCTTATCGCTCGAAAATATAGACGCCCGGTGCGTCCTCAAATCCTCCGGTTACGGCGCGCGCCTCGATTTCACCGCTCGATTGTTCCTGCAACCACGCCGCGAGGCGCGGCCACCACGATCCTTCAACCGGCGGCGTGCCGTCCAGGAACGCTTGTGGGCTGCGATACGCCATTCCGGGTTCGCGCGTGGCGCAGCGGTAGTGACGCCGCGGATGCCCAGGTTCAGACACGATGCCCGCGTTGTGACCGCCCGCGGTCAGCAGAAACGTGAGCGGATTGTGAGTCGAGAGCAGCAGCTTGTAGACGGAACGCCACGGCGAAACGTGATCGCGCTCGGTGCCGACGACGAACATCGGCTGCTCGATATCCGAAAGCGCAACCGGTTCGTCGCCCACGCAATAGCGTCCCTCGGCGAGATCGTTGTGGAGGAACAGATCGTTCAGATACTCGATATGCATGCGGTACGGCATGCGCGTCGTGTCCGCATTCCACGACATCAGATCGTTGGCCTTCGAACGGCGGCCAAGCAGGTACTCGCTCATCATGCGCGACCAGACAAGATCGCGTGCGTTGAGCAACTGGAAAGTCGCCGCCATTTGCGAGCCGTCCAGATAGCCCTGCCGCCACATGAGCGCGTCGAGCGCAGCCAGTTCGCTCGCGTCGATATACAAACCTAGCTCGCCGGGCTCGCTGAAATCGGTTTGCGCGGCAATCAGCGAGATGGAACGTAGCGCATCGTCTTTGCCGTCGCGCGCGAGCGCCGCCGCTGCGATGGCAAGCAGCGTGCCGCCGAGGCAATAGCCCACGGCCTGGACCGCTTCGCCGCCGCAGCGCGTCCGCGCCGCATCGAGCGCATCGAGCATCGCCTGCAGGTAATCGTCCAGGCCGAGATCGCGTGCCGAGGCGCGCGGATTGTGCCAGGACAGCGCAAACACCGTGAACCCCTGCTCGACCAGATAGCGGATCAACGAGTTGTGCGGCTGGAGGTCGAGAATGTAGTACTTCATGATCCACGACGGCACCACGAAAACAGGTTCGCGCGCCACGCTGGTCGTTGCCGGATCGTATTGGAGCAACTCGCACAGTGCGTTGCGCCAAACGACCTTGCCCGGTGTGAGCGCAACATCCTTGCCCGGTTCATACGCGAGCGGCGTATGGACAGGCGCACCGCCCATACCTTTTGTCACGGCGGCGTAATCCTGTATCCAGTGCTTCATGCCCTGGGCGAAGTTCGCGCCGCCGCTCGCCAAAGTGGCTTCGAGCACGACCGGGTTGGTCGCGATGAAATTGCCCGGCGAGCACGCATCGACCCACTGACGCGCCAGAAAACGCACGATGTCGGCGTGATGGCGCTCGACGCCCGCCACGCCGGTCGTCGCTTCCTGCCACCATTCCTGCGTGCGCAGGAAGTTGTCGCGCCACGCGCTGAACGGCCACGCGGACCACGACGACGCAATGAAACGCAGATCGTCTGCGGGCGCCTCCGGCGCCTTCACCGGCGGCGCAGCCGCCGTAGCCACCCCAGCCACCCCAGCCACCCCAGCCACCCCAGCCACCCCAGCCACCCCAGCCACCCCAGCCACCCCAGCCACCCCAGCCACCACTGGCAGCGCGGCGCGCCAGGCAGCGGCCGCGTCGTGCGAAGCGCGCAGGGCGAGATCGAAACACTTTCCCGGCGAAATCGCCAGATGCATGCCCCAATCGAGGCACGCCAGCACGGCCGAAACCGGCGAAAGCCCTCCCGTGAGCGCAGCAACACTTGCATGCGCAACGAGATCGAGCGGATCGTCGTGCAGGCCGACGAGAGTCATCGCGGGCGGCGCGGGCCGCACCGCCGCTCTGTGCGCGTGCGCCGGTTCCTTGCCTTTCGGTGCGCTGATCGCGCCCGACCCTTGCAATGCGGTATCGGCATGCCGTGCATTCGGCCTGGTGTGGTTCGTCGCAGACTTCATTGCATGTGCATCCCGCCGTTGATTGCGATATCGGCACCCGTGATGAACGCCGCTTCGTCGGAGCACAGGAACGCCACCAGCGCCGCGATTTCGTCCGGCTGGCCGAGCCGTCCGACCGGAATCTGCGGCAGGATGCGCGTGTCCATCACCTCCTTCGGCACGGCCTCGACCATCTGCGTCGCGAGGTAGCCAGGCGACACCGTATTCACGGTCACACCCTTCTTCGCTACTTCCAGCGCGAGCGATTTCGTAAAGCCGTGCAACCCGGCCTTCGCCGCCGCGTAATTGGTCTGTCCATACGCGCCGCGCGAGCCGTTCACCGAACCGATATTGACGACCCGCCCGAAGCCGCGTTCGAGCATGCCGGGCATGAAGGGCTTCGTCGTATTGAAGAGCGCGTCGAGGTCGGTGTGCAGCACCGAATCCCAATCGGCTTTCGTCATCTTCACGAACGTGCGGTCGCAGGTGATGCCCGCGTTGTTGATGAGCACGTCCACATGGCCGAATTGGCCGAGCGCCTGTTCGGCGGCGTGATGGCACGATTCGAAATCGCTGACGTCCATCTCGTACGTCACGAAGTGACGGCCCGCGGCCTCCTCGGCGTCGAGCCAGGAAAGCACGTGATCGTTGCCGTGCGAGTGCGACACCGCAACCGTCATGCCTGCGTCGCAAAGCCGCCTGCTGATTGCCGCGCCGAGACCGCCCATACCCCCCGTTACGAATGCGATGCGATTAGCTGCCATGTTGTTCTCCTTGTGTGTGTGCAGCCTGCTTGCCGTTGTTGTGCGCGTGTCCCGCCGCGCCATGGGTCATGCCGTTCGTCATCGATACACCGTTGGCCACGGCCGCGCCGACGGCGCGCTCGAATGCAGCCATCCATTCACGCATGGGCATCGCCGATGCCGTCGCCGCGCCCGGCTCCAACCCGCCAAGCGAGTCCTGCCAGCTCTGCGCGATGCCGCGTGCGGTATCGGTCCAGGCGCCCGCGCCCTGCATGGCGGCGGCAACGCTCTCTTGCCAGATCGCCGCACTCGCGCCGAGATAGTCGCGCAGCACCGACTGGCTTGCCGTTGCAAAATCGCTCCAGTCCTGCGCGGCGCGCAGCGTCTCCATCACGCCCTCGAGCGCGGCCCGGTCGCGTTCGTAACGGTGTTGCTGAAGCGCGAGAAGCTGCTCGCGCCACTGTTCACCCTGCGAGAGCATCTGTAGCACAGCAGAGGCGTTGACGCGCCAGGCGTCGAACGAGGGATTGGAAGCGGTGACCATGTTCAGTGTCCTCACAAGATTGCAGTGCCTGGCGTGGCGCCAGGTGCGGCGCACCGCGAATGGTGAAGCGCGGACGCAGACATTCCGCGGGGCCGCAAGCAACCCGCAAAGAGCGGACAACAAGCGGCGCGACGACAAATGCGTCCGGGCGGTGCATGGAGGATCACGGCGGCTCGTGAAAGGCGGATACGGCCGCGTCTCTACGATGATTTGGAGTGCGGCAAGTTCGAAATGCGCCAGATCCCCTCATCATCATAGGCACGAAGAAAGGCCGGCGCGGAATGAGTGCGCGCGCGCCGGATGATCCAGATCATTTATCAAGATTCATGTGACACGTGATCAGCTTTACTTCTATGCTTATTCGCTATTTTCGCGACAGATGATCAGGCACGTGCGAGGCGCTGCATGAAATATCAAGCGCCTTGCCGTGCCTTTCCACTCACTTACGCGCCGGTTTCCTCGGCATTGCGCACGAGCATGACCGGACGATCGGCGATACGCAGAAATGCCTCTGCCACGCTGCCGAGCAGCAGGCGTTTCATCCCCGAAAGCCCGCGTGTGCCCATCACGACAAGTTCGGCGTCGTCTTCTGCTGCAATGCGGTAAATCACTCCGGCGATATCCTCGCCGACGGCATCGGCGGCACGCGTGCTGCCCGAGACGCCCGCCTGCGCGAATACCGTCTTCGCTTCGTCCAGCGCCAACGTGGCGGCATTGTTTGCATTGGGATCGTGGGAGAGTTCTTCGGCATAAGCGGCGCCGACGTCCGCGAGCCGGGCGGGATGCTGCACGACACACAGTGCCTGCACATGGCCGCCTGTCGCCTTCGCGATCTTCACGGCTTCGTCGAGTGCGCGCCGGCCGCTTCGGCTGCCGTCAATCGCCACCAGAATCTGCTTGTACATCATGACCTCCCGGGCTGTGCCCATGGTGCGCGGCTCACGCCACGCGCTGTTTGTCTGATCATTCCACTACGATTGTCTGATCATTCAACTACATTTGGGTACGGATTATCCCTGGCGCCAATGCGGTGCGTTGCCACGGTCAGGCGTCGTTGTGGCCGCAAGCACTCGCGTTCAGTTCATTGTCAGCACGGCTGCTCCCGTGAGCCGCCCTTCGCGCAAGTCGGCCAGCGCCTCGTTCGCACGCGCAAGCGGATAAGACGTCGCATCGATTTCGAGCGTTTGACGCGCGGCAATCGCCATGAACGCGGCGCCGTCTTCGCGCGTGAGATTCGCAACCGACACGATGCGCCGCTCCTCCCAAAGCCAGGCGTAAGGAAACGCGGGAATGTCGCTCATATGAATGCCGCCGCAGACAACCGTTCCGCCCTTCGTCACGGCCCGCAGCGCCGCGGGCACGAGCGTGCCGACCGGAGCGAACAGAAGCGCGGCGTCGAGCGGCTCGGGCGGCGCCTCATCGCTGCCGCCCGCCCATGCGGCGCCAAGGCGTCGCGCAAATTGCTGCGCGGCAGCATCGCCGGGACGCGTGAACGCATAGACCGTACGCCCCTGATGACGCGCGACCTGCGCAACGATATGTGCGGCCGCACCAAAACCGTAGATGCCGATACGCTCGGCGTCGCCCGCCATCGCGAGCGTGCGATAGCCGATCAGGCCTGCACAGAGGAGCGGCGCGGCTTCGACGTCGCTGTACTGGCGCGGCAAATGAAAACAGTAGCGGGCGTCGGCGACGGTACGCCCGGCGTAGCCGCCGTCGAGCGTATACCCGGTGAAACCCGGTGCATCGCAGAGATTTTCCCGGCCCCGCAGACAAAAGCGGCAATGGCCGCAGGTATGGCCGAGCCACGGCACGCCGACGCGGTCGCCGGGCGCGAAGCCGGTCACGCCGCTGCCGGTCGCAGCGACCGTACCGACAATCTCGTGGCCCGGAATCACGGGCTGCTTCGGATGCGGCAAGTCGCCATCGACCACGTGCAGATCCGTGCGGCACACGCCGCAAGCGCGCACGTCGATCAGCAGTTGACCCGCGCCCGGCCTCGGGTCGGGCAGTTCGACTTCGCGCAACAACGGACTCGCGCCATCGAACAACATCGCTCGCATTGCCTGCCTCCTCCTGGAGAAGCGCCACGCGCACCACGGCGCCCGCACGGATCATGTTACGCGGTCGGCGCGCGCGCCGCGATCTGTACGCCGGTGCAGCATGTTGACGCATTCGGTGCGCGCTATATCATGCGCGCACGGGAGCGTCGCGTGGCGCGAATCCTGCGTGTGCGTGCGCCAGATGACACACAAAATATGCCCCAGGTTGCAGGCAGCTTTCGTTAGAATCTGTTGTCGTTGAGGCGAAAAACCTATTTGCGTTGTTGCAGCGGTATCAATTCAAAAATACTGTTCACGATAATTCAATTCTTACCGGAGGCGAGCGTGCCAGGTTTACTTCCCAATGTCGACCGCGAGGGGCTCCTCGAATATTCGGTCGTTTACACCGACCGATCGATCAATCACATGTCGAAGCTCTTTCAGGGCGTGATGCACGATATTTCGCGCGCCCTGAAAAAGGTCTACAACGCGAAATCGGTGGTTGTCGTTCCGGGCAGCGGAACGTTCGGTATGGAATCCGTCGCCCGGCAATTCGCGACGAACAAGAAGTGTCTGGTCATCCGCAATGGCTGGTTCAGTTTCCGCTGGTCGCAGATTTTCGACATGGGCGGCATTCCGGCCGAATCGACCGTGTTGAAAGCGCGTCCGGTCGAACAGGGAAGGCAGGCCGCCTACGCACCGGCTCCGATCGAAGAAGTCGTTGCCGCGATCAAGGAACACAAGCCCGATCTGGTCTTTGCGCCGCACGTCGAAACCGCCTCCGGCATGATGTTGCCCATCGCCTATTTGCGCGCGATCGCCGACGCCGTGCATGCTGTCGGCGGCATGTTCGTGCTGGATTGCATCGCCTCCGGAACGATCTGGGTCGACATGGAAGCCAGTGGCGTCGATGTCCTGATCAGCGCACCGCAAAAGGGCTGGAGCGCATCGCCGTGCTGCGCGCTGGTCATGCTCAGCACGCTCGCCCGCGAAAGAATCGAAGCCACCACCAGCACCAGCTTCGCCTGCGATCTGCGTAAATGGCTGCAGATCATGGAAGCCTACGAGAACGGCGGGTTCGGTTATCACGCCACGATGCCCACGGACAGTCTCGTGACGCTGCGCAACGTGATGAAGGAAACCGAGGCATACGGCTTCGACAAGGTGCAAGCCGAGCAGCTCGAACTCGGCAAACGCATTCGCGCGCTGCTGGCTGCAAAGGGTTTCAGGAGCGTGGCAGCCGAAGGTTTTGAGGCACCGGGCGTCGTGGTTTGCTACACGGACGACGATGGCATTCGTTCGGGCAAGAAATTCGCCGATGCCGGCTTGCAGATCGCTCCCGGCGTTCCCCTGCAATGCGACGAGCCGGAAGATTTCCGAACCTTCCGCATTGGACTCTTCGGCCTCGACAAACTGCATGACGTCGAAGGCACGGTCGCGCGGTTCGACAAGGCGTTGGGCAGCTTCCTTTAACTCGCTTTTCCGCAGCAGGTGCGTTGCGTTTGCCGCAGCGTTTTCGGCAGGATTGCAAACGCATAAACGCATCTGCAGGAAAAGCGCTAAAACGCGTTTCATGAACGCGAACGCGCGTTCTCGGGCTTAGGCCGTATCGTCGCAGTAAACGGCCGAAGCATCCGTGATCGCGCGCTTCCGACGCCGACTTCAACGCACTTTTCACAACGAGCCGGCCGGTCATCTTCGCGTATCACAGCTATCCGCCGCCGATTCCCCGCCTCACCTACCGGCGCGCGAATCACGCGAACATCCACGTTCACGGCTTTATCGAGGAAGGGACGACGACCACGCCGTTCGACATGACCGTGCTGAACCGGCTCGACCGCTATCACCTGTGCGAAGCGGTGATCGATCGCGTCGACGGACTCGCGCAGCGCGCGGCCCCGGCGAAATCGAAGCGGCGGGTAGAAGCGCTTAGCGCGTGCGCCCGAACACGCGCGCGAACGCCGTGACGAAGGCGTCGAGCCGGCCGTGCTCGAGGCTGTTGATGCCCGCCGCGCCCACACGGCCGTTGCCGCCCGCAAACGCGCGGCACAGTTCGTCCGCACCGCGCGGGCTCGCGAGCGGCGCACGCACGCTCACGGTATAGGTGCCGTCCGTGTTGGTCGTCAACACGGCGTGCGCGCGCGTGGGCTCACCGGTCGCGAGCGCGTTGCCGAACACGCCGCGCACGCGCCGCGTCCACGGCGCATCGGGCAGCACGAAAACGCTGCCGTACTGCAGCGCGATTAACGGCGTAACGGTTTGCGCGAGCGCCAGATCCTCCTTGCGGCATTCCGCGAGACGCTGCACAACAGGCTCCGCAGCAATGAAATCGAACGGATCGGCGTAAGGCTTGAGCGTCTCGTACAGCGTCTGCGGCGCGATGATGAGATCCTCGATGGTGTCGCCATAGGCGTTGTAATTGATCGAGTCGCCGAGTTCGCGCAGCTGATCCGTCTGCGCCTGCGTGAGACCCGCCTGCGTGGCGAGCGTCTGCGCCGTCGCGCCCAGGTTGTCGCCGAACGCCGCCGTGATCGCCCAGGTGCGGTGGCGGCCAGCCAGATGCCGGTCGACGAGCACGCTCGTGCAGACCTGGGCAGTGGTGTCGATATGCGCGATGAGATTCACCGTTTGCGGCAGATCGCCCGCGTAGTGATGGTCGAAGTACTCGATGCGGATATCCTGGTCGAGCAGTTTCGTAAGCGCCTCACGATTCGAATCGAACGAAATATCGAGCACCGTCAGCGAATCGCCGCGATGCGCGGGCACGCGCGCGACGAGTTCGGTGTCACGCTTGACGCCCGTGATCAGCGTGGCCTCGCGCGGTCTCGCGAGCCGGAGCTGGTGCAGCGCGCAGATACCGTCTGCGTCGCCATTGAATACGTCGAAGTGCGCCATGTTCTGTCAATCTCAGTACGATAACTTTCACAGTATCGCGCACCAAAGGCCATTCGGACAAAATCTCCCCGCATTTGACGCAGTCGGCAGGCAAGCAGGCCGACAGCACACCGGCCTTGCGCGATGCCGTGTATGCTCGAACGCGATAACGCCCGAGGCAACAGCCCATGTCCGACGCGCCCCATCCCACACACTCGCAGCACCGGAGCAACCGTCTGCGCGCTGCCCGGCGCCATAGCCGCGCCATCGACGCAGCGCTGCGGCGCGCCGCGACCTACCCGCATCCGGCGGGCCGTATCGTGCGCATCGAAACACATATTTCGGTGGTTTATCTGGCCGGGCGCTACGCGTACAAGATCATGAAACCCGTCGATTTCGGTTTCGTCGATTTCACCGGACTCGATGCGCGACGCCGCTGCGGCGAAGCCGAGATTCGGCTCAACCGGCCCTTCTCCGGTGCGATTTACCTCGACGTGAAGCCGCTTTCGCTCGACGCGGGACGGTGCCGCCTTGACCGCGGCAATGGCAGCGTGATCGATTACGCGGTACGGATGCGGCGCTTCGATCAGCGCGAGCTTTTCTCCAATCGCGTTGCACATGACGAGCTAGACGACACCGATATCGACATCGCCGCGCGAAAGCTCGCCAAAAACCATTTGCATGCGCAACGGCTCGTGCACGGCTCGACGCGGGCCGGAACGGCGGCTTTGCTGCGCGACCAGGTGCTGGCCGCGCTCGCACCGGTCGAGCGTGATCCCCGCACGGCTGAGATCGCTCGAACTGCGCAACTAAGGCGTTATTGCGAAAGCGAACTCGAACGTCTGGCCGCGCATCTGGATGCACGCCGTGCGAATGGCTTCGTGCGCGCGTGTCATGGCGACCTTCATCTCGACAATCTCATTCGTCACGGCAGCCAGGTGCTGATGTTCGACTGCATCGAATTCAGCGACGACCTGCGCTGGATCGACGTCACCGCCGATCTCGCATTCCTCATCATGGATTTGCACGCGCACGGCCACGCGCGCCACGCAAACCGCCTGCTCGCGCGCTATCTCGAAGCGACCGGCGACTTTGGCGGACTCGCTGCGCTGCCGCTTTACGTGACGTACCGGGCGCTTGTGCGGGCAATGGTCGCGCTGCTCAAGGCCGGGCCGCCGCACGCGAAGGGTTCGACGCTGCGAGCCGGACCGTACACGCCCTACCTCGATCTTGCGGCCCACGCGACGCGCGCGCGCACGCCGACGCTGTTGCTGTGCCATGGTTTGTCGGGTTCGGGGAAATCGGTGGCGAGCCAGGCGCTCGCGGAGCAAATCGGCGCAATCCGCATTTCGAGCGATATCGAACGCAAGCGCGTGCGGCCGTTCGCGCCGCCCGACTTGCAGACGCTGCCAGCAAGCGCCTATACGCCCGAAGCCATCGCGGCGCATTACGACCGTCTAGTCGAATTGGCAACCACCGTGCTCGGCGCAGGCTATACCACGCTCGTGGATGCGACGTTCCTGAACGCCGTGCATCGCGCGCGTTTCGCGGCGCTGGCTCGTCGGCTCGATGTGCCGCTCTTGATCCTTCACTTCCATGCCGATTCGGCGGTGCTCGTCGAACGCGTGAATGCGCGCGCACGCGGGCCGCGTGATGCATTGAATGCTTCGAATGCTTCGGATGCGGGGGAAGCGGTGCTCGCGGCACAGATGGCAAGCGCCGATCCGCTCGACAGCGCGGAACGGCACGTAACCGTCGATCTGGACACCAATGTGCCGATGGATGCGTTCGCAAGCACCGCGTGGTGGGCGCCGCTTTTCGAAAGAATGCACGGAATGCGGGAAACGGGGACCGCGCCCGCATAATCTGCCGGAGTCAGCGTACAACTTCCACAGCATCCCTACGCATCAAAACTGCTTGCGCATTTCCGCAGCGGGCAGCTTCATCATCTGGCGATACTTCGTGACCGTGCGGCGCGCGACGCGCACGCCTTGCCGGTCCAGCTCCTGGGTGAGCACGACGTCCGAAAGCGGGTCACGTGGATCTTCCGAATCGATCATCTCCTTGATGAGCGCGCGCACCGCAGCCGCCGAGCAGGTGCCGCCCGTGCGCGTCTCCAGTTCGCGCGGGAAAAAGCGCTTGAATTCGAAAATGCCGCGCGGCGTCGCCATATATTTGTTGCCCGTTGCGCGCGAAACCGTCGATTCGTGCAGGCCGAGCTCGTCGGCGACATCGCGCAGCAGCATCGGCCGCAGGGCAATCTCGCCGTACTGGAAGAACGCTTTCTGCCGCGCGACGATGCATTCGCCCACCCGCAGGATCGTTTCGCAGCGCTTGTGCGCATTGCGGATCAGCCAGCGCGCCTCCTGCAGTTGCTGCGCGAGCGGCGAGCGGCTCGTCTGGTCCGAGCGCGCGAACATTTCCGCGTAGAGCTTATGGATGCGCGCCCGCGGCTCGATCGCCGGATTCACGCTGACAACCCAGCGTCCGCGCACCTGGCGCACGATGACGTCGGGCACGACATAGCCGCCGTCCGCGCGGCCGTAATACTCGCCCGGCTTCGGATCGAGATGGCGCACCAGGGCGCAGGCCGACTGCAGGGTGTGCGCATCGCAGCCAAGCTGGCGCTGCAATTCGCCGTTCTCGCGGCGCGCAAGACGTTCGAGATGCTCCGTGACGATCCGGTGCGCGAGATCGCGTTGCGGGGTGTCGCCGGGCATCGCGTCGAGTTGCAGCGCGAGACATTCGGACAGCGAACGGGCGCCGATGCCGGGCCGGTCGAGCGTCTGCACCACGCGCAAGGCCACGCGCAGGCGGTCTTCGTCGAGCGTGTCGCCGACGCCGTCGACGTGCGCAATATCCGCAAGATCCTGGCGCAGATAGCCGTCGTCGTCGAGCGCTTCAATCACGAGCTGGGCCGCCGCGCGATCGAGGTCGTCGAGCGGCGCGAGCCGCAGCGCATCGTGTAGTTGCTCGCGCAAGGATATCGGCGTGCGCACCCACTCGGAGGCTTCGGAGTCGCCGTCATCGGGGCCGCGATGGTTCGACGCGCGCAGCGATCCGGGCACGGCCATTTCGCCGGAATACGACGACGATTCGAGCGACATCGCACCGTCGTCCATCGCGCCGTCCATGCCGTCGCTAGCGACGATCTCGACGCCCGCTTCGGGCACCGCCGCCTCGACCGTGCCGATGCCCGCCGCGCCTTGCGCAGCCTCGGCGGCTTCCCCGGTTTCCTGCGCGGGCGGGACGTATTCGAGGAACGGATTGGTATCGAGTGCTTCGCGAAGCTCTTGCTGGAACTCTAGCGACGATAGTTGCAACAGGCGCACCGCCTGCTGCAGGCGCGGCGTCAGCGCAATTTGCTGACGCGCGTGAAGCGCGATGGAAGGCATGGCAGTTCCATTCTTGACCGATGAGATTGAACGCACTCACGCAATACCTGTGCCAGCTTTTATAACTCTCTGACCTGAAACGAAATCGGGATTGGGGAATCCATCGTTGCGGCGTACGTGCGCGGCGAATCAGCGGACATTTTTACAATCGACCGGAAAGATTGGCGCACTTTTTTCCACCCTCTTTCCAGGCTGTTTCAGCCCCGCCAAGCCGCGCTTTAATACATCCGCAGCAGAATAAGCCGCCGTTCGTAGCCTGCCGCAAGGCGATTTTGTGCAGCACGGCGCGGTCCTTGCGGGCGATGTGCGTCGTTTCGCTCACGGGCACCGTGCCGAGCGCCGAAGATCGCGATAACGCGAAGCTGGTCGCGCAGAACGTGACGGGCGTGACCGAGGTAAGAGATCATTTGAAGATCGTGGCCCGTTGAGCACCGCGTGATGCGGTGCCCCGGCGATTGCCACCGACATCCCTGCTCTGCATGAATGGGCCGCGTGCCGCACGGTGCGCGGCCACGTCCTGCGAACCGCGTTCCGGCTGGCTGACGCGGCGACGGGTTACAACGCGCGCGCCATGTCGACCCGTTCGCTCGCATTCGCCCGTGTTCGGATAACCACCAAAATAATTCGAAATACTAATCGGTCATATCGATGCAATCGGCGGATTGCAGCATTGCGGCTTTCTCTTTTGGAGGGGTAGCAATGCAGCATTGCCGATACGAAACACAACGCGCACTCGGTTCGCCGGACCGGCGCAGACTGATGCAGCGAACCGTTCAGGGCGCGTTCGGTGCGCTGATACTGCCAGTAGTCGGCAGTTCGCTGCTGACCGCTTGCGGGGGGAATGACAGTACAGCCGCTGCCACGCCAGCGGGTCCCGCGCCGGTTGCGCCTACACCGATCCTAGCTTCGGTCAACAACTTTCGCGACCTTGCAGGCGCCGACGACAATATGGCTTATCGGACCGCTAGCGGGCAGAAACTGCGCCGCGGCGTGTTTTACCGGTCTAACGCACTCGCCCTGTCCGCTGCGGATCTCACAACGATCGACACACTGGGAATCAAGGCCGTCTATGACCTGAGAACCGGCTCGGAAGTCGCGCATGCGCCCGATACCGTTCCAGCCGGTGCGAAATACGTCAACGTCGATATTCTCGGGAGCGGTAACGTGGTCGTGCCCACGCTCCAGTCGCCCGCCGACGCCGCTGCCTTTATGGAACAAATCGAACGGCAATTCGTCACGGATGCCGGCATACGTGCACGAATCGGCGAGGTGCTCACGGGCATGGCGAACGGCGCGAATGCACAGCTTTTTCACTGCACGGCCGGAAAGGATCGCGCGGGCTGGATCGCCGCGATTCTGCTGACGCTCGCGGAAGTGCCGCAAAGCGTGGTGATTCAGGATTATCTGCTGACCAACATTTATTCCGCGGCGTCGATCGAGTCGCAATACAACGCCATGATTGCCCACTATGGTCAAACCTACGCCGACAACTTCTATCCGCTGCTTGGCGTTCAGACGCATTTCCTGTTGGCGGGTTTTAACCAGGCAGTGACAAGCTACGGTTCCATGAGCGGCTATATCACTGAAGGTCTGAACCTGAGTAGCGGCACACAGAATCTGCTGAAATCGAAATTGCTTGGGTGACGCAGAGTCCGCTCGCGCGCTTTCATCCGTGTTGGCGAGGCCGCGCACCGTACGGTGCGCGGCCACGTCCTGCGATGTACTTCAACGCACCGTTAACCGCGTTCCGACTGGCTGATCAAATCGCGCCGCCGCTCGCCCTGGCGCGAGAACATCCAGCCGGGATATTCGGCGGGCAGACGGCTCACATCGTCGAGAGCGGCGAGTTCCTCGGCTGAGAGCTTCACCTGCGTCGCGGCCACGTTGTCGTCGAGTTGATCGATGCGCTTCGCTCCGACGATCACCGATGTCACCACGGGCTGATGCAGCAGCCACGCAAGCGCGATCTGCGCGACCGACACGCCTTTTTTGTCGGCAATCGCGCGCATCGCATCGACGCAGGCCCACGCGCGCTCGCGCTCCACCGGCGGAAAGTCGAAGGTCGTGCGCCGGCTGCCCGCCTCGCCGTCCTTGTCGCGCCCGTACTTGCCGCTCAGCAGCCCGCCTGCGAGCGGACTCCAGACCATCAGCCCCAGCCCTTCGCTCGCGAGCATCGGCACCAGTTCGCGCTCGAGATCGCGGCCCGCAATCGTGTAGTACGCCTGCAGCGACTGAAAGCGCGCAAGCCCATGATGCTGCGCGATGCCGAGCGCCTTGACGATCTGCCACGCCGCCCAGTTCGAGACGCCCACATAGCGCACGTGGCCCTGCTGCACGAGCGTGTCGAGCGCGCGTACGGTTTCCTCCATCGGCGTCGCCGGATCGAAACCGTGGATCTGGTACAGGTCGATGTGATCGAGTTGCAGACGTTTGAGGCTCGCCTTCACGCCATCCATGATGTGGTAACGCGTCGCGCCGCTTTGATTGGGCGACTCGCCCATCGGACCGAAAACCTTCGTCGCGATCACGACCTGCTCGCGCGGGATCTTGAGATTCCTGAGGGCCTGTCCGGTGATCTGCTCGGACACGCCCTGCGAATAGACATCGGCGGTGTCGATGAAATTGATACCGGCGTCGATGGCGCGGCCGACGAGGCGGTCGGCGTCGGCCTGCTGAACGTCGCCGATCTGGTGCCAGATACCGTCGCCGCCGCCGAAAGTCATCGTGCCGAGACACAGTTCCGAAACGAACAGACCGGTGTGGCCAAGGGTGTTGTATCGCATGTCGAGACTCCGTGCTGGGTTCATGGAAAAACCAACGGGGCGAGCATACCGCTCGACGCGCGAGCGTGCAGAAAGCGAACCCGGATGCAGGATGCTGCCGCGTTCGTGCCGCGCCATGACGGCCTGATGTGCTGCTCCAGCACGGCACGCAGTTGCAAGACGGGCGCCTGGTAGCCGCCTGGTAGCCGCGTAGCAGGCGCGCGGAAAAGCTGCGAGACTGCATCGTGTGCGCGCGCTGAAACCACGCGCGACACGTTCCCAACTGCGTGCGCATGACTTCACTCTCTTCCGCTCCAGATCGCAGTGCCACCGCTGCCGCCGACGATCCGCTCACGCGCTTTCATCCGTGCGTCGCGGGCTGGTTCAGGCGCAGTTTCGAGGCGCCGACCGCCGCCCAGCGCACCGCCTGGCCGCTGATCGCGAGCCGCCGCGCAACGCTCGTCGCCGCGCCGACCGGCTCCGGCAAGACGCTTACGGCGTTCCTCGCCGCGCTCGACGAACTCGTGCGCGAAGGCCTCGCGAACGGCGGCGCGCTGCCCGACGCCACGCTCGTCGTCTACGTTTCGCCGCTCAAGGCGCTCTCGAACGACATCCGGCTCAACCTGGAGCGCCCGCTCGAAGGCATCGCGGACGAACTCGCGCGGCTCGGCCTGCCGCCCGTCGATATCCGCACCGCCGTGCGCACTGGCGACACGCCGCAATCCGAGCGTGCCGCACTGCGCAAACGCGCGCCGCACATCCTCGTGACGACGCCCGAATCGCTCTATGTGCTGCTCGGCTCGGAGTCCGGACGACGCATGCTCGCGAGCGCGCGCAGCGTGATCGTCGACGAAATCCATGCGCTCGCAGGCAACAAGCGCGGCTGCCATCTCGCACTGAGTCTCGAACGGCTCGACGCGTTGTGCGGCCGGCGGCTCCTGCGCATCGGGCTGTCGGCGACGCAAAAACCGATCGATACGGTCGCGCGCTTTCTCGTCGGCATGGGCACAAGCGCCGATACGCCGCCCGCCTGCGAGATCGTCGACACGGGGCACGCGCGCGCCCGCGATCTGGCGCTCGAAGTACCGCCCGTGCCGCTCGAAGCGGTGATGGCCAACGACGTGTGGGAGCGCGTCTACGGCCGCCTCGCCGAACTCGTTGCGCAGCACCGCACGACGCTCGTGTTCGTCAACACGCGCCGCATGGCGGAGCGCATCGCGCGGCATCTCACGGACCGGCTCGACGCCGACGCGGTAGCCGCGCATCACGGCAGCCTCGCACGCGAGCATCGCTTCGACGCCGAGCAGCGCCTTAAGCGCGGCGATCTGCGCGTGCTCGTGGCGACGGCATCGCTGGAACTGGGCATCGATATCGGCGATGTCGATCTCGTCTGCCAGATCGGCTCGCCGCGTTCGATTGCGAGCTTTTTGCAGCGTGTCGGCCGCTCGGGGCATCAAGTCGGCGGCGTGCCGAAGGGGCGCCTGTTCCCGACTTCGCGCGACGATCTGGTCGAATGCGCCGCACTGCTCGATTGTGTGCGACGCGGCGAGCTTGACCGGCTCACCGTGCCCGATGCGCCGCTCGACGTGCTCGCGCAGCAGATCGTCGCCGAAGTGGCCTGCGAAACCTGGGACGACGACGCGCTCTTTGCACTCGTACGCCGCGCGACGCCGTGGGCGCGGCTCGAACGGGCGCAGTTCGACGCGGTTTTGCGCATGCTCGCCGAGGGCTACACGAGCCGCCACGGACCGCGCGCGGCGTATCTGCATCGCGATGTCGTGAACCGGGTACTGCGCGGACGGCGCAGCGCCCGGCTCGTCGCGCTCACGTCGGGCGGCACGATTCCCGATAACGCCGATTACGCGGTGCTGCTCGAACCGCAGGGCCTCCAGATCGGCACGGTCAACGAAGATTTTGCGGTCGAAAGTCTTGCGGGCGACGTGTTTCAACTCGGCAATGCGTCGTACCGCATTTTGCGCATCGAGGCGGGCCGCGTGCGTGTCGAGGACGCGCAGGGACAGCCGCCGAATATTCCGTTCTGGCTCGGCGAAGCACCGGGGCGCAGCGACGAGCTATCGACTGCGATTGGTCGGTTGCGCACACAAATCGAAAGTGTGCTGCGCGCAACGGATGAAAATGCCCCGGACGCGTTGTCGGCTGAATCCGCGGAAGACATCGTGGACCGATCCATTGCCGGGCGGGAACCGGATCAGACAGTTAGTTGCAATTCAGAGGGTGCACGCAGAAACGATCCTCAGCCCGCCACGGCCTCGATCGAACGCGTGTGCCAGTGGCTTGTCGATGCGCTCGGAATCGACGCCGCCGCCGCACGCCAGATCGCCGAATATATCGTGCGCTCGCACGCCGCCCTCACCGCCTTGCCTACCCGTGAGACGCTCGTGATGGAGCGCTTCTTCGACGAATCGGGCGGCACGCAACTCGTGATCCATTCGCTCTACGGCAGCCGTATCAACCGCGCCTGGGGGCTCGCGCTACGCAAGCGCTTCTGCCGCCAGTTCAACTTCGAATTGCAGGCCGCCGCCACCGAAGACGCGATCATCCTCTCGCTCACCGGCGCGCACAGCTTCGCGCTCGACGATGTGTGGCGCTACCTGCATTCGAATACGGCGGAGCATCTGCTCGTGCAGGCGCTGCTCGACGCGCCGCTCTTTGGCGTGCGCTGGCGCTGGAACGCGACGACCGCGCTCGCGCTGCCGCGCCAGACCGGTGGGCACAAGACGCCGCCGCAGATCCAGCGCATGCGCAGCGAGGACCTGCTCGCGGCGGTGTTTCCCGATCAGGTGGCGTGCGTCGAAAATCTCGCGGGCGAGCGCGAGATTCCGCGGCATCCGCTTGTCGACCAGACGCTCGATGACTGCCTGCACGACGCGATGGACACCGAAGGCTGGCTCGCGCTGCTGCGTCGCATCGAGGCGAGCGAAGTGCGGCTCGTATCACGCGAGCTGAACGCGCCGTCGCCCCTCGCGGCCGAAATTCTCACGGCGCGCCCCTATGCGTTCCTCGACGACGCGCCGCTCGAAGAACGCCGGACCCAGGCCGTGCTGAGCCGCCGATGGAGCGATCCCGAATCGGCGGACGATCTCGGCGCGCTCGACGTGGAGGCAATTGAGAGCGTGCGCGAAGAAGCCTGGCCGCAGGCGCGCGATAGCGATGAAATGCACGACGCACTCACCACGCTCGGCTGCATCGCCGAACACGAAGCGCAACGCGAAGCACACTGGCCAGAGTGGCTGCACGCGCTGGCGAAGGCGGGCCGCGCAACCCGGCTGACGATTGCGGAACACGACGCGCTCTGGGTGAGCGCCGAACGACTCGCGTGCGTGCGCGCCATCTATCCGCAGGCTCGCTGCGAACCCGCGCTCAAACCGCCGCCCGAATACGACGCAGCGTGGAGCGAAGAGGCCGCGCTGATCGAGGTGGTGCGTGCGCGGCTTTCGGGCTTCGGCCCGCTGACGATTGCGCAGGTCGCGCGGCCGCTCGCGCTGGAGGCGAGCGTTGCCGCACTCGCGCTCACGGCGCTCGAAGCTCAGGGCACGGCAATGCGCGGCCGCTTCACGCCTGGCGAGCGCGCGGAGCAATGGTGCGAGCGCCATCTGCTCGCGCGCATTCACCGCTATACGGTGCGCAAGCTGCGGCGCGAGATCGAACCCGTCGAGCGCCATGATTTCATGCGCTTCCTGTTCGAATGGCAGCGCGTCGCTGCCGCTGCACGCGGATCGGGCCGCGACGCGCTCATCGCCGTGATCGAACAGATGGAGGGCTGGGAAGCGCCCGCACTCGCATGGGAAGACGAGATCCTGCCTGCGCGCATTGACGATTTCACCCCGATGCTGCTCGACGAACTGTGCCGTTCGGGGTGGCTCGCATGGGGACGGTTGCCTGGGCGCGTACTATCGGGAACGACCGTGCGCAGCACGCCGGTCGTTCTGCTGCCCCGGCGTGAACTCACGCGCTGGACCGCGCTGCTCGAAGCGCCCGAGACGGCAGCGCTTGCACCGCGCGCGCGACGTGTCTACGAAATGCTGTTGCGGCACGGAGCGATGTTCTTCGACGAACTGGCCGCCGACGCACATCTGCTTGGCGTGGAACTGGAAAACGCGCTGGGCGAACTGGTCGCGGCGGGACTGGTCAACGCGGACAGCTTCGCCGGACTGCGCGCGCTCGTGAAACCGGCAGCGAAGCGCAACGCACACCACGGACGCCGACGGCCACGCGGTTTCGCGCCGCTCGTGGGCGGCATGGCCGACGCGGGACGCTGGGCCGTGCTCAGACGCATCGAACTGCCTGCAGGTCAGGCGATTGATGCACGTGGTGGTGCACCCGAAGCGAAAGACGCAGAAGCGGGGCCGCACGATGCTTCCGCTGCCGACAGCGGGAGCATCGCGACACATGACCGGGCGACAACAGCAAGCGAACCCGCACGGCCGCGCGCCGCCACGGCGCTACGCCGCACGAGCACGTATCCCGAACTGATGGAGCACGTCGCGAACGTGCTGCTGCGGCGCTATGGCGTGGTCTGCTGGCAGTTGCTGATCCGCGAGGCGTCCTGGCTGCCGCCGTGGCGCGATCTGCTGCGCGTGCTGCATCGCATGGAGGCGCGCGGGCATCTGCGCGGCGGGCGTTTCGTCACCGGTCTCTCGGGCGAACAGTTCGCCCTGCCGGAGGCCGTCGCGCTCCTGCGCGATGTGAGGAGACGTGGTGCTGGAGAAGGCGCACTCGTCTGCATTTCGGCGGCCGATCCGCTCAATCTGGCCGGCACACTGCTGCCCGGCGAGAAAGTACCCGCCGTGGCGGGCAACCGCGTCGTGTTCCGCGACGGCGTACCGGCCGCGACACTGATCGCCGGGCGGACCCGCTTCCTCGGCGCACTCGACGATGTCACGCGCGCGGCGTTGCAGGCGCGGCTCGCCCGGCCATGGCTGACTGGACATAGTGGCCACAGCGGGCATGGCGGCCATCACGCCGACGCACCGGTTAGCGGGTGACGCAGCGAAGCGTCTCTGCGTCGCTGCGGTAACAGGCGGCGTGACTGATAGAGATCGGGCGCACGCCTTTCTCGCTCAGCGCCCGGCCAGGACTTCGCGCCGCCAGCCGTATCAAGGTGCGGCCGCAATCACCTCCGCCACCGTCGCCGTGAGTTTTTTCGCATACGGCACATGCAGGAACTCATTCGGTCCGTGCGCGTTCGACTTCGGACCCAGTACGCCGCACACCATGAACTGCGACTTCGGGAAGCCTGCCTGCAGCACGTTCATGAGCGGAATCGTCCCGCCCTGGCCCAGATACGCGCAATCCGCGCCGTAGTGCATGCGCGACGCGAAGTTGAGCGCATCCGAAAGCCACGGTGCGAGTTCGGGCGCGCTCCAGCCGTTGGCCGCTCCGGCATCGGGCTTGAATGTGACCTTCGCGTTATAGGGCGGCTCGAATTCGAGCAGCGCCTTGAGGTCGGCGACAGCCTTCGACGCCTCGACGAGCGGCGGCAGCCGCAGCGACAACTTGAACGCCGTGCGCGGACGCAGCACGTTGCCCGCGTCGGCCAGCGCCGGCAAGCCCGCCGCGCCGGTCACGGAAAGCGACGGGCGCCACGTCGAATCGAGCAGCGCCTGTTGCGGATCGGTGGTCGTGGGCAGCACGCGGCGGCCGTCTTGTCCGCATGCCCACGGCAAGGTCTTCCACACGCTTTCACCGAGAATCTTCGCGGTCGCTTCGGACTCGCTCATGCGATTCGCCGGAATCGCGCAATGGAATCCCTTGGGCAGCAGCGTGCCGCTCGCTGCGTCTTCAAGCCGCTCGAACAACTGGCGCATCACGCGGAAGCTGGACGGAGCAATGCCGCCATACGAACCGGAATGGATGCCCTCTTCGAGCACCTCCACCTCCAGATCGCCCGACACGAGGCCGCGCAGCGACGTGGTCAGCCAGAGCTGGTCGTAATTGCCCGCACCCGAATCGAGGCAGATCACGAGCCCGACCGTGCCGAGCCGATCGCGCAACGCATCGACATACGGCAGCAGATCGTAACTGCCCGACTCCTCGCACGTCTCGATCAGCCCGACACAGCGCGGCCGTTCAATGCCCTGCGCGTCGAGCGCTGCGAGCGCCGTGACGCTCGCGTAGATCGCATAACCATCGTCGGCGCCGCCGCGGCCATAGAGCCGCCCGTCTTCGAACTTCGGCGACCACGGTCCAAGATCGTTGCGCCAGCCCGCAAATTCCGGCTGCTTGTCGAGGTGACCGTACAGCACAACCGTCTCCTCGCTGCCGGGGCGCGTGGCGGGCACTTCGAAAAAGATCACCGGCGTGCGGCCCGGCAATCGCACGATTTCAAGCTTCAGGCCGCGCACCGGTTGTTGTTCGGCCCACTGGGCCGCATCCTGCACGACGCGCTCAAGATAACCGTGCTTCGCCCACTCCGGGTCAAAAGCCGGACTTTTTGCGGGAATGGCGATGTAGTCAGTCAGGGCGGGGACGATCTCGTCGTTCCATTTGCGCTCGACGAATGTGCGGAGTTCATCGTGATCCAGTTGCCGGGTAGCCTGGGTCGAATCGGAAATCATGGTGGAGAACCCCTGCGAAGAAAGTAGCGATGATAGCCCCGATGCCCTGCCCGCCGATATTCCATTGGCCATCCGGCCAGGTACGGACTCTGCGCGCCGTCCGGTTTGGCGCGACAATGAATCACCGGTCGCCACTGGCCATACACTGGCCACATTCGGCACCCTCTCGTTTTTGGAGGATCGACATGGCGAGTCACTCAATCTTCGAGATCGTCGTCCTCGTGGCGGCGGTCGCGCTCTATTTCCTGCCCGCGCTGATCGCGGACCGGCGTGGGCGTCACGACCTGATGGTCCTCGCGCTCTTCAACGCCGTGCTCGGCTGGACCGGTTTGGGCTGGGTGCTTGCGCTCTGCTGGGCGTTCCAGGCGAATCCGCCGAAGAATCTCGGCGCCGAAACGAAGGACCGCCAGCGCCGCGCCGGCATGGGCGTGTTTTCACGCTTGCTGTCCGAGCGCATCGCCGCACGCGCGGCGCGGATAGCCGAACGCGAGCGTCCGTCGCACTAAGGCCTGGCACTGCCTCGCCTCGTCCAGACGGCCTGATTGGCCGTTTCGGGCGAGCGCGTGGCGTGCGTGCATGAAATAATCGCTACTTGTCTCGTCGGCCGCGCAAACCAGCCCGCTTTTTTGCCAGCTTATTTATGTGCTTATTTGCCCGGTTACCTGCGCTATTAATTGTGCGGTTAGCTACCCGAAGTGCGGTTACCTACCCGAACGCCACCGGAGCCTGTCATGCATCACGTCGCCCCGCTCTACGCCTTTGCCGCTGTCGCCCTCGGCATGGCGCTCACGCCCGGCCCGAATATGATCTACCTGATCTCGCGTTCGATCTGCCAGGGGCGCAAGGCAGGCCTGATCTCGCTTGGCGGCGTCGCGCTCGGCTTCATGTTCTACATGCTGTGCGCGGCATTCGGCATTACCGCACTGGTGATGGCGGTGCCGGTCGCATACGACGCATTGCGTCTGGGCGGCGCCGTTTATCTGCTGTGGCTCGCGTGGCAGGCGCTCAAACCGGGTGGCCGCTCGCCGTTTCAGGTGCGGCAACTCCCGCCTGACCGGCCGCGCAAGCTGTTCCTGATGGGCCTCGTGACGAACCTGCTGAATCCGAAGGTCGCGATCCTGTATCTCTCGCTGTTGCCACAGTTCATCGACCCGCAGCACGGCAGCGTGCTCGCGCAATCGCTCGTGCTCGGCATGATCCAGATTGCGCTTTCGATCAGCGTGAATGCCACGGTGGCCATGACGGCCGGCACGATCGCCGCGTTCCTCACCGGACGCCCCGCCTGGCTCGTGATCCAGCGTTGGCTCATGGGAACGGTGCTTGCAGGCCTCGCGGTGCGAATCGCGGCCGAGGGTCAGCGCTGAGGAGACAGGACTAGCGGCCCTGCGAAGTCGGGGCCGCAATAGTGTGAGACGGGAAATGCGCCTGAGGCGCCTCAAACACCCCGGACGCGGCTGGCCGGAGCGCGGCCGACGGGCAGGCGAAGTTTCACTGAGGCCGCGGGAATGGAGCGCGGCACGCTCTGGACCATGTCCTGCGCGAACATGTCCTGCCGCAGTTCGCCGTGTTCGTCGAACCACTGGCAGATCAGCCAGTGACCCTCGGCAAATCCCACTGGACCGGCATGCATGACGGTCATGCGCGGACCGCCGGACTTGAGGGTGACGACGTCACCAATACCCGCCTCGGCAGAACGCTCGCCGTCGGCTATGTCGATCGTCGTATCAAGCATATGGTTCCCCGGAAAAGGATAAAGGCAAACCCTGATAAGTTTCGCGATCCCCGCTCGCACGCCGCTTTGCCAGTAATGTTGTCGGAGTTTTTTTGGTCCGCCAAGATTAACAACCTGAATTAATCAACGCAAGTTATTTTTATAAAAAATCGCTCATATCGGGATTTTCCATGAGATGCGAAACGCATCGCGCAGACATATCACTTTATGAGATTTTGCAAGGCTTCATATGACTTCAAACGGCATACAACGAACAAACAGCTTCAATAACTTTATGGCTATTATGTTGCAACGCAATGCCACATATCGACACACGCGTAACATGCACGCGCCCGGCATAATGGCCCGCTCAAAAGAGCGATTGCCGGGGCTGAAAGCGATTCCTGCAGGAATCGTCCACCCGTTCGATTTACCGCATGAAGTGATTTTCGAATAATCTTGACAACATCATTACCGCGAGTCGATTTCACGTCATAGCCTGACTATTCTTCAAAAAACAGAATTGAAATAACAGCGTCACGCAAACACGTTCAAGCCGGATTTTCAGACAATCCGCGCTGTCCGTCGATCAACACAAAACGCCCAACCAGCAAAACCGGATGGGGCGTTCAGACAAGCACAAAAATGCCCAAAAGACCGGCCAGCTCGCGGCCGCAACCGCGATCCGGGCGATTATTCGGCGAACGGCAGCGTGTTCTGCCTCTCGGCGCGCATCTCGAACACGTTCAGCGTCATCGCGACAAACGCGTAATAACCGAGCAGACCGACCAGGTTGACCGTCACCTCACGGCCGAAGCGCGTCATCGTACGCGCGTACGTCTCGTCGGATACCCGCTTCGTGTCGTACAACTCGGTGACGAAAGCATGGATCAGCGCATCGTCGGGATCCTCGAAGTGCGGTTCGGCGCCCGTGCGGATCTGCTGCGCGAGCACTTCGGGCACGCCCGCCTGCAATGCAATCGGATAGTGGATGTACCACTCGGCCTGCGCCTGCCAGCATGCCGCCGTCACAAGAATCGCGAGTTCGGAGAGCCGCAGCGGCAAGCCCGTGC
This sequence comes from Paraburkholderia denitrificans, assembly GCF_042655705.1. NCBI lineage: Bacteria > Pseudomonadati > Pseudomonadota > Betaproteobacteria > Burkholderiales > Burkholderiaceae > Paraburkholderia > Paraburkholderia denitrificans. The sequence goes on along the minus strand of NZ_JBHSMP010000016.1, from coordinate 288,853 downwards.
GGTAGCGGCAAAACGCGCCGAGGCGCTGCGCATGCTGTGCCAGCTCCGGGCTGTGAATCCAGCCGAGGAACGGTCCGTTCAGATTGCCGCGCGGACCGGCAAGGATTTCGTCGAGCACGGCTTTCTGCTCGGGCGTCGCGTGCGCCACGTCGAATGCGGGCAGCCGTGGTGGGTTCGATTGCGTCATCGGTTGACTCCGTGATTGCGGCGCACTTCAAGCCACGCCCACGCCGGTCGCGACGAGCGCGCCTTCGACGGCGTCGGCGAGGCGTTCCACGATCGTATCGATATCCTGCGCCGTGCAGATGAACGGCGGCGCGAGCAGTACATGATCGCCGTGCTTGCCGTCGACGGTGCCGCCCATCGGATACACCATCAGACCGCGCGCGAACGCTTCACGCTTGATCGCCGCGTGCAGTTTCAGCGCGGGGTCGAACGTTGCGCGCGTCTCGCGATCCTTGACCAGCTCGACGCCGACGAAGAGCCCGCGTCCGCGCACATCGCCGATATACGGGTGCGCCGCGTAGCGCTCGCGCAGGCGCGCGCGCAATTGCTCGCCGCGCGCGAGCACGTTATCGAGCAGTTTCTCTTCGGCAATCACGCGCTGCACTTCGAGCGCCGCCGCGCACGCGGTAGCGTGCCCGATGTACGTGTGGCCGTGCTGGAAATAGCCGCTGCCGCCGACGATCGTGTCATAGATGCGCTTGCTGACAAGCGTCGCGCCGATCGGCTGATAACCCGCGCCGAGCCCCTTCGCGATGGTCAGCAGATCGGGCGCCACGCCGTCCTCGTCGCAGGCGTACAGATAGCCGGTGCGGCCCATGCCCGACATGATCTCGTCGAGAATCAGCAACACGCCATAGCGGTCGCACACCGCGCGGATCTTGCGGAAATACTCTCGCACCGGCGGCACGGCGCCCGCCGTTGCGCCCACAACCGTTTCCGCGATGAAGGCCGCGACCGTCTCCGGCCCGAGTTCGAGGATCTTCTGTTCGAGTTCGTCGGCAAGACGCTGCGCGTAGGCTTCGTCGGTCTCGCCCTCGCGGCGTTCGCGATACGCGTAGCACGGGCTCACGTGGTGCGACTCGATCAGGATCGGCAGGAACGGCTCGCGACGCCACGCATTGCCGCCAATCGCCAGCGCGCCCAGCGTGTTGCCGTGATAGCTCTGGCGCCGCGCGATGAAATGGTGGCGCGCGCGTTCGCCCTTTTCGACGAAATACTGGCGCGCAAGCTTGAGCGCGGCTTCGATCGCTTCCGAGCCGCCAGACACGAAATAGACGTGATCGAGCCCTTCGGGCGCGGCGGCGATGAGGTGATCGGCGAGCTGCTCCGAAGCCTCGGTGGTGAAGAACGACGTATGCGCGTAGGGCAGTTGCTGCGCCTGACGCTTGATCGCCTCGATCACGCGCGCGTTGCTGTGGCCGAGGCACGACACGGCCGCGCCGCCGCTGGCGTCGATGTAGCGCTTGCCCGTCGAATCGATGATTTCGATGCCGTCACCGGCCACCGCGACCGGTAGCGTCTGCCTGGGCATGCGATGAAAGACTTTGGACATGAGGTTCCCTCTTTGCGAAATGGAGCGTGACGCGCGCTATCGTTCAGCGGCGCGAATCGGCGGCGATGAAGCGTTCGAGCACGCATTCTCCGCCCTGCCATACATCGAAACTCACGCCGTCCGCTGCAATGCGCAGACAGGCCGTGGCCAGTGTGTTCTCATCGTCGGGATCGTGCGGATCGTCGCGGAAAATCGGCAGTCCGTCGCCGCCGCGGTCGTGCAGGACGTCCACAAACGCGGCACCGTCCGGTTGCGCGCCACGCATGGGCAGCAATTGAGCGAGACGCGCCTGGCGATCACGCGACGATTCGGTGACGATCTGCAGCTCACACTCGCACCCGGCGTGGATCAAGTGGTTCGCGTGGCCCGATGGCGCGCTGATCGGCTGAATCGAGCAACGCGCGGCGGTAGCTTCGACGCTGTACAGACGCACACCGTGCGAGGCATCCGTAGCGCCGATCGTGTGATGGAATCCGCTCGCGCGCGGCGTATCGCGCAACAGCGCAAGGGCGTCGTCGAGCGAAGCCGCGTCCAGCACGGCACGCGCAAGGATCATGCGCGGCACGCCGGGACGCGGCTCGCGGATCCGAACGTTGTTGATCGTCTGGGCAAGCCCGGCGCGCGTCGCGGCGAATGTGTGCCCCGGCAGCGAGCCCGGATAGTAGAAGCTCGTGAACCCCGGCTTGCCCTCGGGCGCGACCTCGACCACGAAGCAGCCGCCGCGCAGAAACGGATCGCCGTCCTCGTTGTGCGCCATCACGCCACCTTCCGGTGTGGGCGCCGCAAGTGTCGTGCAGCCGTCCGGCACGCGATGAATCAGTTCGCCGCGGCAGTTCCAGAGGAACAGGTCTTCCACGGGCCAGCCGAGCGCGTCGGCCATCGCGTCGAGTTCGGCGACATAGGCCGGGAAATAGTGTTCTGCCGCATCGCGCAGTTGCCGCGCGAACGTGCTGCCGCGCCAATGGCTCACTGCCTGCCAGGCGGCGCTTTGCGCCATATAGGCGTCGAAGACGGGTTTCGCGAGGACGCCGAGCTGGCGCCCAATCGCTTCCGGCGCGCCGGTGATCCGGAAAAACGGCAGTTCCTGCATGGGGGTTCTCGCTTCGTTCGGGGCCGCGCCGGGACTTTCCGATGGGAAGCGTCTCGCGGCGAAGCCGCGTTGGTCCAGGCGAAAAATTTATACGTCACTCAACATATGTTGTCAACAACGGATACAAAACAACAAATGGATTTGAGGGCGACGCGCCGACGCCAGCCGTTCCGTTCAACGGAACAGCCCGCGCGGGAAAACGAAAATTGCGGATTGGAAAACGGGAAAACGCGCGTGGACTATCGGAAAGCAGCCCGGCGTACGCTCAGGGCACGTACGCGCCTCGGGCGTTGAGCGATCGCTCAGCCTGTTCGAGTTGCGCGACGCCGCCCGTGCCCTCCAGCGCTAACAGGTGCGCGACGAGCGATTCAGCCAGCGCGCTCGCCGCCACGAGCGACGGGAAGAAAGACGGACTCTCGTGCGTGAAGATGAGGACCTTGTCGGCGTTCAGTGCGATCGGCGACACCGCGCTGTCCGTAATTGCGATCAGGCGGCTGCCCTTCTCCAGTGCGGCTTCGGCCACGCGCACCGCCTCGACGGAATAAGGCGCGAAGCTGACCACGATCGTCGCGCTATCGCGCTCGATGCCGAGAAGCTGCATCTCGAGTGTCCCGGCCTCGCCCGCGAGCAGCGACACCGAAGGACGAAAGAGCCGGTAGCCATAAACGAGCCCGAACGCGACCGCATAGCACGAACGGAAACCCGCTACGTTGACGTGCCTTGCCTTGCGCAACAGCCGTGCAGCCTCGATCATCGTGCGCGTGTTGTGCGCCGCGGTGGCGTCGAGGTTGTGCTGCTGCGCGGCGAGCAGATCGTGTGCGAGCGCGTCTTTCGCGCTGCCCGCCACGAGCGAGCGGGCCCGGCTCGCGAGCGGCTCGGGCCGTGTGCGCACGCGCGCGACGAAGAGTGCGCGCAACTCGTTCCAGCCGGGGAAACCGAGTTGCTGCGAGAGCCGCACGAGCGACGCGGGCTGCACGCAGGCACGCTCGGCGACCTTGCGCATCGACGACACCGCCACCTCGTCGGGGTGATCGAGCAGAAACGCGGCACCTGTCTGGAACTGTGGACTCAGTTCGGCAAAGCGCGCGCGGATGAGCGCGGCAAGCTGATCGAAGCTGTCTGGCATGCGGGCGTCATTCGGAGGTGGCGACAACAAATGTTAGCACTTGTGTTGTGAAGTGTTGCGGAGAGTGGCGGACGCTGGTGAGCGGCGAATGATCTCGGTCCTGTCGCAAACATTGTTGCCTTCGCACACGATTCACAGACCAGAACCAGAACGTCCATGCCGCCAGCCACGCTCTCTGCTTCCCCTGAGCACCTCGCCCACCCTACAGGCGCCTTCGAACCCATCGAGCGCAGCCCACACCCCACGCGCCACCCAGACCGCGCGTGAAAAATCCACCCCCATCCTTACAGCCATGATTCCCAACGGTTTTATTTTCCAACTCTTATATAAGATATAAGATGTTTGACGCTACAGGGCATTGCAATTAGAATCGCGATCAAAGTAGTGCCTGGAACAGCCTCGGAGCGCCTTACAAGCCTCCCCCCTGAAACGCCAATTCAGCAGGTCCCCCATGCTTGAAAACTTTCGTGCTCACGTGGCCGCTCGCGCCGCGCTCGGTATTCCCTCCCTGCCGCTGACGGCTCAGCAAACCGCCGAGCTGGTGGAACTGTTGACGAATCCGCCCGCGGGCGAAGAGCAGACGCTGCTCGACCTGATCACCCACCGCGTGCCCGCCGGCGTGGACGAAGCCGCCCGCGTGAAGGCCGGCTTCCTGGCCGCCGTCGCCAAAGGCGAAACCGCCTGCGCGCTGATCTCGCGCACGCGCGCCACCGAACTGCTCGGCACGATGCTGGGCGGCTTCAACATCCAGCCGCTGATCGGCCTGCTGTCCGACGCCGAAGTGGGCACCGTCGCCGCCGACGCACTGAAGAAAACCCTGCTGATGTTCGACCAGTTCCACGACGTCAAGGAACTGGCCGACAAGGGCAACGCCAACGCGAAGGCCGTCCTGCAAAGCTGGGCCGACGCCGAATGGTTCACCAGCCGTCCGGAAGTGCCGCAAAGCCTGACCATCACCGTCTTCAAGGTGACGGGCGAAACCAATACCGACGACCTGTCGCCGGCCCCGGACGCCACCACCCGCCCGGACATCCCGATGCACGCGCTGGCGATGCTGAAGAACGCCCGTCCCGGCATCACCCCGGAAGAAGACGGCAAGCGCGGCCCGGTCAAGTTCATCGAATCGCTGAAGGAAAAGGGCAACCTGGTCGCCTACGTGGGCGACGTGGTCGGCACCGGTTCCTCGCGCAAGTCGGCCACCAATTCGGTGCTGTGGTTCACGGGTGAAGACATCCCCTTCATCCCGAACAAGCGCTTCGGCGGCGTGTGCCTCGGCGGCAAGATCGCCCCGATTTTCTACAACACGATGGAAGACGCCGGCGCCCTGCCGATCGAACTCGACGTGTCGAAGATGGAAATGGGCGACGTCGTCGAACTGCGTCCGTACGAAGGCAAGGCCCTGAAGAACGGCGAAGTGATCTCGGAGTTCCAGGTCAAGTCCGACGTGCTGTTCGACGAAGTGCGCGCCGGTGGCCGTATTCCCCTGATCATCGGCCGCGGCCTCACCGCCAAGGCACGTGAAGCGCTCGGCCTCGCGCCGTCGACGCTGTTCCGCCTGCCGCAGCAGCCGGCCGACACGGGCAAGGGCTTCTCGCTGGCCCAGAAGATGGTTGGCCGCGCGTGCGGTCTGCCGGAAGGCCAGGGCGTGCGCCCGGGCACCTACTGCGAACCGAAGATGACCTCGGTCGGCTCGCAGGACACCACGGGCCCGATGACCCGCGACGAACTCAAGGATCTGGCGTGCCTCGGCTTCTCGGCCGACCTCGTCATGCAGTCGTTCTGCCACACCGCCGCCTATCCGAAGCCGGTGGACGTGAAGACCCACCAGACCCTGCCGAACTTCATCAGCACCCGTGGCGGCGTTGCGCTGCGCCCGGGCGACGGCGTGATCCACTCGTGGCTGAACCGCATGCTGCTGCCCGACACCGTCGGCACCGGCGGCGACTCGCACACGCGCTTCCCGATCGGCATCAGCTTCCCGGCCGGTTCGGGCCTGGTCGCCTTCGCAGCCGCCACCGGCACGATGCCGCTGGACATGCCGGAATCGGTGCTGGTCCGCTTCAAGGGCAAGATGCAGCCGGGCGTGACCCTGCGTGACCTCGTCAACGCCATCCCGCTGTACGCCATCAAGCAAGGCATGCTGACCGTTGCCAAGCAAGGCAAGAAGAACATCTTCTCGGGCCGCATTCTCGAAATCGAAGGCCTGCCCGATCTGAAGGTCGAGCAAGCGTTCGAATTGTCGGATGCGTCCGCGGAGCGTTCGGCCGCCGGTTGCTCGGTGCGCCTGAACAAGGAACCGATCATCGAGTACCTCAACAGCAACATCACGCTGCTGAAGTGCATGATCGCCGACGGCTACCAGGACGCGCGCACCCTGCAGCGCCGCATCAAGGCGATGGAGCAGTGGCTGGCCAACCCGCAACTGCTGTCGCCGGATGCCGACGCCGAGTACGCAGCCGTCATCGAGATCGACCTCGACGACGTCCATGAGCCGATCGTCGCGTGCCCGAACGATCCGGACGATGTGAAGACGCTCTCCGATGTCGCCGGTGTCAAGATCGACGAAGTGTTCATCGGTTCGTGCATGACCAACATCGGTCACTTCCGCGCCGCATCGAAGCTGCTGGAAGGCAAGCGCGACATCCCGGTCAAGCTGTGGGTGGCCCCGCCGACCAAGATGGACCAGAAGCAGCTGACCGCGGAAGGCCACTACGGCGTGTTCGGCACGGCCGGTGCCCGCACCGAAATGCCGGGCTGCTCGCTGTGCATGGGCAACCAGGCACAGGTGCGCGAAGGCGCGACGGTCATGTCGACGTCGACCCGCAACTTCCCGAACCGCCTCGGCAAGAACACGAACGTGTACCTCGGCTCGGCGGAACTGGCGGCAATCTGCTCGCGTCTCGGCAAGATCCCGACCAAGGACGAGTACATGGCCGACATGGGCGTGATCAACGCCGATGGCGACAAGATCTATCAATACATGAACTTCGACCAGATCGAAGATTTCAAGCAGGTTGCCGACAAGGTAGCGATGTAAACGCGTTGTTGGGCTACGGCGCGAGGTCCTCGTCGCAGTTGTTCTCCTTGTTGTTATCGCCGTAGTTTTTTACGCAGTTTTTGTTGAAGCATCACGCAATAGCGCCGCAGGCTTTCAGCCTGCGGCGCTATTTTTTTGTGCTGCGCGAAAGCGTGACTACCTCGCCGCCATTAGCGCACGCGTTGTACCATCTCCCCCATCCCGAACACCCGACAAGGTCGATCCATCATGGCAACGCACGCTTTCGAACCCGCCGTCACGGTCTATCGCGGCGGGCTCGTCGAGACGACTCACGCAGCCCACATCGCGGTCGTCGATGCCGATGGCCGGCTGTGCTACGCGTTCGGCAACCCGCACCGCGTCACGCTCGTGCGCTCGGCGGCCAAACCGGCGCAGGCGCTGGCCGTCGCCGAAACGGGTGCGCTCGAGCGCTTCGGCTTCGACGACACCGACCTCGCCCTCATGTGCGGCTCGAACAGCAGCGAGGATCGCCACATCGAACGCGTCCGCCAGATGCTCGCCAAGGTAGCCGCGCAGGAATCGGACATGCGTTGCGGCGCTCACGTGCCGTTATCGGATGCCGTCTACCGCGCGTGGATCAAACGCGACTTCACGCCCGGCCCGGTCTGCAGCAATTGCGCGGGCAAGCATGTGGGCATGCTCGCGGGCGCGCGCGCCATCGAAGCGCCGATAGCCGACTACCACCTGCCCGAGCATCCGTTGCAGGCACGCGTGAAGCACACCGTCGCCGACGTGTGCGACCTGCCCGACGACGGCGTGCAATGGGCCATCGACGGCTGCAATCTGCCGACGCCCGCGTTCCCGCTCGACCGGCTCGCCCGCCTCTATGCCAGGCTCGCAGATGCGGCCGATGCGCTCGTCCCTGGCGGCGCTGCGGGTTCGTTGCGCACGCAAGCGCTCGCACGCATCTACCGCGCGATGACTTCTTATCCGGCGATGGTTGCGGGCGAAGGCCGCTTCTGCACGGTGCTCATGGAAGCGTTCGAGGGCGCGCTCGTCGGCAAGGTGGGCGCCGATGGCAGCTACGCGATCGGCGTGCGTGCGTCCGGCCACGCCGTGCCGCAAGGTAGGGGCCGCGCAATCGGTATTGCGGTGAAGATGGAAGACGGCAACGCGACGGCGCTCTACGCGACCGTCATGGAAGTACTGGCGCAACTGGGCGTCGGCACGGCTGCGCAGCGCGCCGCGCTCGAACGCTTCCACGCGCCGCAAATCCGCAATACGAAGAACGTGGAGACAGGCGGCGTGGCGGCGAACTTCTCACTACGGCCCTGCGCGGATAACCAGCCGACTCGATAGGCGCAGCCGGGGTCATCACCCGCGTGAAGCCCCGGCGTCGTTCGCGCTCGCCGCAACGCGCGCCAGCGCTACAGCAGCGCGACGACCTTCACGTCGCTGCGATCCGCCGACGCAACCACTTTGCCGTCCACGCGGCGGAACGTCAGCGTGACCGCGGCCTTGCCCACACGCAGATCGCGGATCTCGATCCAGTCGATACCTTCGGGCAGTATCGGCTGCTCGACGCGAACTTCGTTGCGCGCCGCATCGATCGATACGCCGAGGCACGCTTCGAGCATCATGAACGGCGAGCCCGCGGCCCACGCCTGCGGCAGGCACGCAACCGGATAGGCGGTCGGCGGCTCGCCGCGCCGTCGAGGGAAACCGCAGAAGAGTTCGGGCAAGCGCATATCGAACGTGACGGCCGCTTCGAAGAGCGCCTGCAACAGACGCACGGCTGCTTCCTTGCGGCCATATCGCGCGAGCCCGCGCGCGCAGATCGCGTTATCGTGCGGCCAGACCGAGCCGTTGTGATAGGCCATCGGATTGAAGCGCGCCTGCCCCGCCGCCAGCGTGCGCACGCCCCATCCGGTATGGAACAGCGCCGATTCGAGCACGCCCGCGACGCTGCGTCCGCGCTCGTATTCGGGCAGGCCGAACGCAAGCAGATGCCCCGCGTTCGACGCCAGCACGCGGCACAGCTCGCCGTGGCCGTCGAGCGCGATGCCGTAGAAATCCGCTTCCTCCATCCAGTATTTTTCTTCGACGCACTGGCGGATCTTCGCAGCCCGCGCGGCGTAGCGGGCCGCGTCTTCGGCGAGCCCGCGCTGCGTGGCGAAGCGCGCCATCGTATCGAACGCCGAACTCGCGTAGGCCTGCACTTCGACAAGCGCAATCGGACCATCGGGGAAGTGTCCATCCGCGTGGAACACCGAATCGTGGCTGTCCTTCCAGCCCTGGTTCGCCAGCCCGCCCTCCGACTCGCGCCGGTAGTCGAGCAACCCGTGCGGATTGCGGTCGCATACACCCGCCACCCACGCTGCCGCGCGTTCGAGCGCGGGCCACAGTTCGTCGATCAGCGCGGTGTCGCCGGTGCGCTCCGCATAGGCGCCCGCGAGCACGACGAAGAGCGGCGTGGAGTCCACGCCGCCGTAGTAGAGCGCAAAGGGCACTTCGCCCGTCGCCGCCATTTCGCTCTTGCGCATCTCGTGCATGATCTTGCCCGGCGCGGCATCGCGAAACGCCGAAGTCTCGCGCGCCTGGTGCGCCGCGAGAAAGCGCAGCACGCCGCGCGCAAGCGCCGGTGTGAGCCACAGCGTCTGCAGCGAGGTGAAGATCGCGTCGCGCCCGAACGGCGTGGAGAACCACGGAATGCCCGCGTACGGATAGGGACCGGTCGGCAAGTCGGTGGTCAGCAAGCCGAGGTCGGCAATCGAGCGGTTGATCCACGCGTTGAAGAGCGGATTGCTCGAACGCACGCGCGCCGTCACGCGGCGGCGCTCGCGCATGACGATATGCGAATCCACGAGCGCCGCGCGCACGGCTGCGCGCCCCACGCGCAGCTCCTTGTCGTCGGCGAGACAATGCGCGGGCTTGACGATGCCCGCGCTCGGCGTGTCGGGCGCGGCGCCCGGCAGGGGCTCGACCTCGATCGTCACCGTCAGGTAGCGCGACACGCAGGCCTGAGCGGGCAACTCGACGGAATAGTCCGCGCGGTCCGCGAAGAGCTTGTTGGGCGGCGGCGAAAACTCGATGCGCACGCGCCGCGCGACCTTGTCGCGACCGATGTATTCGAGCCGCACCTCACCGTCTTCCACGCGCGGCGGCACGAGCGTGCCGCGCGCTTCGCGCTTCAGGCCGCGCACTTCGAACATGTCGCGAAAGTCGCTCGCAAACGAGATCGAGAGCGGCACCGTGGCATCGGTCGTGCCGTAATTCGTGAGTTCGATGGCCTCGGTCATCATCGTGCCCGAGAGCACGCGCGAGCGCTGTACGTGGATCACGCCTTCGGGCGTGGTCTTGCCGCCGAGCGGCGGTAGCGGACGATTGGTGAGATGCGCAGCGAACGCGGTGTTGTCGCTGCTGACGCTGCCGGAGAGCAGCGATGGCGCGCGCCCGCCGAAGGTGAGGCGCAGCGAGGACAGGACGCGCGTGTCGTTGACGAACAGACCGTCGTCGATGCCCGTGATATCGCCGAGCGGATCGTTGACGATAAATGTATCGCCCGACTTCAGCACATGCTGGTCCGCACTTGCGACGTCGGGTGTTTCGGGTGCGATGAATGCGCCGTCCGTGTCGTGGTCGGGATGATCCACACCGCCTGCGCGGGTGACGCCGCCGAGTTCCTCGGGATCCTGCATCGCGTAGCTCCTGTTTCGATCGGGTGTCGACCGGAGTTGGCGCTTCAGCGCTTACTCCGGTCCCATGCAAAGCAAGTCGATCAGAGTGGGTACTTTAGCGCTTACTCTGAATGCGTAGCGCGGTGTTGCCGTACGCGTCGCTTTTCCTGATTGTAGAGGCTTCCGTGTTGGCACGTACATGCGCGCGAGCGCCTCTTGTCGGCACGAAAACTGCGTGACGCGGCGTGCGGCGAGTTGGCGAAGAACAACTGACGCAGAGCGTCGACCTTCGACTCAACACACTGGTTTAAAAAACCATTGAGGACTGCCACGATTTAAAAATAAAAAAACCGGTCCACCCGACGCGAAAGAAAAAACTCAACCGCGCTCGCGCACAAACCGGTCGACGATTGCATTAAACGCCGCCGGAAGCGCGAGATTCATGCCGTGCGACGCACCCATCACAGTGGCGCGCCGTGCATCCCCGAGCCATTCGTCGAGCGCCTCCACCGTGCGATGAAAGACCAGCGGACTCAGCTCGCCGTCGATGAGCAATACCGGGCACGCGATTTCAGCGGCTTTTTCGCGCGTGTACACAGGCAGCGGATCGCGGAATTGCGGCCCGAGCGTGTGCGCGTTATCCGTTGCCATCTTGCGAAACGCGCGCGTGCTGCGCGCCCAGAAGCCCGGCTGGCTGACCGAATCCACGAACAATTCGAGCCCCGCATCGACCTCGCCGGAGTCGATCAATTGCACGGCACGCGCGCGCAGCGTATTGACGGTTTCCGGCAATTGCACGTGCGCCTGTCCCGGCAACTGCACGGGCCCGCCCGGGTCCGCCAGCGTGAGCGTACGCACGCGTTCCGGATGGCGCCGCGCGAACTCGAACGACACGCTGCCGCCGCGAGAATGCCCGATCACGTGAGCCGGTCCGGCACCGAATGCGTCGATAAATTCGGCGATTTCGTCCGCGTGGCGGCTCCAGCTAAAAGGCCGATCGTGCACCGCATCGGCAGCGGGCCAATAGTGCGAGAGGCTCACGGAAACACAGCGGTATTGCTTCGAGAGCCCCGCAAGCTGCGGCTGCCAGTAGCGGTAGTCGCACAGCGAGCCGTGCACGAACAACAGCAACGGCCCCTCGCCGCGCGCGACAAATGGCATGGGCACGCCCCCGGACAATTCGATGAACGATCCGGATGCGGGAAAAACGGCTTGACTCACGGCACGAAGGAATAAAAGCGGAATAAATGGAGCAGAGCGGCACAGCGAAACGGCGGAACGACAATAGCGCCGCGTGTGTCCGTCCGCGAAAAAAGGGGCTATTGTCCCACGATGGCGCGCGCCGCGTGCGACGCGCCATTCATCGGATCAATGCCGCCTGGTCGAATGCACGCGCAAATGCATGCGCGTCGAGGCACGCCGCTGCGAGGCCCGCGCCGCGCACGGCGCAGGTGAGCGGCTCGTCGGCCACGCGCACCGCCACGCCGAGCTCGGCCGCGAGGCACGCGTCGAGCTGCCCGAGCAGCGCGCCGCCGCCGGTCAGCAGGATGCCGGTATCGGCGATGTCGGTCACGAGTTCGGGCGGCGCGGTCTCGAACACCTGCCGCACCGCGCCGATCACCTGACGCAGCGGCACGGCGAGCGCATCCGCGATGTCGTGGCTCGTCAGCTCGATGGTGCGCGGCAGGCCGTCGTCGAGGCTGCGGCCGGTGGCGCGCATGGTTTCGACCGGCTGGCCATGCAGCGCGCTGCCGATGGTCTTTTTCACGTGCTCGACCGTCTGGTCGCCGAGCAAGACGCCATGCAGACCCCGCACGTAATTGATGATGGCGCGGTCGAACTCATCGCCGCCCACGCGCACCGAGCCGCAGCAGGCCAGGCCGCCAAGCGCGATCACGCCGACCTCGGTCGTGCCGCCGCCGATATTGACGACCATCGATCCGGTCGCCGACGCGACGGGCAACCCGGCCCCGATCGCCGAGGCAAGCGATTCGCCGATGAGATTCGCGCTTGCCGCGCCCGCCGCAAGCGCGGTTTCGCGGATCGCGCGGAGCTCCACCTGGTTGGCCGTTGCCGGCACACAGACCGTGAATGAAGCGCGGCGGCCAAGCGGGCGGTGCGTGCGCGCCATCGCCACGAAGCGGCGCATCATGTGTCCCGCAGCGGAGAAATCGGCGATCACGCCGTTGCACAGCGGCCGTACGGGTTCCAGATTCGACGGTGCGCGCCCGAGCAATTCCTTCGCCTCGCGTCCGACGGCGGCGACCGTCGCCTCACCGGCCCCCGCACGGCGCTCGAAGCAGACCACCGACGGCTGATTCAGGACGACGCCCCGGTCTGCCGTATAGATCAACGTGTTCGCGGTGCCGATATCGACCGCCACGTCGTGGCGGGACAGCCTTTTCAGAAACGAGGAATGCGGCGTGGCTTGGGCCATGTCTGTCTTTCTTATATGAAAAGCGGCGCCCTGCCGTCGGGACACCCCGGACGTCGATCCCGATGCGCGTCTGTCTCTGGTCTCACGCCCGGGCGGATCGGGCCTTGTTCGGCCCATTGGCCTGCTTAACGGCCACGGCAGCCGCGGACTTTAGCTGCGCCAAAATTAACTGTGCAGCCGGACCACCCCGTTTCGAACAAATAAATCGCTTATTTGCCCCTCCGCCCCTTTATTTGCAGCCTTATTTGCGCGCTTATTGCACATTCATTGGCGCGTTTATTCGCACGCTTCGAGCGCGCGCACGAGCGCTTCGCGGCCGAGCAGCACGCCCTGCGGCGTAATCGTATGGCCCACACCCGGCAGGACGTACGCGGCCACGGCATAACCCGCGTCGCTGAACGCGATGGCCGCGCGCTCCAGTTCCTGCGCCGGGATCACCTCGTCGTCCTCGCCGTGCACGAGCGTGAGCGCCGTGCGGCTCTTCACGGCAACAGGCGTCACGAGCCGCCCCGCAAAGGCGACCACCACGGCGGCCCCCTCGGGCTGCGTCGCGACGTGATAAAGCGACATGATCGAGCCTTGCGAAAATCCGACCAGCCCGAGCGCGTCGTACGCGAGCCCCCAGTGGGCCAGTTCGGCGTCGAGCCTCTTGCGCTGCACCGCAGCCGCCGCGACGACGCGCTCTTCGCGGTTGCCCTCGTTGATATCGCGCAGGCTGAACCACTGACGCCCGCCGAACCCGCCATCGAACGGCTCGCTGCCGTCGAGCGAAACGAACGCGACACCAGGCAAGGCGTCGCGCCACGTCTCGGCAAGCGGCATCAAGTCCTGCGCGTTGCTACCGACGCCGTGCAGCAGCACGACCACCGCCCGCGCAGCGCCCCCCGCTGGCGCAAGCCGCCAGCCCCCATCGAACGATTCCCAGCCCATTGGAAAATCTCCCTTGTTGGCCTGCTGGCTGTATGAGCGCGGCATGAGCGCCGCGCCAGCGGCGGTCGCCACCCGCCCATTGCGCCCATCGTGTCCGCATGACAGCCGCAAGCATACGCCGAGCGCAAACGGGTTGGTGTCGGCATGGGCGGAGGCCAACCGATTGCGGTTATGCTTGCCCCAAACCGGCGCCGCGCCGTGCACGCAGCATTCTGCCGCCAACGAATCCGCGGAGAACACGCTTGAGCAAGCCCACCCCGCCGCCCCTCGAAGGCGGCCGCCTGATCCTCGCGACCATCGCGGTCGCGCTCGCGACGTTCATGAACGTGCTCGACACGTCGATCGCCAACGTCGCGATCCCGACCATTTCGGGCAATCTCGGCGTTTCCGTCGACGAAGGCACGTGGGTCATCACCGTGTTCGCCGCGGCCAATGCCGTCTCGATTCCGCTTACCGGCTGGCTCACGCAGCGCTTCGGCCAGGTCCGGCTCTTCGTCGCGTCGATCCTGTCGTTCGTCGTGGCCTCATGGCTGTGCGGCATCGCGCCGAGCCTGCCGTTCCTGCTCGTCGCGCGCGTAATCCAGGGCGCGGTCGCCGGGCCGCTGATTCCGCTCTCGCAGGCCATTCTGCTCGGTTCCTGGCCGAAGGAAAAATCGGCCACGGCGCTCGCCTTCTGGGCCATGACGACGACGGTCGGCCCGATCGCGGGCCCCGCGCTCGGCGGATGGATCACGGACAGCTACAACTGGTCGTGGATCTTCTACATCAACATTCCGGTGGGCCTGGTCGCGAGCTTCGTGACGTGGTCCATTTACCGCCACCGCGAATCCGAAACACGCAAGCCGCCCATCGACGTCGTGGGCCTCGGTCTGCTCATCGCGTGGGTCGCGTCGCTGCAGATCCTGCTCGACAAGGGCAAGGATCTCGACTGGTTCAATTCGCCCGTGATCGTCGCGCTCGGCGTCACGGCGCTCATCAGCTTCTCGTTCTTTCTCGTCTGGGAATTGACCGAGGAACACCCGATCGTCGATCTGCGCCTCTTCAAGCAACGCAATTTTCTTGGCGGCACGATTGCGATTTCGGTCGCGTACGCGGTGTTCTTCGGCAACCTCGTGCTGCTGCCGCAGTGGATGCAGGAGTACCTGAATTACCGGTCGGTGGACGCGGGCCTCGTGACCGCGCCGCTCGGCATCTTCGCCCTGATTCTCTCGCCGGTGGTCGGCCGCATCCTGCCGCGCTCGGACGCGCGCGTGATCGCGACGATCGCGTTCGTGATGTTCGCGGTGGTGTTTTTCATGCGCTCGCAGTACGTGATCGAAATCGACACGTTCCATCTCGTGCTGCCGACCCTGCTCCAGGGCATTCCGATGGCGCTCTTTTTCGTGCCGCTCACCGCGATCATTCTTGCGGGCCAGCCGCCGGCCCGCGTGCCTGCCGCCGCGGGGCTTTCGAATTTCGTGCGCGTGTTCTGCGGCGCGGTGGGCACCTCGATTGCGACGAACACCTGGAACAACCGCACGGTACTGCATCACGCGCGGCTCACGGAGCAGGCTTTCGCCGGGAACCCCGTATTCCGCGATTCAATCGAGAACGTGCAGACGCTCCTGCATGTGAGCGAGCCCACTGCGCGCGCGCTGTTCGATTTCCAGTTGAACGCGCAGGCCGCGATGATGGGCCTGAACGATATCTTCTATATTTCCGCGATTATCTTCATAGCCATCATCCCGCTCATCTGGATCACGAAATCGACGACGGGCTCGGGCGGCGGCGGCGCGGCGGGCGCGCACTGAGGCCTGAACAAGGCAAAACGAGCCGGGCGGCAAGCGCATACGCGCTTGCCGCCCGCACGCGCCTTACACCTTTCTGCGCGCGCGCACCGCCTGCGCGAGCGTATCCAGCACAGGTTCGGTCTGCGCCCAGCTGATGCAGGCATCGGTAATCGACACGCCGTACTTGAGCGGCACGCCCGGCTTCAGATCCTGGCGCCCTTCATCGAGGTGACTTTCGATCATGACGCCGGTAATCCGCTTGTCGCCGTCGGCGAGTTGCACGGCGATATCCCCGGCCACTTCGATCTGGCGCTGATGCGCCTTGTTCGAATTCGCATGCGAGCAGTCGATCATGACCGACTCGCGCAAGCCCGCCTTGACGAGCGCTTCGCAGCAGGCCGCCACCGAAGCGTGGTCGTAATTCGGGCCGCTCTTGCCGCCGCGCAGGATCACGTGGCAGTCGTCGTTGCCGCGCGTTTCGAAGATCGCGGCCATGCCCATCTTCGTCATGCCCATGAATGCGTGGCTCGCACGCGCGGCGACGATGGCGTCGGCGGCTACCTGCACGCCGCCATCGGTGCCGTTCTTGAAGCCGATCGGGCACGACAGTCCCGACGCCAGTTGCCGGTGGCTCTGGCTCTCCGTCGTGCGCGCGCCGATCGCGCCCCATGCGACGAGGTCGGCAATATATTGCGGGCTCAGCAGATCGAGGAATTCCGTCGCCGTGGGCAAACCGAGCGCGTTGATGTCGAGCAGCAGTTGCCGCGCAGCGCGCAGGCCTTCGTTGATGCGGAAGCTGCCGTCGAGACGCGGGTCGTTGATATAGCCCTTCCAGCCGACGGTCGTGCGCGGCTTTTCAAAGTACACGCGCATCACGATGAGCAGGTCGTCTTTGAGCGCGTCGGCTTTTTCCTTGAGCCGTTTCGCGTACTCGATGGCCTGGCCGTGGTCGTGGATCGAGCACGGTCCCACCACGACGACGAGGCGGTCGTCGCGCCCTTTGACCGCGTCGGCGATCTGCGCGCGGCTCGTTTCGACGAGCGTCTGCGTTTGCTCCGGCACCGGCAGTTCGTCGAGCAGGAGCGCGGGCGAGATCAGCGGGCGCACGGCGCCGATGCGCACGTCGTCGATGCGGGTGGAGTCAACGGTGGCGTCGGCGACGCCGACTTCGTGGTCGTGCTGCGGGTTGTCGATGCGGATCAAGATGCTCTCCTGCCTCGCGCGTGGCGCGGGTCGTGCGGTCCGGAACGGATGAATGCGCGATTATCGCATCCGGCGGCGCACGGCGTCGGCGAGCACCCTGGCGGGGTTCCAGGCGGGGTTCCAGGCGCACTACAAGCCGGACTTCAAGGAGGACTTCAAGGCGGCATTGCACCGCCCCCGGGTGCGCGGGCCGCGAAGCATGCGGCCTGCGCTTGCCGCGCCTCAGGACGCGGCTTGCTCCCGATAACGCGTGCCGCGCAGGCGCCGCGCAATGCGCACGAGCGCATGCCATTGCTGCGCGATCACGCTTTCGCCGTAGTCGCGCCCGTGGCCGAGCGGCGCGGGCAACTGGTCGCGAATGCCGGTCGGCACCACTTCGGCATTCCACGACGCGGTGCGCAGCAGCATGTCCCACCACGGAAACAGCACGCCGAAGTTGCAGCCGTAATGCATGCCTGCGTGGCCGTAATCGACTGCGTGATGGCGGCGGTGAAACGCCGGGCTCACGATCAGGCGCTCCAGCACCGGGCCGAACGGCAGACGCATGTTGGCGTGCTGCACGCTCTGCATGAAGTTGCCGATGGCAACGAGCACGACGAATTGCGCGGGCTCGACCCCGATGAAGAGCGAAATGCCTGCGAGAAACGCCGCGTTGATGATGTCGTCGAGGAAGTGATTGCGGTCGTCGCACCAGAGCGACATCTGCCGCTGGCTGTGATGCACCGCGTGCAGTTCCCACCAGATGCCGATGCGATGCTGCCAGCGGTGATACCAGTAGCCCGCAAAATCGAGCACGACGAGGTAGATCAGGAACGAGACGAAGGGCTTGTCGGTGACGCCGGGCCACAGGCTGTCCACGTCGATGTTCGGCACGTTGTACATCGCCATCAGGCTCTGCCAGTGGTTGAACACCGGCTGGAGCATAAAGAAGAACGCGAGATTCAGCACGCCGAGTTTCGAGATCCACGTGTACCAGACGTCCGCGCGCAGCGCCTTGCGGTCGGCCCACGCCTCGGCAGGCCGCAGCGCTTCGAGCGGACGCAGGACCAGATACGTGACCACGACTTCGAGGACACCGACGATCACCCAGTAGAGCGCGTCGTAGGTGTCCTCGTCGTAGCTCATGAAGCCGAATTTGTAGAAAAACGGCTGCACCACGTCCACGTAGACGAGCGTTTGCAGCCACGATACGGCGTTATCGAGTTGCGAGACGAGGGTGTCGATCATCGAGTGCCTCGAATGAGTCCTTTGATTCGTGCGGAACGAGTCCGCTCAGTCCGGGTTCGGTGCATAAACCGGCGCGCGATTGGCGAAATAGATGCCGTGCGGCGAGCGGCCCACGGGGATCGTGTCGATCAGCTGGCGCGTCGCGAGGTCGATGATCCCGACCTGCTTCGCGAAGCGAAACGTCACCCACAGATAGCGTTTGTCCGCGGCGAGCTCCATGTCGTCGGGGCCGGGCAAAAGACCCGTGATGTCGGCGACCTTCTCGAGCTTCCGGTAGTCGAGGATGCTGATCGTGCTCTCGACGCGGTTCGACACGGCCACATGGCTGCCATCGTCGAGATTGCGGAAGTTGTGCGCGCCGCGCCCGGTCTGGATCCGTTTCACGACCGTGCGGTTGCGCCAGTCGATCACGGCCACGTCGTCCTCGCCGGTCATGCCGGCGAGCAGGTACTTGTCGCCGGGCGTCATCCACAGGCCCGCTGGCGTATCGCCGACCGGCAGTTTCCAGAGCACCGTCTGCGTGGCCAGGTCGATTGCGGCGATCTCGCCCGTGTCCTGCAGCGTCACGAACACGGTCTTGCTGTCCGAGGTGAACGTCATGTGGCTCGGCGTCTTCCCGAGTTCGATGCGTTTCACGAGCGTGAACTCGTGGTTGTTGTAGCCGTAGATGTCCATGCGGTCGAGGCGCAGCCCGGTCGTCAGGAACCACTTGCGGTCGGGCGAAAAGGCGAGCTGATACGGATCCTCGATGCCCTCCACGCGCCGCTGAACCTTGCCGGTGACCGGGTCGAGGAACATCAGGTCGTTCGAGACCGAATCCGCGACGATCAGCGACTGGCCGTCGGGCGTGACCATCAGGTGGTGCGGCTGCTTGCCGGTCGGCTCGGTGCCGACGACCGTGCGGCTCGCCTCGTCGATGAGCGAGAGCGCCGCCTCGCCGGAATCGAGCACGATGACCCGGTTGCCCGCGCTGTTGGCCACGCTGTTGGCGGCGTTGTTGGCAGCGCTGTTGCGCCTGTCGTCGGCATGGGCGAGCGTGCTGCAAGCGAGCGCGCCCATGAGCACAGCGAAGGCGAGACGGGCCTTGTTTACGGCGATGATCGGGAGTACGGGCATTTCGTCGGACAAACAAATCGAGACAGGCGCGAACCACCGGTTTGTGCTGTGATAGCGGAATCCATCGGCGGCTCGTGCATGGATTTCCCCCTTAACGTGCGAGGGCCGCAATCCGATGACGCGTTTTTGCATGATTCGCGTTGCCGCGCGATGGCGCCCGCCGTTCCGCCCCCCAAATTTCCGAGGAGCCGTGCATGCACCATCGCACCCGCGACGAACCCGTGCACGACGGCCTGACGAAGCGCACCATTACCGCCGTGCGCGAGGCGCTCGAAGGACGCCGCCGCGGCACCGCGCTGCTGCTGCCGCTTGCCGGTCCGGCCGTCGTGGTGTCGGTGGCGTACATGGATCCGGGCAACTTCGCCACCAATATTCAGGCGGGCGCGCGCTATGGCTACGCGCTCCTCTGGGTGGTGCTGCTCGCCAACATCGTGGCGATGCTGTTCCAGTCGCTCTCGGCCAGGCTCGGCATCGTCACGGGCCGCAATCTCGCTGAACTGTGCCGCGAACACTTCCCCGCGCCGGTCGTCTGGGCGATGTGGGTCGTGAGCGAAATCGCGGCCATGGCGACCGATCTGGCCGAATTCCTCGGCGGCGCGATCGGGTTCTCGCTGCTCTTTCATATCCCGCTCATGGCAGGCATGGCCATTACCGCCGTCGTGACCTACGGCCTGCTGCTGTTCGAGCGCACGGGCTTTCGGCCGCTCGAACTCGTGATCGGCGCGCTCGTCGGCATCATCGGGTTCTGTTATCTGCTCGAACTCTTCATCGCGCCCATCGAATGGCCGAGCGTCCTGCGCCATACCTTCACCCCGAGCCTGCCCGACGCACCGGCCGTGATGATCGCCGTCGGCATCATCGGCGCGACGGTCATGCCGCACGCCCTCTTCCTGCATTCCGGCCTGACCCAGGCGCGCGTCGCGCCGCGCAACGAGATCGAGCGCACGCGGCTATTACGTTTCTCCAATATCGAGGTCGTGATCGCGCTCTCCATCGCCGGACTCATCAACATGGCGATGGTCATCACGGCGTCGGGCGCGTTTCACCAGGGCTTCCCTGACGTGGCGGAAATCGAGTCGGCCTATCGCACGCTCGTGCCGCTGCTCGGCGCCAGCGCGGCGGGCATCTTTCTGGTCTCGCTGATCGCCTCGGGCATCTCGAGTTCGGTCGTCGGCACGATGGCGGGGCAGATGATCATGCAGGGCTTCATCGGCTTCCAGATTCCGGTGTGGCTGCGCCGCGCCGTGACGATGGTGCCGAGCTTCGTGGTGGTGGGCTTCGGCATGAACGCTACCGAGGCGCTCGTTGTGAGCCAGGTCGTGCTGAGCCTTGCGCTGCCCGTGCCGATGGCCGCGCTCGTCTGGTTCACGAGCCGCGCCGACGTGATGGGTTCGTATCGCAATCGCCCGCTCACGGCCGGGTTCGCCGTGGCGGGCGCCATGGCCGTGCTCGCGCTCAACGTGGTCTTGCTGCTCGATACCTTTGGCGTGACGGTGCCGGGGCTCGGCTAGTGGCGGCGCGCCATGAATGCCGTCCGCGTGCAAAATCCCCGGAAACCATGCAGTATTAGTTCTTTTCGCCGCTCCATATCGCCCGTCCGGCGGCCCGTCCGACGCGGCTTTTTCGAAACCGGTGCGCCGCCTGCGCGCCACCATGCGTCACATTCAATCCGCCATGACGAAACAGCCTGTCCACGCCGTGCCCAACCTGCCCCTCGACATGATCATCTTCGGCGGCGGAGGGGATCTTGCCGCGCGCAAGCTGCTGCCCGCGCTCTATATGGCGCACCTGCACGACAATCTGCCCCGCGACACGTGCATCGTCGCGGTGGGCCGCAAGAACTGGACGATCGAGGAATACCGCGCGTTCATGGACGAGCAGTCGCGCCCGTTCGTCGACGCCAAGGCGTTCAACCAGGAGGCATGGGACCGCTTCCTCGGCCTGTTCAAGTACGTGATCATCGACGTGAACGCGCCCGCGGACTATGCGCATCTGCGTGATGCCTCGCGCGCCGACGCGCTGCGCGTGTTCTATCTCTCGACCTCGCCCGAACTCTTCACGACGATCTGCGACAACCTCTCGTCGGCGTCGCTCGTGGACGAACGCTCGCGCGTCGTGCTCGAAAAACCGCTGGGTCACGATCTCGCTTCGGCGAAAGAGATCAACGAATCGGTGGGCCGCCATTTCGCGGAGTCGCAGATCTACCGCATCGACCACTATCTGGGAAAAGAGACGGTGCAGAACCTGATGGTGCTGCGCTTCGGCAATCCGATTTTCGGGCCGCTGTGGCAGGCGCCGTACATCCGCAGCGTGCAGATCACGGTGGCGGAGACCGTCGGCGTGGGCAGCCGCGCCGGTTTTTACGACCACACCGGCGCGCTGCGCGACATGGTGCAGAACCACCTGCTGCAACTGCTCTGCATCGTTGCCATGGAGCCGCCGGTCTCGCTCGACCCGGACGCCGTGCGCGACGAAAAGCTTAAGGTGCTGCGCTCGCTGCGCCCGATGTCGGTCGCCGATATCGCACGCGACACCGTGCGCGGCCAATACGCGGCGGGCGCCGTGGACGGCCAGCCGGTGATTGGCTATCTCGAAGAGGACAACGTGCCGCCCGGCAGCCGCGCGGAGACCTTCGTTGCGCTGCGCGCGCACATCAATAACTGGCGCTGGGCCAACGTGCCGTTCTTCCTGCGCACGGGCAAGCGCATGCAAAAACGCCAGTCGGAGATCGTCATCGAATTCGCGGATCTGCCGTTCTCGATCTTTCCGAGCGGCCCGCGCAATTACGGCAACCGCCTCGTGATCCTGCTTCAGCCCGAAGAGTCGATCCAGTTGCAGATGCTCGCAAAGGAACCGGGCAGTGGCATGAACATCCTGCCCGTGAACCTGAACCTCGATCTGAAGCAGGCGATCCCCGAGCGCCGCGCCGAAGCTTATGAGCGTCTGCTGATCGACGTGGTCCGCGGCCGCCTCACGCACTTCATGCGCCGCGACGAACTCGAAGCGGCATGGACGTGGGTCGAGCCGATTCTCAACGGCTGGGAGCAGCTCGGCGACCGGCCGCGCACCTACACGGCAGGCACGTACGGACCGGCTGCTTCGTCGGCGCTGCTCGCGCGCGAAGGCATGTCCTGGCCCGAGGAAGTCTGATCCGGCTGGATCGCTTGTGGATCAAGCACGACTCGCGCGCAATCCGCGCACTCTTCACGCACGATCCACCCACTTCAGGCCACGCGCACGCGCACGGCCATCATCGCCTCGAACGCGTCTGGAATGCGCTGTACGTAAACGTTCTTATGCGCGAGTTCGCCGTCATGGCGCTCGCGATGCACGAGCATCGTCGCGTTCGCTTCGAACACGAACACGCTGCCGTCAGGCCGCAGCGTGAAATCCACCCCCGCGTAGTCGAGATCGAGCCGCTGTCCGATGGCGGCGATTGCAGCCGCGCCGCGCGCACCAAGCGCCGCGGCGGGGTCGGCGAGGAAGCGCGCTTCTTCATCGAGCTTCCAGCGCACGCCCTCCATGCCCGCCGAAAAGTAATGCACCATCCAGTGCGGCGAAATCGCGAGATGGTACGGATACGGCCTGCGGTCGACGAAAGCCATGCGGTACTTGCGGCATGCGCCATCCGCGTCGCGCGTGTCGTGAAACGCGCTGACGTAGAACGGGCCCGATTGCGCGGCCAGCGCCGCGTCGAGTTCGGCGCGTGTGTCGCAGCGCAGCAGGCCCTCGCCGCCGTGCGTGGCGACAGGGCGCACGAGCAGCGGCAACGCCAGCCCGGCAGCATCGATGCACGCGCACGCCTTATCCATCGCTTCGATGCGGATGCAAGCGGCGGTGTGCACGTCTTGCAGACCATGCAGCAACGCGGGAAGCCGGTCGCGCCGCGTGGCCGCCACACGTTCGGGCATGTTCAGGAACGGATGCGCGAACGCGTGAGCGAATTGCGTCACGCGCGCATGCAGCGGCTCGGCGATATCCGGATCTCCGATTGCGTTGAATGCAAGATCGGCTGGCGGCAGGCTCGCGTCTTCTTGCGGCTGCGCGTAATCGAGGGCGTATTTGATGCGCGCGTTGCGCGGCGTCGGCACAAGCAGATCGAACGGCACGTTGCCCGCCGAGCGCCCCGCGCACAACAGCAACACCCGGCGCACCGGCTCGCCCGACGCTTCCACGTAGACGCGTTGCAGCGCATAGGCGCGGTCGCGGCAACGTTGCGCGGCATCGGCGCGTCCCGCCTGCGCGTGAATGGCCGCGAGATTCTGCCAGGCTGCGGCCTGAGCCACATCGAGATCGAGCGCGAGTTCGTACCAGCGTTGCGCGAGCGCGTGATCGCCCTTCATGAAGTAGCCCGTGGCCACCATGCAGACACGCGCCGCGCCGTCCGATCCGGTACCCGCCGCACGCGCGTCGAGCGCCTCTGCGGCAATCAGATGCGCGAGCGCGGCCAGTTCATCGCCCGCGGCGCGCGCGTGTTGCGCGGCCTCGCGAAGTTGCGCGGGCGTATCGGTCATGACGGGAAGCAGAGCGTCGGTCATCGGCATGCCCGTGTCCTGCGGGCCGGCTGTGGGCGAAGCGTGAAGTCTAACGGCACACGCAACAGCCTTGCAAAATCAGCCCAGCGTCGCGCGCGCCGTGCGCAAACGCGCGACCGTCGCAACAAACGCCTCGCCACCGAGCGTGCGCTTGATCCGGCCGGTCACGGCCGCGCTCGCGCCATTGAGTGCTTCGCGAATCGCGAGCGCCTTGGCCGTCGGCACGATCGCCACTTCACGGCCGTCGCCTTCGGTACGTTGGCGCTCCACGTAGCCGCGCGCTTCGAGGCCGTCGAGCACCCGCGTCGCCGTGGGCCGTGCGATTGCAAGCAGGTCCGCGAGTTCATGCTGAAGCACGTGCGGACGATCCAGCACGGCGCGCAGCATGAAAGCCTGCGGCGGTGTGAGGTCGAAGGGCTCGAACGCACCGGACCACTCGCGTTCCAGCCGCCGCGCCAGCGCCGCAGTATTGAAGTAGAGACACTGATCGAACATTTGCCAAGCATAGCCCCATTTCGCGCACCACGTCCCCGCCCCAATAAACGGTAAAAAGCGGCAAAAAGCGGAAAAAAATCAGCGATGAAGCCCGTGACCACGCACGCAAACAATTACGCAACTGAGCACGACAAACCGCGCGGCACGAGCGATCTCGGCGTTTAACCGGGTGGCGGGCCTGGCGCAAAAAATGGTACCCAATGCCATTGAGCGCGCCCGTGACTGAACGCCGCCCCATTCGCAACGCAAGGAAACCGAAAACGTGAGTCCGTCCACCGAAGCAAACGCACCGATCGCCTGGGCGCCGTCGCCCGAAACCGTCGCGAATGCGCGCATCACCGAATTCATGCACTGGCTCGCGCGCGAGTGCGGCCTCGCCTTCGACGATTACGACGCGCTCTGGCGCTGGTCCGTCGACGATCTCGACGCTTTCTGGTCGGCGATCTGGGACTGGGCCGGCATTGCCTCGGATACGCCGCGCGGCCAGGCGCTCGCCGATGCCGCGATGCCCGGCGCGCGCTGGTTTCCCGGCGTGCAGCTGAACTACGTCGCGCAGGCGTTCCGTTACGCGACGTCCGCGCGCCCCGCCATCGTTCACCGCAACGAGGCGGGTGAGGACGGCGAAATAAGCTGGGCCGAACTGGAGCGCCAGGTGGCCGCGCTCGCGGCGACGCTGCGCGGCATGGGCGTGCAGCGCGGCGACCGCGTGGCGGCATTCATGCCCAACATCGCGCAGACCGTCGTCGCGTTCCTGGCCACCGCGAGCGTGGGCGCAATCTGGTCGGTGTGCTCGCCCGACATGGGCCGCCTCGCGGTGCTCGACCGCTTCCGCCAGATCGAGCCCGCGGTGATGATCGCCGTCGACGGCTACCGCTATGCGGGCAAGCCGTACGACCGCCGCGCGCTGCTGCACGAACTCCTCGACGAGCTGCCGAGCGTACACCACGTCGTGCTCGTGCCGAATCTCGACGCGCAGGCGAATGCCGCTGAATTCCCGCACGGCGTGGCATGGGCCGAGGCCATTGCGGGCGACGCGACACTCGAAACCGAATCGCTGCCGTTCGATCACCCGCTGTGGATCGTCTATTCGTCGGGCACGACCGGGTTGCCCAAGCCGATCGTCCACTCGCACGGCGGCATCGTGCTGGAGCAGGTGAAGATCGCGGCGCTGCATTTCGACTTGCGCCCCGGCGACCGCTACAACTGGTATTCCAGCACCGGCTGGATCATGTGGAACTGCCAGGTGGGCGGCCTGCTTGCGGGCGCAACCTTGTGCCTCTACGACGGCAGCCCCGGCTATCCCGATCCCGGCGCCTTGTGGCGTTTCATCGGCGACGCGCGGGTCGACTTCTTCGGCGCGGGCTCCGCGTTCTATCAATCGTGCCTGAAGGCAGGCATCGAGCCGCGCCAGCTAACCGACCTGTCCCGCCTGCGCGCGGTCGGCGCGACCGGCTCGCCGCTGCCGCCCGAAGCGTACCGGTGGATTCTCGATCATGTCGGCGACGTGTGGATCGACGCGATTTCCGGCGGCACCGATTTCGCCGGATGCTTCCTGGCGGGCGTGCCGACGCTGCCGGTGCGGCTCGGCGAAATGCAGTGCCGCTGCCTCGGCGCGCGCGTCGAGGCGTTCGACGACGCGGGCAAGCCGCTCATCGACGAGGTCGGCGAACTGGTCTGCACGGCGCCGATGCCGTCGATGCCGCTGCGCTTCTGGAACGACGCGAACGACACGCGCTATCGCGACAGCTATTTCGATGTCTGGCCGGGCGTGTGGCGTCACGGCGACTGGGTGCGTATCACGGCGCACGGCGGCGCGGTCATCTACGGCCGCTCTGACGCGACCATCAATCGCCACGGCATCCGCATGGGGACGAGCGAGCTTTATCGCGCCGTGGAAGATCTTCCCGAGGTGCTCGACAGCCTCGTCGTGGACCTCGAATACCTGGGCCGCGAGTCGTATATGCCGCTCTTCGTCGTGCTCCGGCCCGATCATGTGCTGACACCGGAATTGACGGCGGCGATCCGCGAGCGCATCAAGGTCGCGCTCTCCGCACGGCATGTCCCCGACGAAGTGTTTCAGGTGCCGGGCGTGCCCCGCACGCTCTCCGGCAAGAAGATGGAGCTGCCCATCAAGAAGCTGCTGCTCGGACAGCCGCTCGACAAGGTCGCCAATCCGGGGACGATGGCCAACCCCGAGACGCTCGCCTGGTTCGATGCTTTCGCACGCGCGATGGAACAGCGGCGGTCGAAGGGGTGAGGCGGCGCGGCCCTTGCGACGCCGTGCATCGCGCCCGTCACGGCGCGTTTTGAGCGCTGCATTTTGCGCGGTTTTTAACGCTGCTTTGATCACTGTATCTCGCGCTCAAAACACGCTGCCCGCACCGCCAAAATGCCCCGTCAACCCACTCCGCCGACAAGGCTCTCACGGCCCGAACCGCGCCAGCGTGTAAACTGCTGCCTTTTTTGCCTCTCGCAGCATGGTGCAAGCCCCCCGGCGACCGGCGCTGAGCGGACCAACGCTCGTACGCCTGCTCGCGCAACTGGCCGACGCCGACTTCGCCGAACCGCCGCAGTCGCTCTCGGACCGCCTGAGCCAGTGGCTCGTCTGGACTGACGCCATCGCGCTGTCCACGGCGCTGAGCGGACAGCCGCCAACCGTCGCGACAGGCACGGCGGGCATGGCAGGCGCACGCGCGTCCGGCGGCGACGAGGCGAAAAACCTCTGCACGAGCGTGCGCAGCGCGCTGACGAAGGTGATCGCCCGCGAGCACGCGCCCGCTCCCGCCCAGCGCGGTGTGCGTGCCGCGGCTCACGTTGCGCCGGTAGACGAATCTGCCGACCAGGCCAACCAGGTCGACTACCGCGAATATCGCCAGCGCCATCTCGCGATCCAGCAGACCCTGGAAACCGAGATCGGCCAGTTGCGCGGCCGCCTGCGCGCGATGCTGGCAGCAACTACGCCAGCGCTCGCGCGCCTTGCGGCGGTGGACGCGATCATGGAGCGCTCGCTAGGTACGCGCGAGCGCAGTTTGCTGGCTTCGGTGCCCGCCTTACTCGGCGCGCACTTCGAACGGCTGCGCGCGGCACAGGCCGCGGGCGAGCCGGAAGCCGTCGCGCGTGGCGTGTGGCTCGACAGGTTCTGCAAGGACAGGCAGAGCGTATTGCTCGCCGAACTCGAAGTTCGGTTTCAACCGGTGGAAGGACTGCTCGCAGCCCTTCGCGCCCGCTAACCCCATAGTTTTATGTCCCGATTTCGTTTCGACCTCGTTGTATTTCTCGCCGGTTGTGCGGCGCTCTGCTGGATCGCCTTCGGCTATCTCGGCACGAATCCGCTGGCGCTCGCCGTCACGCTGCTGATCGGCGCCTGCTATTTCGCGGGTGCACTCGAACTGTGGCGCTATCGGCAGGCGACCGCCACGCTCGAACACGCCGTGACCGCGCTTGCCGAGCCGCCCGCCACGCTCGGCGCATGGCTCGAACGGATCGATCCCGGCCTGCGCGGCCCGGTGCGCCTGCGCGTGGAAGGCGCGCGCGCGGCCCTGCCCGGCCCCGCGCTGACGCCGTATCTGGTGGGCCTCCTCGTCCTGCTCGGGATGCTCGGCACGCTGCTCGGCATGGTCGCCACGCTCAAGGGCACGGGCGCGGCGCTCGAAAGCGCCACCGATCCGCTCGCGATCCGCGCTTCGCTCGCCGCGCCGGTCAAGGGGCTGGGCTTTGCCTTCGGGACGTCGATTGCGGGCGTCGCCACCTCTGCCATGCTCGGGCTGCTCTCGGCGCTCGTGCGCCGCCAGCGCAGCGACGCGGCCCAGCAACTCGACACGCGAATCGCGACGACCTTGCGCGTTTTCTCGCATGCGCATCAACGCGAAGCAAGCTTCCAGTTGCTGCAGCGCCAGGCCGAGGCCATGCCCGTGCTCGTGGATCGTCTTCAGGCGATGATGCAGGCCATCGAGCAGCAAAGCCTCGCACTGAACGAGCGGCAGATCGCCAGCCAGCAGCAGTTCTTCGGCAAAGTCGAAGCCAGCTACGCGGAACTCGCCGCATCCGTCGCGCGCTCGCTCAAGGATGGCGCCGCCGAAAGCGCGCGTGCCGCGGGCGCGGCGATCCGCCCGGCGGTGGAAAGCATGGTGCAAGGCGTCAAGGCCGAAACGGCCGCGCTGAACGCTGCCGTCACGCAAGCCGTCGAGCGGCAGATGACCGGACTCTCGACCAGCCACGAAACGACCGCAGCCACCGTTTCGACGCTGTGGCGCGAGGCCCTCGCCGATCATCGCCGGTCGAGTGAAACGTTGTCGACCGATCTGCGCGCATCGTTCGAGCGCTATGCGGCCACCTTCGAAACGCGTTGCGCGGATCTGGTCGACGGCATCGCCGCACGCCTCGACCGTACGGCGGGCACGGCAGCAGAGAACTGGAACACCGCGCTTTCCCAGCAGATGCGCGCGAACGAACAACTCGCCGCGGACCATCAGCAGGCCCTGTCCGTTGCAGCCGCAACATTCGGGCAGCACGCGGCAGCGCTGCTGCACGACGTGAATGCATCGCACGCGCAGTTGCAGGCGGGGCTCGTGTCGCAAGACGCGGCGCGGCTCGACGCGTGGCGCGAAAGCGTCGCTTCGATGAGCGCGACGCTCTACGCACGCTGGGACGACGCGGCCGTGCAGAACACTACCAGGCAGCAGGCCATCTGCGACACGCTGGAGCGCACCGCGAGCGCCATCGCCGCGCAAACACAGGCCCAGGCGCGCGACACCGTCGCCGAGATCGCGCGGATCGTCGAAGCCGCCTCGGAAGCACCGCGCGCCGCTGCTGAAGTGATCGCCGAACTGCGCCAGAAGCTCTCGGAGAGCATGGTGCGCGATACCGCGATGCTCGAAGAACGCAGCCGCCTGCTCGCCACGCTCGAAACCCTGCTCAACGCCGTGAATCACGCATCCACGCAACAGCGCGGCGCAATCGATGCGCTCGTCAGCACGTCGGCGGAACTCTTCGAGCGCGTCGGCGCGCAATTCACGGATCGCGTGGCATCCGAAACGAACAAGCTCGACGGCATCGCCGCGCAGATCACACACGGCGCCGTCGAAGTGGCGAGCCTCGGCGACGCGTTCGGCGCATCGGTGCATGCGTTCGGCGAATCGAACACACAACTCGTCGCGCAACTGCAGCGCATCGAAGGCGCGCTCGACAAGTCGCTCGCGCGCAGCGACGAACAGCTTGCGTACTACGTTGCGCAGGCGCGTGAAGTTGTCGATCTCAGCATGCTGTCGCAAAAGCAGATCATGGAAGGTCTCCAGCAGCTTTCCGCACGGCGCGCAGCGGCGGGAGCCGAAGCCGCATGAGCGAGGACATCGACGGTGGCATCGACGGTGGCTTCGAACCCGCAACGCCCATCTGGACCGCCTTCAGCGACCTGATGTCGGCGCTGCTGGGCGCGTTCGTGCTGATCCTCGTGGCGGTGATCGGCGTGCAGCTCGAACTCTCGACCCAGCTCGACCACGAAATCAAGCAGCGTCAGCTCGAAACGCAGCGGCGCAAGACGCTGGAACAGGCGCTCGCGGGGCCGCTCGCGTCGGGCCGGGTCACGCTCGTCAACGGGCGCATCGGCATTAGCGGCAGCGTGCTGTTCGCGCTGAACTCCGACCAGTTGCAGCCCGAGGGCCGCGTACTGCTCAAGAGCCTGGCCGGGCCGCTTGCGGCTTACCTGAAAGCGCGCGACGAGACCCTGATGGTGAGCGGCTTCGCCGACGACCAGCAGGTGCACGCGGGCAACCACCGCTTCGCCGATAACTGGGAACTGTCGGCGCAGCGCGCGTTGACGGTGACGCGCGCGCTTATCGACGAAGGCGTGCCTGCATCGTCCGTGTTTGCGGCGGCGTTCGGCTCCGAGCAGCCGGTGAGTTCGAACGCGGACGCCGTTGGCCGCGCGAAGAACCGGCGCGTGGAAATCGCGCCGGTCCCGCGATCGACGGCTTCCGGTGGTGAGCGCGGTGAATAACGACGCCAGGGACGCTAACGAAGCGATGCCGACCGACGCGCAGCGCGGCGCGGACCGGCTCGATCCTGTGCGCGCCCGCTTCATTGAGGCGCTGGAGCGGCGTGCGGCAAGTCAGAGCGGTAAAGCACGCGAATTGCTGAATGCCACGTTATCCGAATTGATTGCGCAAAGTTCGGCGTCCTTTGGCAACGCCGAATCTGCCGTATCTGCAGTAACGCCGATCGACCGCGCACCCGCTACTGGCCCGTTGCGCGAACTGGCCAACCTGATGACCGAACCGGCGAACGGCCGCGCGCGGCCCTCCGCGCCCGAAATGCTCGACTACTTCCGCCGAACCTGGGCCACCGTGCGCACGGAAAGCCAGTTGCGCCAGTCGCTCGTGCAGGTTCCGCAAAACGCCGGACCGCTCAATTCCAGCAGCCTCGTGCATCGGGCGCTTTCGTTGATGCGCGAGCTTTCGCCAGGATATCTCCAGCACTTTCTTTCCTACGTGGACGCGCTGTCCTGGATGGAGCAGCCAGGCATCGCCGACGCGGCGGCAAGTAAAGAACCGACGCGCACGGCCAGCGGCAGGAAGAGCACGCGCAGCAAGGCTCGCTAGTCCGCGTGCCCTTCAGGGCGATCTGATGTTCACAACACGAATTCGCTAAACGAGTTCACATCACGGCTTCACGACCCGAATCAAACCACCCTGCCCCCGCGCACGAGCGATCCGCTATGATGCGGATGATTCGTCATCGCTTTCCTCATCGCTGAACCGTCCTACTTTCATTCACGGAGATATCGATGCAGATGCGCTGCTTTTGCGTCACTGGCCACGGCCAGCCGCTCGAACTGATTCACCAGGACATCCCGCAACCCCAGGGCACCGAAGTCCTCGTCCGCGTGAAGGCGGCGGGACTGTGCCACTCGGATCTGCATATCTGGGAGGGTTACTACGACCTCGGCGGCGGCAAGAAACTCTCGCTCGCCGACCGCGGCATCAAACTGCCGCTCACGCCCAGCCATGAAATCTCCGGCGAGGTCGTCTCAGCGGGCCCCGATGCGGGCCCCGTGCAAACCGGCATGATCGCCGTCGTGCATCCCTGGATCGGTTGCGGCGCATGCCCGGCCTGTCTGCGCGGCGAAGAGAATATCTGCGTGAGGCCGCAATCGCTCGGCGTCATGCGGGCGGGCGGCTTCGCCGAGTATGTGATCGTGCCGCACCCGCGCTATCTGGTCGATCTCGGCGGGCTCGACCCTGTCAAAGCCGCACCGCTTGCCTGCGCGGGCGTCACCACGTATTCCGCTATCAAGAAGTTCGGCGACCGCATTCATGAAACGCCGGTCGTCGTGATCGGCGCGGGCGGTCTCGGGCTCATGGCCATCGAAGTCATCAAGGCGCTTGGCGGCAAGGGCGCGATTGTCGTCGATATCGATGCGGACAAACGCGAAGCCGCGTTGAAGGAAGGCGCGCTCGCTGCCATCGACGCCCGCGCGCCCGACGCCGCGACGCAGATTGTCGAAGCCGTGGGCGGAGCCTGCGGCGCGCGCGCCGTGCTTGATCTGGTCGGCTCGACGTCGACCGTCTCGCTTGCGCTCGATTCATGCGCGCGCGGCGGCCATGTGGTGATCGTGGGCCTGATGGGCGGCGACATTACGCTGGCCTCGCCGATTATCCCGATGCGTCCGCTGCGTATCGAAGGCAGCTACGTCGGCACGCTGGCCGAGTTGCGCGAACTCGTTGCGCTGATGCGCGACGGCAAGATCCGGCCCGCGCCGGTGACGACCCGGCCGCTCGACGAAGTCAACGATGCGCTTCGTGCGCTGCAGCAAGGCCGTGTGGTGGGACGGCAAGTGCTGATTCCCTGAGCGGCGTCAAAGGTCGTTCGCAGCGCTGTCATGCTCCGTGAGACAGCGCTGCGAAGCGGGTTTTCGAACGCAACTTGCCGGTCGCAGTTATCAGCGCGGGCGATTCTTCAAGCCACGACGCTCGCCGCATCCATTCGATGCCTCGCCTTTCCATAAAGACAAGCCGCTTGAAGCGGCATAAACAGGAGACGACATGATTGAACTGGCGCAGCACATCCCTCCGGCAGTCGCATCATCGCTGAAGCTCTGGCACGAGATGGTGGCCAAGCGTGACCTCGGCGAACTCGAATCGATTGTCGATCCCAACGCCGTGTTTCGTTCGCCGATGGCGGCAACGCCTTACGGTTCGTCGGCAGCATTGTCGCTGGCACTGAACACCGTGATCAACGTATTCGAAGACTTCACGTACTACCGTCAACTGGTTAGTAACGACGGACTGAGCGTTGTGCTCGAATTCGGCGCGCGCGTCGGCGACCGTCAACTCAAGGGCATCGATCTGATCACATTCGACGAGCGCGGCAAGATCGTGGAGTTCGAAGTCATGGTGCGCCCGCTGAGCGGGCTCCAGGCCCTCGGCGCGGAAATGGGCGCTCGTCTTGCCGACAAGCTGCCCGCTTACAAGATTGCGGGTTGAGTGATAGGCGCGCCGCGGTATAGCTGCGCTCGTCCGCCAATTGAATCAACTCCGGCGACGAGCGCGCCGTCACGCCTCCGGTAGCGCAGAGTTCGTGAGACTTCCAATTCGCGAATGTCTTCGGTTGCGCCGGATTACCCGCGTGTAAACCGGTTGTAATGTTCCGTCGATAACTTGGGACCTTCGGCAAAATACTCACCAGACGAGATGTCGTGGGATTGCCGAGATGCTCCGTACTCCACAGTTTTTCAAGGAACAAGCATGGCCTCGACGCAGAGAGAGGCGCCTACTTTCAAACGCCTCCGGCCATTCCTGGTGAAGTCAGAAATATTGCGTCCACGCTATTAAAGCGGCAGGTCGAATATATTCGTGCGATGCACCTGAAACCGCCTGACTTCAGCCGCGTCATTGGGTCGAGTGATGTTTAATATCCAATCCTTCAAAACGCCCGGCGTTGTACCTTTTCTCGCCGGGCAATTCGTGGCGTTGTTCTCGGGGCTTTTCGGTTTATCGGTACTGTCCTGGTTCATCGTGCAAAAATTCGGCGCGGCGGGTATTGCTCAGTTTTACGCAGTACAGGCAGCAGTCTCCTGCCTGTCGTATGTTCTGCTCTCACCTATCGGCGACAGATACAACAAGCTGAAACTGATCCAGTCCACGTCCTGGCTGATCGCCTTTCGCTCGATCTTGCTCGCAGGCGCCGCAGCTTTCCCGAATGTCTCACTCGCAACCATCATTGCGCTTCAGGCAATCAATGCGATTGCAATGTCCATCATCGTTCCTGCTCGTGCGGCATTCCTGCCAGAGCTGGTCCCCGCTAATGAATTGCAACCGGCATTAGGCATTCAGCACTCGATCGCTTCGGTCAGTCGAACGCTTGGTCCCGCTTGCGCTGGTCTGGCGTTGATCGAGTTTTCTCCAGCGGCCTGTTTAGCGGCCCACGCCGCCATGATGGTCATCGTCTGCATTCTGAATCTATTCATGCCGCGCGTGGAATCCGCCATGTCGAAAGCGAAACAGGGGCGTCGGATCGCCACGTGGTGCAACGACATTCTGGATAGTTGGCGCATTCGCCTTCAAATCCCTATCGAGCGATACCTCAGCCTGCTTTCGATGGCATCTCTCATCGCGTCCCTTCCGGCAATCACGATGTTGGTCCCGCTCCGAATTCAATCCGAAGGATGGGGTACGCAAGTGTTTGGAATAACGGAGGCATGCATTAGCGCTGGGGCATTACTTGCCGGATTGGCGCGAATCACTCAAACGATCAGCAAACTGAGCCGGTTCGGCCTGTTCATGTGCGGATGCATCAGCCAGGGTGTATTTCTTCTTGTGGCAAGCGTCACGACAATGCCGCTGATCTTCGCGGCCGCCTATTTCTTCGTTGGGTTCTGCGGCACCACATCCGGTCTGGTGCTCAGCGCCCAGAGGATACTCGCCATTCCGAAGAACTTTCGCGCACGGCTCACCTCGTCGGGAATGACGCTCGCCATGATCGCCGGCTCGATTGGCTCATCGCTGTGCGGCTTCGCGTTGGAACATCTTCAACTGGTTACCGTGAACATTGGGGTGTCCGCCTTTATCTTGCTCGCAGCCGTAGCCTACAGCGCCATTCCTCGCTTCAGAGAATTCCTGAACCTGCCGCCGGAGCACGCGGAGCAATGGTATGAAGGTGAATTTCTGTCGCGATCCAGGCGGACGGCAGAAGCTGCCTAGGCTTTCGCTGAAAGCTAATCCCAGAAGTTACGAAACGCCACGGCGACGATCACGGGCACGCACAGCACCAGCGGAATCGCGAAATACGGAATCTCCAGATCGACGATCCAGCTATAAACCAGCCAGCCGACGCCCAGGCCGAGCGTAATCAGGCCCACGAGCGCCGTAAGGGTATTCAGCACCCAGGGGGGCGGCTGCTTGCGCCTGGGTTCGTTCTTCGGGACGGGATTCATCTTGGAGGCAATAGGAAAAACGTCTTGATCCGGGCATTCAATGGCGCATATTTTACTCCGCCCGTCACGGGTGATGCGTAACGGCGCACCGCCTCCAGCCCGGTTCCGCGCACGCTTACTGCACGTTTACTGACGTGGCTCGTCCGCAGCCAGCAGCACGCCCTTCTTGAAGACGAAGCAGCCGTAGCCGCGCTGCTCGCCGGTGGCGATCACGCAGTACGCGCGGCGCGCACGCTCGTAGAAAGCAAAACGTTCGAGCGAAGCGAACGGCACCTCCCGTCCCTCGCCCGCATTGACTTCGTTTTGCGCCTCGCGCTGCACGGCGGGAATCGTGCCCGCATCGCCCACCACTTCCATGCGCAGCGCCGGATGATCGACGAAAGTATCGAGCGGCAACACCGAAAGCACCGCGCGCGGCGCGTCCACGCCGTCGAGCCGCAGCAGCCGGCCAAGCACGCTTTCGCGCGCGAGCGCGTCGGCGGGAAAATTCGCGTCGCAGATCACGACTTCGTCGCCGTGCCCCATCGAAGCCAATGCGTGCAACACGTCGGCATTAAGCAACGGATCCAGATTCTTCAGCACGGCGCCTCCTCCTTCAGGTTCGATTGACGACGCAGCGCGTGCGCGCCGAACACATCGTAGCCGGGCGGCGCGGTCGTCACAAGCGGCGGTCGTGGCGCCTTGTGCCGTCCGCCGCGTCTG
This sequence comes from Paraburkholderia denitrificans, assembly GCF_042655705.1. Lineage (NCBI taxonomy): Bacteria > Pseudomonadati > Pseudomonadota > Betaproteobacteria > Burkholderiales > Burkholderiaceae > Paraburkholderia > Paraburkholderia denitrificans. Next base: position 253,561 of record NZ_JBHSMP010000016.1, on the reverse strand, counting down.
CGATGCACCGCACTGCATGCCGAGCGGTGCGTCGCACGCGAAGCGCAATGCGGTGGCACAATGTCCGGTCTGCATCTTCCAGCGACGCGCGCACACGCAATCGTGTGCGCGCGAGCGTCCGCCACAACCACTGTCGAAGAGGATTGCCCCACCATGACGTCCAGCGTGAAGCCCTATCCGGATACCCAGATTTATGTCGACGGCGCATGGCGCGGCGGCGACCGCACGATTGCGGTGATCGACCCCGCCACCGAAGCGCAGATCGGCCGCCTGAGCCTCGCGAGCGAGCAAGACCTCTCCGATGCCGCCGAAGCTGCCGCACGCGCGTTTCGCGACTGGCGCAAGGTTTCGCCGCTCGAACGCAGCAAGCTCATGCGCCGCGCGGCGCAGTTGCTGCGCGAGCGCGCCGACGATGTCGCCGCGGTCATGACGCGCGAGCAAGGCAAGCCGCTCGCTGAAGCGAAAGCCGAAACGCTCGCGGGCGCCGACGTCATCGACTGGTTCGCCGAAGAAGGCCGCCGCGCTTATGGCCGCGTGATTCCGTCGCGCGCCGATGCGGTTCGCCAGATTGTCACGCGCGAGCCGGTTGGCCCGGTTGCGGCTTTCACGCCGTGGAATTTCCCGCTCAATCAGGCAGTGCGCAAGGTGTCGGCGGCACTCGCTTCGGGCTGTACCGTCGTGCTGAAGGGACCGGAAGAAACGCCCGCGAGTTGCGCCGCCCTCGTGCAGGTGTTCATCGATGCGGGGCTGCCCGCTGGCGCGCTGAATCTCGTATACGGCGTACCTGCCGAGGTTTCGTCGTATCTGATCGCGCATCCGGCGATCCGCAAGATCTCGTTCACGGGTTCGACACCGGTGGGCAAGCTGCTCGCGGCGAAAGCCGGCGAACATATGAAGCGCGTCACGATGGAACTGGGCGGTCACGCGCCCGCCATCGTGTTCGCGGACGCCGACGTGCCGCGTGCGGCAAAGCTGCTCGCACTCGCGAAGATCCGCAACGCGGGCCAGGTCTGCATTTCGCCCACGCGCTTCATGGTGCAGGACGCGGCATACGACGAGTTCGTCGAGCATTTCGTCGCCACGCTCCGCTCGGTCAAGGTGGGCAACGGCCTCGAAGAAGGCGTGCAGATGGGTCCGCTCGCCAACGACCGCCGCCTTGCGGCGATGGAACGTTTCGTTGCGGATGCACTCGACCATGGAGCGAAGGTGCTGACCGGCGGCGAACGCATCGGCCGCGAAGGCTATTTCTTCGCGCCGACCGTGCTGACCGATGTGCCGCTTTCGGCCAGCATCATGAACGAAGAACCGTTCGGCCCGCTCGCGCCGGTTTCGCGATTCTCGCGCTATGAAGACGCCTTGACCGAGGCCAACCGGCTGCCGTGGGGCCTCGCTTCGTATGCGTATACGCGTTCGAGCGCGACGTCCGCCGCCCTTTCCGAGGACATCGAGGCGGGCATGCTGTCGATCAACCACCACGGCCTCGCGGTGCCCGAAACGCCGTTCGGCGGCGTGAAGGATTCCGGCTACGGTTCGGAAGGCGGCACCGAAGCGATGGATGCGTATCTGGTCACGAAGTTCGTCACCGAGCATCGTTGATCGCGGGTTGATCGCGCAATGCGCTACTCCGGGTGTGCATACGCACGGAGCAGCGCGGCTACCTGCAGCCTGGCGTCAAACCTCGGGATACGCACGCGGATATTGCGCAAGTCCATCCGCGGGTTGTACCCATCTTTGCGTCATCGGTTTCCAGCCGAGCCCCAAACTCTTCTGCAACGAAACGAAATCCTTGAGCAGTTCCGCCTGCCCCGAAATCACGTTCTGCTGTGCAGCAAATTCGGCGCGCTGCGTATCGAGCAGATCGACAAGGCTAGAGGCGCCCGCGCGATAGCGCTCGCGCATCAATGTCGCCGAACGCTGCGCCGAGGCCTGCACTTTTTGCAGCGTCACCAGATGCTCGCGCTGATAACCATAGCGCGAGAGCGCGCCATTCGCATCCTGCAGCGCACCCAGCACGGCCTTTTCGTAGCGCGCTCCGGCTTCGTCGCGCGCGGCTTCGGCGCCGTGCACCGCGCCAAGCGTCCGGCCAAAATCGAGCACGTTCCATTGCAGATAAGGCACGCCCACCCAGCTGAAATTGCTTTTACGCACCAGATGACCGGGATTGGCCGCCGTGAACCCGAGATCGCCGAAGAGCGTGAGCTTCGGCAGGAAGTCGGCGATGTGCTCGCCGATTTGCGCATTGCTCGATGCGAGGCGGCGCTCCACCGCGCGAATGTCGGGCCGCCGCGCGATCAGTGCCGCCGGATCGCCGACGGGCACGGACGCGGGCAGCGCGGGCAACGTCTGCGGCGCGGCAAGTTCCGCATCGAGCGCGCCAGGCGCCTTGCCGGTCAGCACTGCAAGCTGGTCGAGCGAAATCTCCACCTGAGCCGCGAGCGGCGTGAGCGTCGAACGCGTGCTCTCCACCTGCGTCGTCAGCCGCTCGACGTCGACTTCCGCCGCCGTGCCGCCCGCGCGGCGCTCCTCGGTCAAGGTCAGCATCTGCTGCTGCAAATCCGCCGTGTGCTGCGCAATCGCCAACCGCTGCTGTTCGTCGCGCAGGTCGATATACGCCTGCGCAACCTCGGCCGCGAGCGACACCTGCGCATCGGCGAGATCGGCATTGACCGCGTCCGCTTCGTCGCTTGCGGCTTCCACCGCGCGCCGCGTGCCGCCGAACAGATCGATCTCCCACGACGCGTCGAAATTCGCCGTGTAGAACTGCAGCGGACCGCCCCCGCTTGAAGCACGTTGGCCGCCCGATCCGCCCTGCGGCTGCGACGAAGAAAACGCGCTCAGATTCGGCTCGCGCATGCGTACGGCCGCAGCGGATGCAGAGACCTTCGGCAACTCCGCTGCGCGCTGCTGCTGCAGTTGCGCACGCGACTCGCGCAAGCGTGCCTCGGCCACCCGCAGATCGGGGTTGTGCGCGAGCGCGGCGGCAATCAGCGCGTTCAGTTGCGCATCGTTCAGCACGAGCCACCAGTCGTTCGGTGCGGGCGCGCTAGCCATGCCAATCGCGGGCGTGCGCACGAATGCGGCGGCACCCACGGATTCGCTGGCGACTGCAGGCACCCCGCGAAAATCCGGACCGACCGTACAGGCGGCGAGCGCGCACGCGGCTGCGACCAAGGTCAGCGACGCAAATTGGAAACGAAAAGAGCGAAAGGCCGTCATGAGCAAAAGAGTTGAATCTCAATGACCTGCAGACGACACTTTCGCGCCGGGCTGCGGTTTCTTGAGCAAAAGCGCGAGGGGCACGCAGGCGGCGAGCGCGATGCCGAGCACCCAGAACGTTTCGGAATACGTGATAACCATCGATTGCTGCTGAATCTGCGCGGCGATCTGGCCGAGCGAGCGCAGTTGCGAATACGCCATGTCGCCGGTCTGCGAGAGCCAATACGAAGCACCGGAGGCGACACGCTCCTGCCCGATCAGCGAATTCGCGCTGATCGATTCGCGCAGCATCGCGATATGGAACGTCTCGCGGCGGTCGATCAGCGTGCCGATGATCGCGAGCCCCACCGATCCGCCGAGATTGCGCGCCATGTTGTAAAGACCCGCGGCATCGCCGGATTCCTCGCGCGCGACGGCTGCCATCGATGCCTGATTGAGCGGCATCATCGCCAGCACCTGGGCGGTGCCGCGAACGAGCTGCGACCAGACGAAATCATGGCCGACGCTCTGCGCAGTCAGCGAAATATCGAGCATGCAGCTAAGCGTGAACAGCAGCAGCCCGCTCACCACGAGCACGCGAAAATCCATCTTGCCGAGCACGCGCGGCAAGATCGGCATCATCAGAAACGCGGGCAAGCCGGAAAGCAGCATGATCGAGCCCGACTGCTGCGCGTTATAGCCCGCGACGAGGCTCAGGAACTGCGGCAGCAGATACGAAATGCCATACAGCCCCGCGCCCACCGCGAACACGATAACGATCACGCTCGCATAGCGCGGATTGCGCATGAGCGACAGGCGCAGAATCGGCTTCTTCGCCGTGACCTGCGAGAGCGCGATCAACGCCATGCCCGCGAGCGAGACCCATGTGAGCGTAACGATCATGCTCGACTCGAACCACCGTTCGCGCTGCCCCTCTTCGAGCACGACAGTCAGCGAACTGAGGCCGGCAGCAAGGCCCGCGATCCCGAGCCAGTCGGCCTTGAAAAACGCCTCCCAATGCGGGCGGTCGGGCTCAAGGCCCACTACGAGCAGCGTGATCAGCGCAAGACACACCGGCAGGTTGATGAAGAAGCACCAGCTCCAGCTGATGTTCTCCGCAAGCCAGCCGCCCACGACCGGTCCGAGCAACGGCCCGAGCAGCACGATCAGGCCGAATACCGTCATGCCGACCGGCAATTGCGACAGCGGCAAGCGGGTGCGGATGATGGTCTGCCCGGTCGGGATCATCGCGCCGCCGGTAAAGCCCTGTCCGATACGCCCGGCGATCATCACGGGCAGCGTGTGCGACCAGCCGCACATCATCGAAAAACCGATGAAGAGCGCCGAATTCGTCAGCAGAAAATTGCGCAGTCCGAACACGCGCGTGAGCCAGGCCGCGAGCGGGATCATCACGATTTCGGACATCAGGTAGCCCGTCGAAATCCACGTGCCTTCGGTGCCGGTCGCACCGATCTCGCCCTGGATCTGCGGCAATGCCGAGTTCGTGATCGAGATATCGAGCGTGGCCATCAGCGCGCCGAGCGCACCGGCCGCAACGGCAATCCAGTCCGCCGTGCTCGCGCGCGGTGCGGGCGCCGGTTCGCTAATGGCCGCGTCACGAACGGCCGCGTCAGCCACGGTGATTCTCGGCTTCGATGCGGCGCTCGTCGTCGCGAGCCGAGCGTGTATCCACGTCGACGGTCACCGACATGCCCGGCAGCAGCACGCTGCGTGTTTGCGGGCCGGTATCGAGACGGATGCGCACCGGCACGCGCTGCACGATCTTCGTGAAGTTGCCCGTGGCGTTCTCGGGCGGCAGCAGCGCGAACTGCGCGCCCGTGCCCGGGGAGAAGCTGTCGACGACGCCATGCAGCGTATGACCCGGCAGCGCGTCGACCGAAAGCTCGACGGGCTGGCCCACGCGCATGCGACCAATCTGCGTTTCCTTGAAGTTCGCTTCGAGATAAGTGCTTTGCACGGGCACGACGGTCAACATGCGCGTGCCGGGCTGCACGAACTGGCCAACGCGCACCGTGCGATCGCCCACGCGTCCCGCGAGCGCGCTTTTGACCACCGTGTTGTCCAGATCGAGTTGTGCCTGCGCCGCGTTCGCGCGCGCGGCTTCGAGTTGCGCGCGGGCCTGGGCGAGCTGCGCGCTGAGCGCGGTAATCTGCGCGCGCGCGGCTTCGACGGCTGCCGAATCGGCGGCCAGCGTGGCCGCGGCCTCGTCGCGCGTGCTCGTGAGTCCGTCCAGGCGTTCGGTGGTTTCCGCGCCGGTTGCGGCGAGCGGTGCGTAGCGCGCAACCTCGTCGCGCGCATGGCGCAGGCTCACGCGTGCGACTTCCTGCTGCGCCTGCGTCTGCGCGATGTTCGCGCGCTGCTGGGCGAGCTGAGCCTGCGCATGCTCGATGTCGGCGACGCGCGCGTCGATAGTCGCGCGGGCTTGATCGAGCGCCACCTGATACTGGCGCGCATCGAGCTTCACGAGCGGATCGCCCGCCTTGACCGCCTGGTTGTCGGCGACATATACGTCGCTCACGTAGCCGCTCACCTTCGGCGCAACCGTCACGCTATCGGCTTGCAGATAAGCGTCGTCGGTCGATTCGATGAAGCGGCCCACCCTCCACCAGTGCCCGCCCCAGACCGCCCCGGCCACCACCACGGCCAGCAAGGTTCCGATCAGAAAATTCCGTTTCGTGCCGCGTCGTGCCGACGCGTTGCCCGCGTCCGCTGCATCGCGCGCGGGCACGCCTGCTGTCGTTGACATGTCTTTTGTCTCAATCTTTCCGGTTGGCAAAATTATTCCAACTGGAAAAATTGTGTCAAGTGATATATTTCCGGGCAGCCAGGCAAGGAGACCCATGAGCGAAAGCAAACGACTGCGCCGCCCGACGGCCGGAGGCTATCCACGCGGCGACGAAACCCGGCGCAAGATCATTGAGGCCGCAATCATCCTGTTCGGCCAGCACGGCTTCGAAGGCGCGTCCACGCGCGAGATCGCCGCGCATGCGGGCGTCAATGCGCCCGCGCTGCAGTACTACTTCGAGAACAAGGAAGGGCTCTACCGCGCGTGCGCCGAGTCGCTCGCGGACGAATCGTGGGAGGCTTTCGAGCCCGCCGTGATGCGCGGCCACGAAGTGCTGGCAAGCAACGCTGACCCCGATGCGCTCATCGAGGCGTTCATCGGCATTCAGATGGCCGTGGCGGACCGCACGTTCGTGAAGCACCGCGAACCCGACGCGCGGCTCTTCTTCGCGCGCGAACAGGGCGGCGGCGAGCCCGAGATCGGCTCACAGGTACTGCGCGAGCGCGTGCGCGAACCGCTCAACGCGGTCAATGTCGCGCTCCTTGCGCGCATTACCGGTGTGCCTGCCGACGATCCGCTCACCGTCGTGCGCATGTTCAGCCTGTACGGGCAATTTCTGCTGTTCCACATTGCGCGGCGCTCGACGCTCGCGCTGCTGCAGTGGGACGATATCGACGCCGAAAAAGCCGCGTTCGTGAAGACGAACATCCGCGAGCAGACGCGCGTACTGCTCGCGCACTGGAGCCGCGAACGTCCGCGAACGTCTTGATCCAGCGCTACTTTTGCTCATATTTGTCGTGCTACCGTAGCCAATTCCTCCCTCCCGAAGGCCCTGCCATGACTCCGTTCGCCGCTATCGTAAGCATCCTCGCCGCCATTCTGCTGGGCGCCATGAGCCCCGGCCCGAGCTTCGTGCTCGTCGCCCGCAGTTCGATCGCCCTGTCGCGCCGCGATGGCGTCGCCACCGCGCTCGGCATGGGCGCCGGAGCGATCTGCTTCGCGGGCGTCGCGCTCGCCGGGCTCTATACCGTGCTTTCTACCGTCGAATGGCTCTACATGGGGCTCAAGCTCGCGGGCGGTGCGTATCTGCTCTATATCGCCTCGCGGATCTGGCGCGGTGCGAGTCAACCGTTCACGGTGGGCAGCGCCAAAGCCGCCGCCAGCCGCCCAGGCAAATCGTTCTGGGTGGGCCTCACCACGCAGTTGAGCAATCCGAAAACGGCCATCGCCTACGGCAGCATCTTCGTGGCGCTCCTGCCGCAGCATCCGCCGATGTGGTGCTACTTCGCGCTGCCGCCGTTCGTTTTCATCATCGAAACCGGGTGGTACACGGTGGTTGCGCTCTGCTTTTCGAGCCAGCGGCCGCGCGAACTTTATCTGCGCGCGCGACGCTGGATCGACCGCACCGCGGCCTTCGCCATCGGCGCGCTCGGTCTGCGCCTGATTCTCACCGCAGGTCAACGCGGACTCTGAATCGCGACAGTCGCTTGTTTCGAAAACGTGCTCTACACCCGCTCACGATCGTTTAAACGTCTGTTCGGCGCACTCGTCGAATTCGCCGATCCAGAAAAAAGGGCGGGCCGCACCAGCGGCTCGCCCTTTTTATCGCGCGCAGCCCAACGCCACATCACCGCGCGTCAGGCCGCATCCGCATCGTCGGCGAGGCCCGCCATCAGGCCGCTCGCGCGCTGCACCCGGGAGACCACCGCGCGGTCGAGCACCGGCCTTCCCTCCGGCACCGCAAGCGTCAAAAACTCTCGCGCACGCGTGATGCCCGTGTAGACGAGTTCACGCGTGAGAACGGGGCTATAGGTGTCCGGCAATACGAGCGCGGCGTGGGTGAATTCGGAACCCTGCGACTTGTGCACGGTGAGCGCGAACACGGTCTCGACGCTTTGCAGGCGGCTCGGCGACACCCACTTCACACCGCGCGATCCATCCATGGCCGGGAACGCCACGCGCAGCACGGGCGGTTCGCCGTCGCGCACGGGCAATGCCAGCGCGATACCGATGTCGCCGTTCATCAACCCGAGTTCATGGTCGTTGTGCGTGACGAGCACGGGCCGCCCCGCATACCAGTCGCCGCGCGGATCGATCAGCGCGCTTTCGTGCAGCAGCCGCGCCACGCGCTGATTCAATCCTTCGACGCCCCACGGACCCCGCCGCAACGCGCAAAGCAGCTGAAACTCGCCATGCGCCTTCAGCACCGCCGCCGCCCATTGCGCGAGCGCTTCGGGTGATGCGCCAGACTCGGGCCGCAGCGCACGCATCGTCTCCAGATAGTGCCGATAGCCGTAACGGCTCACAGCCGCGCTCTCGTTTGCGCGCACAACGTTTGTCTCACCCGTATTGCCTGCGCGGCCCTCGACAATCAGCGCACGCAGCGGCACGTCGTCCGCCGTCGAACAAGCAACGCGCGCGAGATCGGCAAAACCGCGTGCCCAGATCTTTGCGACGCCTGCCGCGTTACCCGTATTGACCAGTTCGGCAAGCGCGCCGATGCCGCTATCGGCGGCAAAGCGATGGCTCTCACGCAGCATCGCGACCGCCTGATCGAGCGGCGTGCCGTGAGCGTCGAGCATCACGGCGTCGATGCGCTCGCCCGTCGCCGCTTCGAGCCACGCGCGCGTAGCCTCCGTGTAGTGGCCTTCGCGCGCACGCTCGCACAGTTCGCCGAGCACCGCGCCCGCCTCCACCGAAGCAAGCTGGTCCTTGTCGCCGAGCAGGATGAGGCGCGCCGTGGACGGCAGCGCATCGAGCACCGCGGCCATCATCTCCAGATCGACCATCGACGCCTCGTCGATCACGAGTACGTCGACGGGCAGCGGATTCGCCGCGTCATGGCGAAAGCGCCGGCTGCCGGGCCGCGTGCCCAGCACGCGATGCAGCGTCGTCACGACCGTGGGAATCGTGGCGCGCAGCGCTTCGCCGTTCGGCAACGCGTCGAACGGCAAGCGCTTCACCGCGCCCGCAATCGATTCGTTGAGCCGCGCCGCCGCCTTGCCGGTCGGTGCCGCGAGACGGATACGCAGTGGCCGCGCGCCGCGCGTGCCCGCTTGTCCGAGCGCAAGCGTCTGCAAGAGCGCCAGCAGCTTGACGACAGTCGTCGTCTTGCCGGTGCCGGGTCCGCCCGTGACGATGCTGAACGCACTGCGCGCCGCCAGCGCACAGGCGAGTTTTTGCCAGTCCGCACGCGGCGGCTGGCCCGCGTCGATTGCGCGCGCAGGAAACAGTGCGTCGAGCGCGCGGCGTGCCGCGTCAGCGGGCAGTGCGGCCTCGATTTGCGCGCGGCGCGCAAGCCGCCGCTCGATGCCCGCGCGCACGTCCTGTTCGTATTGCCAGTAGCGCCGCAGATAAAGCCGCGTACCCGCGAGCACGAGCGGCGTATTACCGACCTCGATGCCCACCATCTCAGGTGCGTCGAGTGCCGCGCGCCACTGCGCGAGCGTCACGCCCGCGAGCACTTCGGCAGGCGGCTGAACCGGTTCGGCAGCGGGCAGTTGCGGGCCATCGGGCGGCAACGAGAGCGCGAAAGCGGGATCGTCGAGCGTGGCCCGAAGATCGAGGCAGACATGACCGCGCCCGAGCTGATGGCTCGCCAGCGCGGCGGCGAGCAGCAAGAGCGGCGCGGCCTGCGGCGTTTCGGTCCAGAGAAAGCGCGCGAACGCGGCATCGAGCGTGCGCAGCCAGCCACGCTCGACCCAGCGGTCGAGCACGGCGAGCATCTGCTGTGCCGATTCGCGCGCGCGCGGCGCCCTGCCCGCATCCTGCGGCGGCGTGTCTTGCGCCGCCGCTTCGAGCTCCTGTTGCGCGAACAGATCGCCGGTCACGCCGATCATGTCCTGCGTGCGTCGCTTCGTCATGCCATGCCCTTTGCCGCTTCGTGACGCGCGAACAGCGCATCGATTCGTTCGATCAGTTCGCGTGGCGGTCGCTCGATATGCAGCCCCTGGCCCGGCGCACGTCCGCCGCGCAGGAAGATATAAACGGCGCCGCCCACGTGAAGGTCGTAGTCATAGTCCGGCAAGCGCGCCTTGAGCAGCCGATGCAGCGCGAACAGATACAGCACGTACTGCAGTTCGTAGCGGGAATGCAGGATCTGCGCGCGCATTTTCGCGGCCGTGTATGAAGCATCGTCGGGCCCGAGCCAGTTCGACTTGTAGTCGGCGACGTAGTAGCGGCCTTCATGTTCGAACACGAGATCCATGAAGCCCTTGAGCATGCCGTTCAGGCGTGTGGCGTCGAGCGCGGGACGCGCCTCGCCGTCGAGCGTCATCGACGTGACGAGCGCATCGAGTTCGAGCGTGTCGACCGCGTGCGCCGTCACCCAGAACTCCATTTCCGCCATATACGAGGCCAGCTTGGCGAACACGACCGGCGACACCGCTTCGCCCTCCACAGGCGGCAGCCTCAACGGCGTTTTCACGAGATGCAACAGCCATTCGGTGAGCGGCTCGACCCAGCGCGACCAGCCGCGCACGTTGCAGCGCCGCGCCACCATATCGCGCACGCTTTCGGCATCCTGTGCGATTTTGTCGAAGCCCTCATTGGCCGTCCATTCCATCAGGTCGTGCAGGAAGGTGCCCGCGTCCGCGCCGCGCTCGAAGCCGTGCATCGTGTCGCCCGCCAGCGCGACGGCCTGAACGCCGTCCGCTTCGTCCGCTTCTTCTTGCGGCGGCGTGGTCGCGTCGAGCAGTTCGAGGAACACGTCCTCGCCGCGCGTATCCGGCGCCGCGCGCGCGCCATCCGGATCGGGCGTGGCGATGCCGCCCGGCGCAGCCTCGACCGTCTTCAGACTCGAATAACTCGCGACCCACCAGCGCTCGCGCTCGCGATACGCCATCGTGCGCGCATGGCCTCGCGCGGCACGCGGCCCGCGCATCGCAAATAACTCGCGGCCGGGTTCGGGTGCGGGCGCAACGTTGATGTCGGCAGAGCCGCCGCGCAGCGCTTCGAGGCACGCTTCGGACTGGTCTGCGGGCAGCGGCTCGCCGCCGCTCATGAGGTAGCCGAACGCGCTCGACTCGACGCCCTGCAGCGGCGCATAGCCCACCCACGTCGCGTAGCGCGCGCGCGTGAGCGCGACGTAGAGCTTGCGCAGGTCTTCGCCGAGCCGTTCGCGGTCCGCCTGCTGAAGCTCGCTGCCGCTCGCTTCGAGCGTGATCTGCAATTCGCCCTGCGCGTCGTGCCATTTGAGCGGCACTTCGTCGGGTTTGACCGCGCGATACGCGCAGGCAAACGGCAGGAACACGAGCGGATATTCAAGTCCCTTCGACTTGTGGATCGTGACGACCTGCACGAGCGCCGCGTCGCTTTCGAGGCGCAGTTGTCGCGCGTCGCCGCCACCGCCCGCGCTCTCGTCCTCGCGTTGTTCGTCGAGGTAACGGATCAGCGCATGCTCGCCGTCTAGCTGCGTACTGGCCTGTTGCAGCAGTTCGGCCAGATGCAGCAGGTTCGTGAGCGCGCGTTCGCCGTTGACGCTGGCGCCCGCCGTCTCGCCGAGCAGCCGCTGCGGCACGTGAAAGTCGTTGAGCAGGCGCCGCAGCATCGGCAACACGCCCTTCTTGCGCCAGCAATCGCGATAGCCGCGGAACTGCAGCACGCGCGCTTCCCATGCGAGTTCGTCGTGACCCAGGGCGTCGAGTTCGCTCCAGCCGAGTCCGAGCGTCGACGTCGCGAGCGCCGTGCGCACGCGCCGTCCATCGTCGGGTTCCGCGCAGGCGGCGAGCCAGTAGCGCAGTTCCTCGGCCTGCGGCGTGAGGTAAACGGAATCGCGATCGGACAGGTAGACGCTGCGCACGCCGCGTGCGCGCAGCGCCTGGCGGATCGCGCTCGCCTCGTCGCGATTGTTCACGAGCACGGCCATATCGGATGGCTTCAATGCACGCAGGCCGTCCTCGCTTTCGAAGCCTGCCGCCTGCGACTCGCCGAGGTTCATGAGCCGGACCATCTCGGTCGCGCAGCTTGCGGCCATGCTCACGAGGTACGCCGCCTTGCTGGAAGGCGGCTTGCCGTCAACGCCTGGCGGCAGCCACCAGACGTTGAGCGCAGGCACCGCTGCGCCTTGCGCCACGAGTTTTTCGGCTCGGCCATGCGCTTCGGCGGGGACGAACGGAAGCGCATTCGCCTCGCCGTCGTTGCTGCGGAACAGGAACGCGCCGTTGCCTTCGGCACGCGATTCCGCGGCGTCAAAGCAGCGGTTGACGGCCGCCACCATCGCGCGCGTCGAGCGATAGTTCGTCTTCAGCGTATAAAGCCGCCCTTCGCACGCCTGCCGGGCACGCAGATACGTGTAGATATCCGCGCCGCGAAACGCATAGATGGCCTGCTTCGGATCGCCGATCAAGACGATTGCCGTATCGGCGACGTTCTCGGCAATACGGTAGATCCGGTCGAAAATCTGGTACTGAACCGGGTCCGTGTCCTGAAACTCGTCGATCAGGGCCACCGGATACTGCTTGCGGATGATCGCCGCAAGACGCTCGCCGTTTTCCTTCTTCAATGCCGCGAGCAGGCGCGTGAGAAGGTCGTCGAAACCCATCTGCGAGCGGCGCGCCTCCTCGTCTTCGAAGCGCCGCGCGACCCAGCGCGCCGCGTGGCACAGCAGCGGCTGGCGTGCGTCAGGCTGCGCCGCGAGCGCGTCGCGCAGCGTCTCCATCGCCACGAACGCCGGATGCTCGGGCGGCTCGCTGCCGGGCTGCCAGATCTCCTTGAGCCCGGCGGGCGTAAGACGCGTCCAGACCGCAGCCTTCTCGTCGAAGGCGGGCTGCACGAGCTCGGGGTCGTTCGCCCACGCACGCAGCTTGTCGATCCACGTATCGCAGTTGCGCGTGTTGAGCTTCCTGGCATCGAACAGCTTCTTTGCGCGCGCGGTGTCGAGCAGCGCCTTTACTTCGTCGATCCAGCCGCGCCACGGCGCCTTCAACTCTTCGAGTTCCTCGCGCGCCTGCGTGCGCGCAGCAAGCAGCGAGGCAGCCGGCTCGCTTGCGTCGGGCAGCAGGTCCGCATGCGCGAGCAGGCCACGGATGGCCTTGTGCAGTTCGTCGGGATGGCGGAACCAGGCGCGCACTTCCTGGGCCGATTGCGCGTCGAGCGGCGCCATGTAGGTGCGCCAGTAATCGCGCACGACTTCCGCGCGCAGTTCCGTCTGGTCGGTGACGAGCGTCTGCGAAAAAAGGCTGTCGCTGTCGAAGGCATGCTCGCTGAGCATGCGATTGCACCAGCCGTGGATCGTCGAGACCGCGGCCTCGTCCATCCACTCGGCTGCGAGTTGCAGCCGCCGCGCGCAGGCGGGCCACGCTGCGGGATCGTAGTCCGCACGCAATGCGTGCAGCAGATCGCCGTCCGCTTCGCCGGCGAACACGTCGTCGGGATCGGCACGGAACGCCTCAGCCGCTTCGATCAGCCGCGCGCGGATACGCTCGCGCAGCTCCTTGGTTGCGGCGTCCGTGAACGTGACGACGAGAATCTCCGGCGGCGTAAGCGGCCGCGCGCATTCACCCTGCTCGATCTCCTCGACCGGCTCATAAAGCTCGTTTGCCGCGCCGTGGCCCAGCACGAGCCGCACATAGAGCATTGCGATGGTGAAGGTTTTGCCCGTGCCCGCGCTCGCCTCGATCAGGCGGCTGCCGTAGAGCGGAAAGCGCAGCGGCTCCAGCACGTGGGCCGTGACGTCGTGCGCCTGGGTCATGCGGTGTCTCCAGCAGCAGCGGAAGTAGTAACAGCGGTATCGCGCGGCGCTCGCGATGCGGCCAGCGGCGCGCGCTGCACGGGCAGCAGCAGCCGCGTTGAAAGCGTGATGAATGCGTCGTCAACGACCAGCGCATCGAAATCGGCGAACGCGCGGCGCAGCCAGGGGTTCGTCTCGCACTCGCCGAGGGCACGCACGTTACCCTCGAAAGCTGCGCGCGCATCCTCCCACGCCTCGGCGGGCACGCTTGCCCGGCTGCCGTCGAACGCATCCGGCAGGCGGCGCAGCCACGCGAACGCCGTTTTCACCGCAAGCGGCAGCGGCCGGCGCAAGCCCGCATCCCACGCGCCGAGCAGCGCAGTCAGATAGTCGCGCGCGACCTCCGGCGCCACGGGCGAAAACTCCGCCACGCCCGCCTTGCTGACGATCACCGTTGTCACCTCACCCGCCGCCAGTTGTGCCGCAACGTGCGCGACCCAGTAGGCCGCCAGCCGTTCGCCGCGATATTTGTTCGCCTTGACGAGCGTGCCCGCATCGAGAATCACGCGGCCACGCGTTTCGTCCGGGCCTGCGCGCAGATCGTCGATCCAGTCGTCGATCGTCAGCGTGCGCCCATCGACGGACGCATCAAGACGAATTTCATATTGATGTTCGAGCGGTTCCGGCCAGCGCGCGAGCGCCTTGCGATACGCGGCGAAGAGGTCGCCCATCGGCGCGAGCAGTTCCTGGCCGATTACTTCGCCAAAGCCGCCCGCCGCCAGATCCCCGCTGCGGTGCATCCGTTCGAGCCGCTCGAGCGCCACGGGTTCGAGGTCGTCGTCGCCGCGCTCCATCGCAGCCGCTTGCGCACGAATCAGCTCGCTCTGGAGTTGCCACGCCTGCAGCGTGTCCACTTCGAACGGCTCCTGATTCTCGCTTGCCGCATCTTCGGCCTGGAACGCGACGCGCAGGCGCTGCTGGAAAAAGCTGCGCACCGGGTCGCGCAGGAACCCGGCGAGTTCGTCAATCGAGAGCGGCTCGTCGCGTTCGGGCGGCGGCAGCGCCGCCGCGTGCGCTGCGGCGTCCGCCACCGGAGCGGGACGGCTCCATTCGTGCGCGTAGGTATAGAGCGGCGAAGCGTCCGGCTGCGACGGAAAGTAGTCGGCGCTAAAGGGTTGCAGGCGATGCTCGATGGTCAGTGCATCGAGTAGTGAATCAGGCAATGCATCCGGCGCTTCCGGCGCATCCTCATCGCCTTCGAGCCGCCAGCCCGTTTTTAGGTGATCGCGCAACTGCCCCACGAGCACGGAAGGCGGCCTCGGCGTGTTGTCGGTCACGCTGCGGCCGATCCACGAAATGTGCAGATGATCGCGCGCGGAGAGCAGCGCTTCGAGAAACAGATAGCGGTCGTCCTCGCGCCGCGAGCGGTCGCCGGGCCGGTAATCGCGGCGCATCAGGTCGAAGTCGAGCGGCACGCGATTGCGCGGGTAGTCGCCGTCGTTCATACCGAGCAGGCACACGCGCCGGAACGGTATCGCGCGCATCGGCATCAGCGTCGCGAACGTCACCGCGCCCGCGAAAAAGCGTTGCTGCAAACCGCCGCCCGCCAGTTCGTCAAGCCAGTTTTCAGCGACGATCGCAAGCGGCAGCTTGTCCGTGAGCCGCGCTTCGGCGCAGGCTTCGCGCCACGTTTCGAGCGCGCCGTCGAGGCGTTCGAGCGTGTAGGCATCTTCGGGGTCGTCGGTGGCGAAGAACGTCGCTTTCAGCGCGCGCAGCCGCTCGCACCAGACTTCGACCGTCGCCGGTTCGCGCAGCGTTTGCCACGTCGAATCGAGCGCATCCACGAGGCGCGTGAGCGGGCCGAGCAGCGCGGCATTGAGGCCGCCGATATCGGCGTACGGCTCGATCCCGCGCCACGCGCTCGCGCTGTCGCCCGCCGCATAGCCGAGCAACATGCGCCGCAGCCCGAAGGCCCAACTGTTCGGCGCGTTCATCTCGTCGGCCTGCGGCAAGCCGAGGCTCGCCCGTTGCGTGGCGTGCAGGCCCCAGCGGATATTCGCACCGTCGATCCAGTTGCGCAGCGTGGGCACGTCCTCGGCGTCGATGCCAAAGCGCGCGCGCACGGCGGGCACTTCCAGCAGGTCGAGCACGTCGCTCACGCTCACACGCGACTGCGGTAACGCGAGCAGCATTTCGAGCGCGCCGACGAGCGGATCGAACGTGCGCTGTGTGCGATCCGCGACGCTGAACGGGATGTAGCGTGGATCGTCCGCGTCGAGCAGGCCGAACACGGCCTGGATGTGCGGCGTGTAGACCTCGATGTCCGGCACCATCACGATCACGTCGCGCGGCCGCAAGGCGGGATCGGCGGCAAACGCCGCCAGCAGCCGGTCGTGCAGGATCTCCACCTCGCGCTGCGCGCTGTGGGCGACATGAAAGCGGATCGATTCGTCCGCGTGCGGATCGACCGCGGGCCATTGCTCGCGCGTCTCGTGCAACGGGCGCAACTCGCGGATATCGTCTTGAAGCTGTTGCAGCAGCGTGTGCGCCTCGGCGCCGTCGAACAGATCGATGCGCTGGCCGATGCGCGTGAAATGCGGCGCGTAGCTCGCGCGCGCTTCGTCGCTGTCGTATTCGTCGAGCAGGCCGATGAAGTCGCGCCCCTGCTTGCCCCACGCCGCCAGCAGCGGTTGCGCATGAAGGTGCAGCAGCGAATCGTCGAGCACGGCGGGCGCGCCTGCGCGGCGGCGCTGCCGCGCGTGCCGCGCGCGCAGAAGATCCTGGTCGGCGACGATATCGGCCCAGTAATGCATGCACGGGTTGTGAACGCACAGGAGCACCTGGGTCCAGCGCGCGAGTGCCGCGAGCACCTCCACCGACTGGCGCGGCAAGCTCGATACACCGAACACGACGATGCGGCGCGGCAGCGCCTTCGGCCTTGTGCTGCCGCCGTTGCCGTCGTCGTCACCCTCGCGCCAGCGTTCCGCGCAACGCATGAACGCCGCATGGACCGCCGCGCGGCCCGTCTCCCGCAGATCGACGCCGTGCTGTGCATCGTCGTCGCCCACGTCATCGAGCAGCGCGCGCCAGAGCGCGGCCTGCCAGCGTGCGTCGGCGGGCAGCGGCGCGCGCTGGTTGCGGGCGTCGATCACCACATCGTCGTGCGCGGCCCATGCGGCGAGCCAGTCCGCGCGATACACCTGGTACTGGTCGAACAGATCGGCCACGCGCTGCGCAAGCTGGAAACGCTTGCGCCGGTCGTCGTCCTGCGCCATGAAACGCTTGAGCGGCTCGTAGCCGGGCGTGTCGAGCAATGCGGGCAGCATGCGCATCAGGCGCCACGTGAGCCGCGATTTGTCGAACGGCGAAACGGCGGGCACTGCCTCCAGGCCCAGCACCGCGCGATAGACCTGCCAGAGAAAACGCGAAGGCAGCGACATCTCGAACGCAGCCGCCACGCCGCAGCCGCCTTCCTCCGGGTCCGCCGCGAATGCGAGCTTGAGCCACTGCGCGATGCCGTTGCTCTGCACGAGCATCACTTCTTTTTCGAGCGGAGCAACCGGATTCTGGCTGATCCATTGGACGATCAGGTCGCGCAGCCGTTCGGGCTGATTGCCGTGAACGAGCATGAGCCCCGTGGGCAGTTCGCGCACGCTCAAGCGAGGCTCCTTCGCGGCGTCATTGCGCGCGATGCGGGAAGGGAAACGGTGAAATATGCGGCCATGTCGCGAGGTCGTAATCCGGTGCGAATGCGAAGCGGGCCGGCAATCCGGCCCGTCGCGACAGTTTACGACATCGGAGGCGCGCATGACCCTGCGTCGCGGCAAGCGCGTGCCAGGCGCTTGTCGTGCGGCAGACGCACGACGACGTTATTGCTGCCGCAGCGACAGCGGCAACATCGGGAACGGCGGCAGTTACGGCCCGTTGTCCGCCGTTTCGAGCAGGAAGAAGCTTTTTGTATCGCTAGCGCAGGCCGGTCACGACGAGCGGATCGATCACACGCATGACGTGCTCGGGCGTGATCGCCGAGGTGCACTGGTAGCGTCCCGACGCTTCATCGGCATGGCGCGGGCACCAGTTGAAGTCGGCCCGGTCGAATTCGACCGTCGTGTCGTTGTAGCAGCTATTGCACGCGTTGAAATTGATGACGCGCCACGGCGTGGTGAATTCGCTCTTCGGGTGCGCATAGCCGCTGATCAGCACGACCGGCGTTCTGACCGCCCACGCAAGCCAGGAAAGACCGCTGCCGAGCCCGATGAAGAAGTCGGCGTGAGAGAGCAGGCTCGCGCGCTCCTGCAACGGGCGCTCGCCGGTGAAGTCCTCGGCGCCCGCGGGCATCTTGTTCAGCGCGCCGGGCACGCCGTACTCGCGATCGCGGTCGATGCACAGCACGCGGTAGCCGCACGCGCGCAGATGCGCGACGAGCGCGGTCCAGCCGCGCGGATTGTTCCAGTACTGGCATTGCGCCGAAGCCTGCGCGGCGATGCACACGTAGCGTTCGCGGATCGTGCGCTCGCTGCTCGCGACCACGACGTTCGGGCGCCGCTCGATCGCGGGGACGCCGAGCATGTACGACGCGAAGTCCTGGCGGCTGCTCACGCGCACGTCGGTTGGCTGAAGATCGCGGTCCGCATAAGGCAGGAAGCAGTTGAGCCGGTACGACGCATAGAAGTTCTCGCCTTCGAGTTCGGCGTCGCCCGCCGCGCTGTCCACGAACTGCAGCGCCGGATAGCCTTCCTCGAACAGCGCGCGCAGCCCCGGCTTGAGCCGCACGCTCACCGTGCATTCGTGCTGCTGCCGGAAAGCCTCGACCGAGGGCATCCAGGCAATCGCGTCGCCGAGCGCACCCGAGCCGATCTCGATCAACACATGCCGCCATGTCGCGTCGTAGGCGTGGGAGAAGACGAGGCGCGCGCCGTCGAACACGTCGAACTGGAAGCGCACGAAGTACTTGCGGCGACTGGCCGCAACCTCGCCCGCACCGAGCGTTTCATCGTGGACAATGCTGTTCGTGTCGAGATCGCGCATGCGCACGCGCCATCCCGCCACGGGCACCTGCACGCGGCAGCCGTGGTTGAAGTCGTAGCGCACGCCCTCCCGGCCCATCAACGCCGGGATATCGGAACGCGTGAGCGAAGCCGCGTAGCCGCCAGGCTGCGCGCTCGCGCGCGCGGTTGGGGGCATCGCTGCCGGTGAATCGATCAGTATCTGGGCGGGCGTATTCATCGTGCGGGACTCGTCATCGGCGGAGGACTGGCCGATGCGACCCTGCCGCACCGGCATGGCGCCGCGAACGCGGACACGAACGCGTACAAAACGCGAACATGCAGCGGCGCCGCCTGCGATGATAGTCCGCCGCGCAAAACCGTACTGCTACGCACGTCAACAATTTGTCAAATAGCGCCCGATAAAAAAACGGCCCGGATCCCTTGCCCGCTCAGGCCAGCGCCGTCGCCGCGAACGCGCCGAGATCGGTCGCCGGATCGCGCAAGGCGTCGATATCGAGTTTCGCGCCGCTGCCAACGAGCTTCTTTGCGCAGAGGAAGTCGGGCATCGAATTGACCGCATCGACGGCAAGCAGGGTCTGGTCCTTCAGGTACCACACGGCGAAGCGCCGCGCGGCCGGATCGCCGCGCACGACAGCCTCGTCATAGCCCTCCAGCAGGCCCGCGGTCTGGAGCTTGAGATCGTACTGGTCGGACCAGAACCACGGCGCATCGCAGGCGGGGCGCGGCTTGCCCGCGATAGCCGCCGCCGCGAGCTTCGCCAGTTCCACCGCGTTGTGCACGCTTTCGAGGCGCCCCATCCGGCCGTAGTGGGCCAGCGGCCGGTTCGCGCAGTCGCCGATCGCGAAGATATCGGGGTCCGATGTGCGGGCATCGGCATCGACCTGCACGCCGTTCGTGCAGACGATACCGGCCGCCTGGGCGAGCGCCACGTTCGGCATCACGCCGATGCCGACGAGGGCCACCGTCGCCGGTACGACCTCGCCCGATGCCAGCTTCACGCCGCCCAGTCTGTCCCCGTGCGATCCCGGAGCGCCCTCGGCGACAAACGATTCGATCTTTGCGCCGAGGCGCAGGTCGACGCCCTTCGCGCGATGCTCGTCGGCATAGAACGCCGACACGGCAACGCCCGTCACGCGCCCGAGCACGCGCGGCGCCGCTTCGAGCACGGTCACCGCGCGGCCGAGCTGGCGCGCCGATGCAGCCGCTTCGAGGCCGATATAACCCGCGCCGATGACGACGAGCCTTTCGCCGGGCTGCACGCGCTCGCGCAGCATGTCGGCGTCGGCGAGCGAGCGCAGTTCCACCACGCCTTGCAGCTCGTGCCCCGGGATAGCGAGCACGCGCGCGGTCGAGCCGGTGGCGAGAATCAGCTTGTCGTAGTGCACACGGCTGCCGTCGGCGAGTACGAGCGTCTTCGACGCGCGTTCGAGCGACTCGGCGGGTGCGCCAAGCTTCAGTTCGATGCGGTGCTCGTCGTAGAACGCACGCGGCTTGAGCCACAACCGTTCGAGACCGGTCTCACCCTTCAAATAAGCCTTGCTGAGCGGCGGACGCTGATACGGCAGCACCGGCTCGGCGCCGATCAGCACGATCCGCCCTTCGAAACCGTATTGCCGCAAGAGCGCGGCGGCATTGCCGCCCGCATGCCCCGCACCGACTATCGCCACCGTGCTGTCCGATCCTTCCATGCCCGCCCCCGAGTGTTATTCGCTGCACGCATTAGTCGCGGCCATTCATGAACGCGCCGCAACGCTCGCCGCCCGGCTCTGTGCGGCGAATGTGGCAAACGCCGCGCAAAGCCGGGCGAGCGATCATCTCATGCTTCAGGGACTGGGGCCGCGAATTCAGTCGAACGGCTGATCGTTCGGCGCGGCAAAGAGCGCACGCAATTGCGTACTCATCGGGAATGCGAAATTAATGCCTTTGGGCGGAACCGGCTTCTCGAACCAGCGCGTGTACATCGCATCGATTTCACCGCTCTTCATGATCGAGGTCATCGTGTCGTTCACGAGTTGCCGGAACGCGGGGTCGCCGTTGCGCATCATGAAGCCGTAGGCCTCCGACGACTGCGGCGTGCCCACGATCACCCAGTCGGACGGGTTAGCCGTGAGCGAGCGCGTGCCCGCCAGCAGCACGTCGTCCATCATGTAAGCCACCGCGCGCCCCGATTCGAGCGCCACGCGCCCCTCGCCGTAATCCTTCGCGCTGATGATCCGCATGTTCATCTGCTTTTCCTCGTTCATGCGGCGCAAGATGCGCTCGGACGTCGTACCCTGATTGGTCAGCACGGTCTTGCCCGCGAGATCCTTGAAGTCGCGGATGCCCGAGTCCTTGCGCGTGAGCAGACGTGTGGTCGCAATGAAGAACGTCACGGAAAACGCCACCTGGGTCTGACGCTCCTTGAGGTTCGTCGTAACGCCGCATTCCAGATCGACGGTGCCGTTCTGCACGAGCGGAATGCGGTTCTGCGAGGTGACCGGTATGAATCGCACCTTCAGGTTCGGGCGATTCGTCTTCGCCTTCACGGCGTCGATCACCTTGTTGCAGATATCCTGCGAAAAACCGATCACCGTGCCGTCCGTGTTCATGTACGAAAACGGCACCGATGTCTCGCGATAGCCGATCGCAATGAGATTCGCCGACTGAATTTTTTCCAGCGTCGGCTGCGCAACCTGCGCGTCGGCGGACTGGGTCAGCGAAAGACCCGGCATGGCAATCGAGCAGGCGAGCGCCAGCAACCTTAGTCGTTTCATTGCCTCGTGCCTCCTTCTCGTGATACCGGACTGGCCCTGGCGGACAACACAGCGGGCGCAGTGCGGAGCTTTCCTGCTTCAGTATTCGACAACACTTGCTTGAACGCGGCTTGAACGCGAATCGACGCGTCATTCGTCAGCCTGCAATCGAGCGGCACAGTGTACGAAGCACCAGTCAAACAACGTACTGAGCGCACAATGACGACCAGCTGCGAGTAAAGCTAAACGACAGCATAGAACGAAGCGGCCTCGCGCAGAAGGTGAATCGAAAGATTACGCACGCCGAAAACCGCACCTGGAAAAAGATCCCGATTTTGCAAATCGGCGTTCGATTAACCGTTTGCAAAGGTGCGCATTTTTCTCCGCATGCTTCGGATACGCGCAGCCCGCAGCGCTTCCTCGAGTCCGGGCACGCAAATCGCAACGTCACCTCTGCTTTGCCCACGCCGATGCATTTGGGGGTGAACGACAGTAGCGACTTACGACATTCGTTGACATCCATTCGTATGCCGATTCACACGAAGCGCGAGTGGGCGACGGGCGGGCTAGAATCGCCGCGTCGGCGCCTGCCGTGCCATGAAATTCGAGGACACCGCCATGACTCACAGCCTTTCGCCCCGCCCGCCGCGCGTCTATCTCGCGGGCTTCGACGTGTTCCGCCGCGACGCGCGCGCATTCGGCGAGCGCCTGCGCGCCGCCTGTGCCGAATACGGCTTCGAAGGCGTCTATCCGCTCGACGCCGAAGCGCCGGCCTGCCTCGAAGGCCCGCGCAAGGCCGCCTGGATCTATCGGTCCAACATCGACGCGATCCGCTCAGCCGACATCGTCATGGCCAATGTCGATGATTTTCGCGGTCCGGGCGAGCCCGATTCCGGCACGGCATTCGAAATCGGCTTTGCGGCCGCACTCGGCAAGGAAGTCTGGGCCTATACGACCGATGTGGGCACGCTCACCGAGCGCGTTCCATCGCAGCCCGGCGCGCAAGGGCGCGAATGCGCGCGCGGGTTTCTCGTCGAGGATTTCGGACTCCAGAAAAATCTGATGATCGCGTGCGCCGCACGCATCGTGAACGGCGACGCGCGGGCGTGCCTCGCCGCCATGGCGCAGGAGCGCAAATGCGCCGAGGCGGCGAGCGAGCGCCCGGGCCTGCTCACATGAACAACAGGCCCTAATGATGCATGGCGCTCATCGTGCTCATGCGCTGCAGGGTGCGAATGCGCGCGACCGCGTGCGTGTCCGCCACCGCGCTCTGATACAGCTTCGCGAGATCGCCCTTGAGCGCGGTGCGTGACGCATTGTCGAGATACACCATGTGCCCCGACGGGTAAAAACGCGCGCTGAGATTGTTGCGCACCTTCTGGTCGGCGAGCGGCATCTTCTGCAGATCGATGACGGTC
Source organism: Paraburkholderia denitrificans (assembly GCF_042655705.1). Classification (NCBI taxonomy): domain Bacteria; kingdom Pseudomonadati; phylum Pseudomonadota; class Betaproteobacteria; order Burkholderiales; family Burkholderiaceae; genus Paraburkholderia; species Paraburkholderia denitrificans. The sequence continues at coordinate 230,732 of NZ_JBHSMP010000016.1, read as the reverse complement.
TGATAGAACGGCGTCACGAAGTCGTAGTAGCCGTTCGCCGAAAGCACGCGCAAATCCGGGTTCAGCGCCATCACGGCCGCAAGATCGCCCGCCGTGTAGAGCACGATGTTGCCTTGCGCGTCGATGCCCTTTTGCGCGCCGGTCGGATCGACATGACTGAAATTCCAGTTCCGGAAGGCCTGATCGTTGAGGTCCGTGAACGACGAATTCGAACGGAATTTTAGTTGCTCGTTCAAGTAGCTGTTCCACATCGCCGTATAGACGCCGGTCACGGCGGTCATGGTCGGATCGTTGCCGCCGGAATTCGGATCGATCTTGCCCGCGATGCCGGTGTCGATAGCCGTCACGCGGCCATCGTAGGCGCCGAGCGCCATGCCCTTGTCCTTGAGCAGCGTCGTGAGAAAGAGCGAATTGCCGCGGCTGTCGTAGGCTGCGATATCGAGGCTCCAGGACGCGAGCGTGAGCGTGTCGATGCCCGTGTACTGCGAGAGCGTCTTGAGCGTCGCCTCGATGGCCGGGTCCTTCGCATCGGGAAACGTCGCGAGTGCCGCGCGGTAATCCGTGCGAGAAAACTGCGCCACCTGCGCTACGAACGCCTGAAGATCCTTCGGCTTCGGCGTCACACCCACGCGGTCGTGATACCACGCATCGGCGGCGGCCGTGGGCAGCGCGCCCATCGGGTTGCCGCTTTGCGTGTAGTCGAGGATCGACGACTGAAGCGTGATGCCGTTCAGGTCCACACCGTTCTCATGCAGCCGGTAGGCCAGCACGCAACTGCGCGCCGTGCCGTACGACTCGCCGTAGAGAAACTTCGGCGAATTCCAGCGGTCGTTTGCCGTGAGATAGCGCTTGATGAATTGCTTGAGCGAATCCGCATCCTGATCGACGCCCCAGAAGTCGCGGTTGTGATGCGGCGCAATCGCCGACGAATACCCCGTGCCCACCGGATTGACGAACACGAGGTCGCTCCTGTCGAGCAGGCTGTCCGGGTTGTCTTCGAGCGTATAGGGCGCGGGCGGCGTGAAACCCGGCATCGACGTCCTGATGCGCTTCGGCGCGTACGAGCCGAGGAGCACGAACACCGCCGACGAACCCGGCCCGCCGTTGTAGAAGAACGTGACGGGCCGCTCCTGCGCCTGCGCACCGTCCCTCGTGAACGCCACGTAGAAGATCTTCGCGTTCGGTTGCGAGCTGACCGGATCGACGGTCACGAGATGCCCGGCCGTCGCCGTGTATGCAATCGCCTCGCTGCCGATCTGCATCGCGTGATGCGTGATCGCGGCGTTTTCGGTCATGTCGGTGACGAAGTCGTCCGGGCCGTTGCCGTATGCGGTGGGATCGAAGCACGGCTGATCCGCCGCGCTGCGATGCTTGCCGTTGCCGCCCGAGGCGCGACTCTTGCCGTTGCCGTGCGTGGATCGAACCGGTTCGTTCATGTCATCTCCTGGCTTGTGATGCGAGTGTGACGTCTTCGAATCCTTCCACTGTCCGCGCTATCCACGCGCTTTTTCCACGCTTAACGCGCACGATGCCGCCTCGTGCTACGCCGGCGCAAGCACCGCTGCCACTTTCGCGCCCACCGGCGTACCGAGCCCCGAGCAGGCGTCCCAGCCGGGCGCCGCCGCATAGTCGCCGTTGTTGCCGCTCGTGATGTCGTTGAACGCGCCGTGCTGCGCGTAGAGCAGCGCATTCACGAAGCCCACGGGCTTGCCGCGCGTGCCGTTGATGCGCGCGATCAGCGCCGCCCAGAGCGGCGCGACCGCACTGGTGCCGCCCACCACGGTATCCGTGCCGTCGATGTGCACGACATAGCCCGTGGCCGGATCGGCATCCGCGGACACATCGGGCACGCCGCGCCGCGCAAGCGCGCTCGCGCCGCCATGGGTGTTCACGACCGAGAGTCCCTTCTGCCACGCGGGCAGCGCAAATGTCACACTTACGCCGCCGCCCGACGCGCCCTCGGTGCCGCTGTCCCACACCGTTTCGCGCACGATCCGCCCATTCGACGCCGTCATGCTCGTGCCGCCGCAGCCGAGCGCGTACGGGCTCGACGCGGGAAAGTCCACGTGATCGGCGCCGTCGCCCACGCCGTCCGACGAGCCGCTGTCGCCCGACGCCGCGCACACGGTCACGCCGAGCGCCACGGCCGATTGCAGCGCATCGTCGAGCGCGGCGAGCGTCTGCTGCGACCACGCCGATTCGGGTGCGCCCCAACTGATCGAAATGACCGAGGGCTTGCGCACGCTGTCGTGCAGCGCGGCGCTCACGGCGTCGACGAAACCCGCCTCGCTGTTCGGCGCGAAGTACACGGCGATCAGCGCGCCGGGCGCGAGCGCACCCGCGATCTCGACGTCGAGTTCGACTTCGCCATCGGCGCCGTTCGGGTCGCCGGTCGGCGCGTTCTCGGCCTGATCGACGGAGACGGATTCCACCTTCGGCGAAGCCACGCCGAGTCCGCTGAAATACGCTTGCAGATCCGTATCGCGATAGCCGCCGCCCATCTCGATCAGCGCTATGCATTGGCCGCTGCCGTCGCCGGGCGGGAAGCCGTAGAGCTGCGCGAGCTGCGGCGGCGTGAACGATGCGCTCACGGCGCGTGCGGCGCGAATCGGCGGGCTGAACGTTGGATGAGGCGTGGGGTTCAGACGAAAGTGCGGACGCGCTTTCGCGCGGTTGTCGAAGCCGAGCACGGCGGTAACGACTTCGTGCACGTCCTCGGGCAGATGCACCGGGCCGTCCGGCTGATGGAAGTGATGCGTGGACTGGCCCACCTGGTGCTCGAAGCGCTGCAGATCGATACCGAAGGCGGCGTTGTACTGCTGCACCGTACCCGAGAGCACGACGCGGCGTGCCGCCAGATCGGTGCGCACGATCGTTAGCCCATTGGATGCCGCAAAACGTTCGACGCGCCGCACGTCATCGGCCGAGGCGCCGAAGCGCTGCTCGTACGCCTCGCGCGAGACCGGCTCAGCCGACGCATCGCCCGCCTCGATCCGCTGGACCAGATCGCGAAACGCGGCGCCGTCCTGGCGCCGCAGGATCACGACGATTTCGAAACGTTCCGTGGGATCGCACGCCCCCACGCACTTGATGCCAGCCGGTGCCGGATGGTTGCTGCCTGCCAGAGGACGCCTCATCATGGCCTTTCTCCTCGCTAGCGCGCGCCTTTTGGGCGTTGGATACGCAACAGTTTGCCGGATTTCAGGATTGCACACTCGCTGGCAACCAGGCACCGTGCAAGCGCCCAAATCGAAACGACGGGAAACGGCGGGAATCGGCGGGAATTGGCGGGAATCGGCGGGAATCGGCGGGAATCGGCAGCGAGCAAGCAGTATTCCCAGAGTCGGCGCGCAGTTAAAGACCGATGCGACGCTCCGGCGTGCGCTATCGCCATTCAACGCGCTCGAACGCCGCTAACCCAGCAGCGACCCCGGCCGCTACCTCGGATCGACAGCAGGTCGCGAGGCTAGCGCATCCTCGACCAGCGCGAGGACGTTCGCTTGCTCCCGCTCGGGTGCAAACAACGGTGCACGTCGCGCGCACTGCAGCTGCAACTTCGCCAGAAAATCGCCATCGCTACTCACCCGTTCGAGCAGCCGGGCCAGCGCACGGTCGTCGCCAGCCGGGAAATAGCCCTCGTAGTCGCGGCCCAGCATGCCGATGTTGCCGGGTATATGGCTCGCCAGCACCGGCACGCCCGCATTCACCGCTTCGATGATTACGTTGGCGCCGCCTTCCATGACGCTCGAAATGATCATCGCCTGCGCGCCGGCAATATGCCGTAGCGTGGCTGCGTGCGGCAGTCCCTCGTACCAGACGTAGCGCGCCACCGTCGGCCATGCCCGCGCTTGCAAGGCCTGCGCCGCGAGCCGATACTCGTCCGCAAGCGCCTTGCCGATATGGATCAGCCGGACCGGCGAATCGTCGGGCAGCCAGTCGAGCGCGCGCATGGGTGTTTGCGGGTCCTTCTCCTCGCGCATATGGCCGACCAGCACGACGTCGAACGTTCGCCTTTTGCGCGTGGCGGCGACATCGTGCTTGTGCGCGGGAGCAGACTGGTAAATCACACGGCATTTCGCGCGATGCGCAGCCGTCATTTCCGCGAGCCCTTCCTCCTGCAGCACGACCAGATGCGTGGCAAGATCGAGCGAGCGTCGCGCGGATGCGTCGACACGAATATCGCGATACAGATCGGTGCCCGTCAGCACGACCACGAGCGGGCGATCTTGACAGGCATCCGCGAACCGCGCGATAGACGGCGCCGAGCGTCGCGCGTGCAGTGCAATCAGACAGTCGGGCGGCGCGTGCCGATGATCTTCCGGCGGCCATTCGGCGCTGAGCGTCACGTCGCAGGCGGTCTGCAGGAATTGGAACCAGCGGTGGGCAGTCTGCCAGTTGCCGTTGTTGGCGCTGCGCAATGCCGGGCTGGCGATATGAATTCTGGCCATAGGAGGTCGCATGGTGTTACGGATTGACGGAGCGGCAACGCGCAGACTCGATAAATCACAGCTCGATGCAGCGTTCGCCGAGGCTCATCGGCAAACATGGTCGATTCTCGAAAACCTGACACCCGCCCAATGGCAGGTCCCGTGCGATCCCGGCATCAATCCGCCACTGTGGGAGTACGGGCATATTGCCTGGTTTACCGAGCACTGGATACTGCGCGATCCGCAAGTGGGTCCGCAGGGCCGCTTCGTCGCGACCCGGCCATCGCTCCTGGCGAACGCGGACCGCTGGTTCGACTCGGCGCGCGTGGCCCACGACGACCGCTGGCATCTGGACCTCCCGCCGCAAGCGCAGATTATGGCCTACGTGGAGACCGTGCTGGCGCAGGTGCGCGCGAAGCTTGCCACGGTTTCGGACTCGGACGATGACCTCTATTACTTCCGCCTCGCCCTGTACCACGAGGAGATGCACGCCGAAGCGCTGACCTATATGCGGCAGACGCTCGACTATGCCCTGCACGCGCCGCTCGCGATGGCGCCGCTCGAACGCCTGGCCGGCGCGCGCGACGTTGCAGTGGGCCGCGAAACATTCATGATGGGCGGCGCGCACGACGCAGGATTCGTCTTCGACAACGAAAAATGGCAGCACGCGGTAACGGTCGGCCCGGTGCAGATGGACCGCCAATGCGTGAGCAACGGCGACTATGCCGAATTCGTCGCGGCAGACGGCTACCGGGATGAGCGCTGGTGGTCGAGTGACGGGATTGCGTGGCTCAAGCGCAGCGGGCTTGCTGCGCCGCGTCGGTGGCGCAAAGCGGAACACACATCGGAACACGAACCGGCGCGCGGCGGCGCGGAAACCTGGCAACAGCGCTGGGAGCAGCGCTGGTTCGGACGATGGGAGCCGCTCGCGCTGGCGCTGCCCGTTTGCCACGTCAATGCGTACGAAGCGGAAGCTTTTTGCCGCTGGAAGGGCCGGCGTCTGCCGACCGAAGCCGAGTGGGAATACGCCGCATGCCACGATCTGATCGACTGGGGCGGATCGGTCTGGGAATGGACCGCCGATCCCTTTGTGCCGTACGCGGGCTTTTCAGCGGACCCTTACGCGGATTATTCTGCACCCTGGTTTGATACGCATCGAAGCGTACGTGGTGCATCATTCGCCACACACGTCCGGATGTGCAATCCTCGCTATCGAAACTTTTACCTGCCGCACCGCAATGACGTCTTTGTGGGCTTTCGCACCTGCCGTTGAGAACGCACCGAGGTTCCCCGCGGCGCGCAAGCGAGATCGCGCAACGACTGGCATCTGCAGTGTTGCAGGCATTTTGAGGAGATGCACTTGAGCGTTCTTGAGTCGAATAATTCCCGGGGATCCACCATGAAACCGCGCATTCCACCCCCTATCGTGACGTTGATCGCAGCGGCCCTCATGTGGGCGCTGCATCGCTGGGCACCGATGTCGATCTGTTTTGCCGCGCCCTGGAACCTGTTGGGCGTCCTTCCGGCGCTGGCTGGAATTGCCACCGCCGCAGCGGCCGTGAGGCGTTTTCGCCGTGCGCAAACCACCACCAATCCCCTGAACCCGAGCAAGGCTTCGCATCTCGTGACGGACGGGGTTTTCCGGTTCAGCCGCAACCCGATGTATCTCGGGCTCACGTTGTTCCTGACCGGCTGGGCGATCTGGCTCGGCACAGCAAGCCCGTGGTTCATCGTGCCGCTGTTCGTAATCTTCATCACCGTCGCGCAGATTCGGCCCGAGGAACAGGCACTGGGCCAGATCTTCGGCGAGGAGTACGCCGATTACCGGCGGCACGTCTCGCGCTGGATCGGCCGCGCCTCGTAACGGCAGCGCCGCTTGAGGCTGCTTGAAGCCGCTTAAGGCCGCTTGAAGCCGCTTGAGGCCGCTGCGGCGAGCCTGGACGGCCTTTCCCGTTCAGGCTCGTCCGTTCAAGCGTTTGCGTTCAGCTTTTCCCGGTAATGTCCCGGGCAGCGGCCTTGGCAGTCATCACGCAGCCCGGCAGGAACATCCCTTCAAGCGAGCGCTTGCCGCAGGCGCCACCGCCGCCGAGCGAGCGTGCAAAGGAACAATGGAAGGAGGCGGAATTCGATCGAGCCGGGATTATCCCGAGCGATGCGGGCTGATTGCAGACATCAGGATCGGGCGTAACGTTTGACGCGATCACGTCGAGGAGAAAGCCAGGCGAGTATTGCGCTGTGAAGCGCGCAGAAAGGCACGGTTGTGCGCGCAAGCGTGCGGCGCGCGAGGTTTCTTGCCTGCTGCCGGAGTTGGCAGCAGGCAGTTTCAGCGGTTTCAGTGGGTCCAGCATCGCCTCAAGCGGCGGCCAGCGTCACAGGCAGATGATTCTGCAAATACGCTTCGAACTCGTCCCGCACCTCCGGGTGGCGCAACGCAAACTCCACCGTGGCCTTCAGATAACCGAGTTTGCTGCCGCAGTCAAAGCGCGTGCCGGTATAGCGATACGCAAGCACCTGCTCATCGGTGAGCAGCGACTGCAGCGCGTCGGTCAATTGCAGTTCGCCGCCCGCGCCGGGCTTGAGCGCGCGCAGATGATCGAAGATCGTGGGCATCAGCACGTAGCGGCCCACCACGCCGAGATTCGACGGCGCGACTTCAGGCACGGGCTTTTCGACAATGCCCGAGAGCTTGAACACGTCTTCCTCCCACTCGCGCCCATCGACAACGCCATATGAAGCACTGTTCTCGCGCGCAATCGTTTCGACGCCCACAATGGAACTGTGATAGTGGTTGAACACGTTCACGAGCTGCTTCATGACCGGCGTGGGGCTGTAAAGCAGGTCGTCGGCGAGAATCACGGCGAACGGGCCGTCACCCACGAGCTTTTCGGCGCACAGCACCGCGTGGCCAAGTCCGAGCGCCTCGGCCTGGCGAACGTAGAAGCAATCCACATTGCCCGGCTTGATGCTGCGAACGAGATCGAGCAGCTTGTCCTTGCGGCGCGCTTCGAGTTCGGCCTCGATCTCGTACGACTTGTCGAAGTGATCCTCGATCGCCCGCTTGCTGCGGCCGGTCACGAAGATCATCTCCGTGATGCCCGCGGCGATCGCCTCCTCCACTGCGTACTGGATCAGTGGCTTGTCGACGATCGGCAGCATTTCCTTGGGGCTGGCCTTGGTCGCGGGCAGAAAGCGCGTACCGAGACCCGCAACAGGAAATACCGCTTTGGTAACTTTGAGCATGGTGTTCATTCCCAGATCGATCGTTTGAATAACGGCCTCGCAGCAAGGCAAGCCCGGCGTCCCCGGTGATTGTGTTGGCGCAGCCGTTTTTATATTGAAGGGTTCGACTCCGTGCCGTTACCGGTCATAACTGGCACATACGGAATTCGAGAAATTGAGTTCAACTGGATCAGCGGAAATTATTTCCATGGTTGCCGGATAATCGGCACGAATTTCCCGATCCATTCAGATGCGCATTCAGACGCATTCAGACGCATTCAGACGCATTCAGATGCGCATCTACTCGACATCGTCGATGGTGGGCAATTTGCCCGAGCGCGCGCGAACGCGGCGGATAGGCTCGTTTCTGAGGGCCTCGCGGTACGCCGATACCGCAACGAGTATCAACAGCACCGCAACGCCAGCCAGCAAATGCAGATTCAGATTCATCGAAATCTCCTGCGACCATAGACCAAAAAACAGATGCTTCTAAGCTAGCACCACAAATTCCACAAATAAACTCGTTTCCCCCAATATCGATTTATTTATGAATTTCTCTCTTTTCGAGCGCCATTTCTAATCGTGTCGCACGAATACATTTTGAAAATCTTTCGCATACTTTCGGTGCGCGGCGATCCCTATGATCGCGAGGTAACCTCAGGAAAACTGCACACCGATGAGCGATCCCGCACTCGATACTGTTCTGCCACGAGCATCTTCCGTACCCGCCGCGCCCGCGCGTCCTGCCGCCACTGCGTTGGCGGGCGAGCACGCGATCGAAGCGCTGCGCGGCTTCGCCGCCCTGCTCGTCGCGTATTTCCACTGCCGCCAGGTCACGTGGATCGGCATGGGCGCGTTCCATGCGTCCCACGCGAGCCTCGCCAATCCCGGCACGATTGCGGCCTGGCTCACGCTGCCGGTGGCATGGGGATCGGCGGGCGTGCCGATTTTCTTCGTCATCAGCGGCTATTGCATCCATCGCAGCGGCGCCGCAAAACTCGCCGCGAATCCGGATTTCCGGCTCGACGCCCGGCAATTCTGGCTGCGTCGTTTCGTGCGCATCTATCCGGTGCTGCTCGCCGCGCTGTTGCTCACGTTCGCGGCCGATTCGATCAGCCTCACGCTCGCGCCGGTCAGCCACAAGATTCTCGACATCGGGCCACGCGCGTTTTTCGTCAATCTGTTTTCGCTGCAAGGCGTGGCGGGCAAGACGTACGGCTCCAACGGCGCGTTGTGGACGCTCTCGCTCGAAGTGCAGTTCTATCTGCTCTATCCGCTCGTTTTCGCACTGCGCCGCCGCCTGGGTCTCGGCGCTGTCGTCGCGGCCATTGCCGCCCTTAACGTCGTATCGGCGCTCACGCTCCAGCGGCACGACCTGATCTTTTTCACGTCGTACTGGTTTTCGTGGATTCTCGGCGTGTGGGTGGCCGAAGCGCGTGTGCGTGGGTCAACCGGGTTTGCGTTCGCCGGGTTTGCGTTCACCTACCCTGCCGCTGCGTTTTTCGCGGTAGCTGGCTGCGTCGCGTTTCACTTCGGGCAGTACGGCGCATTTCAGCTTTGGGCCATCGCCTTCGCGTGCTATCTCGTGAAGGTTCTGTCACGGCCCGCTGCGACGGGTGGCTTCTTGACGTCGGTGTTCGCGAAGATCGGCGATTTCAGCTACTCGCTCTATTTGATCCACCTGCCGCTTTTCGTGCTGCTCGCCTCGCTGCTGTATCGCTCGGCATTGCAGCCGTCCATCTGGCCTTCGTTCGGCTTTACGCTGGCTGTATTGCCGGTGGCCTGGGTCTTTTACCGTCTCTTCGAACGTCCCGCGCTGAACGTCACGAACCGGTTGCGACGTCGATAAAAGCGCGTTAAAAAGCGCCGTAAAAGGCGCGGTAAAAGCAGCCGGTAAAAGCGATCCGCTTTTACCGGCTGTGCGTGGCGACATCCTTCAGCACGCGCTCTACTGCCTCCACGTACTGCACCTTCCCGAAGCGCGCACGCGCACGTTCCAGCCCCTGTGCGACGAGACGCGCGCGCAATGCCGCGTCGTCATGCAGCGAAGCCAGCGTGGTGGCCAGTTCGGCGGCGTCGCCTGGCGTGCACAGCAGTCCGCTCTCGCCGTGCTCGACAATTTCGGTCACGCCGCCGTCGCGCGAAGCCACGACCGGGCGCTCCGCCAGCATGCCTTCCACGACAACACGGCCGAACGGCTCGGGCGTGATCGACGTGTGGGCGATGACATCGACGGCACGCATGCAGGCTGCAATGTCGTGGCGAAAGCCGAGAAAGTGCACACGCCCGGACAAGTCATGTGCATCGACAAACGCGCGCAGTTCCGCCGCGTAGGCGTCTTCGCCAAACAGCGGCGCGCCCACCAGCACTGCATGCATGCGCGTATCGCGCCGCACCGCTTCGAGCAGGACGTGCTGCCCCTTCCAGTGCGCGAGACGGCTGAATGCGCCGACCAGGAAAGCATCGGCGGGCAAACCTGTTTGCTCGCGCAACTGCTTTTGCGTCGCATCCTTCAGCGCGATAAACGGCGCTTCATCGACGCCGTTGTGCACGACTTCGATGCGGCGCGCGTCGAACCCGGTGAGCTGCTCGAATGCGGCTGCGGACGCATGCGAATTGGCGATCACCTGCGCGAGGCCATACTTCGCGCACATCTTGATGATTGCGCGCTGCGCACGACCGAAGTGCGCCTCGCTCACGATATCGCGCAAATGCCAGACCACGGGCTTGCGCGCAAGCCGCCCGGCCAGCACGCCGATCACCATCGCACGCTGGGTGTTGGCGTAGAGCACGTCCGCGTCGCGCGCGCGGCGGCGCGTCTCACGCACGAGCGATGCGACACCGGCCAGCACGCCGAGCCTCGGCGCGGCGCCGCCATCGCGCCGCACGTTTTGAAGCGCGCCCGAATCGAGCACGTCGACGCGTGCGCCAGCAGCAGCCAGCGCTTTGCGAAACGGTCCGTCGTTGAACAGCAGCACTTCGATGCGCGCGCGCAGCCCCTTCACCACTTCGAGCAGCGACAACTCCGCGCCGCCCAGCACGCCGCTCTGGTCGATGGCGAGCACGCGCAGCGCGCGAACGGCGGCGGCATCAGCCTGTTCGCCACGCGCGGGCGCCACACGCGCGACATCGCGCATCGCAATCTCCGGCACGGCTTGCGCCACGCGCGCGAACAGTTGCTCGCGAAATTGCGCAGTCGAAAACCGCATGGCATTCGCCCGGCAATCCTCGGCGCGAAAACGCCCTGGCTCGCGCTCGAACGCATCGACGGCGGCGATGATCGCCTCGGCACGCTGTTCCGCGAAAAAGAGGCCCGTGGGCCGCACACTATCGGACGCGATATCGCGCACCGTTTCCAGTGCGCCGCCCTTGCCGTAAGCGATAACGGGCGTGCCGCACGCCTGCGCCTCGACCACCGAGATGCCGAAATCCTCCTCCGCTGCGAACACGAAAGCCTTCGCACGCTGCATGCGCTCGCGCAGCACGGCAAACGACTGATAGCCCATGATCTCCACGTTCGGCGCAGCCTTCGCGCGCACCTTGCCCATGTCCGGTCCATCGCCGATCACGACGAGCCTGCGTTCCGGCATACGCGCAAACGCCTCGACAATCAGATCGATCTTCTTGTACGGCACGAGCCGCGACGCGGTCAGATAGAAATCGTCCTTCTGCGTTTCGAGTTCGAACGCATCGATATCGACCGGCGGATACACCACCTGCGCTTCGCGCTGATACACCTTGCGAATGCGCCGCGCGATGAACTGCGAATTGGCGACGAACTGATCGACGGAATTCGCCGTGCGCACATCCCAGTTGCGGATGTAGTGAAGAATGAGCCGCGCCAACGCCGATTTCGGCCCGCGCGTCAGATTCGATTCGTTCAGGTATTGATGCTGAAGGTCCCACGCGTAGCGAATCGGCGAATGAACGTAGCTCAGGTGAAACTGGTCCGGGCCGGTCAGCACGCCCTTCGCCACGGCATGGCTGCTCGAAATCACCACGTCGTAGGCCGACACGTCGAGTTGCTCGATCGCGAGCGGCATCAGCGGCAGCCACGTGCGGTATTTCTCGCGTGCGAACGGCAGCTTCTGGATAAACGACGTCGTAACCTGTTTGCCGTGCAAAAATGCACGATCCTTCTCGTCGACAAAATCGACCACGGCGAAGAGATCCGCGTCGGGAAAGCACGCGATGATCTGTTCCAGCACGCGTTCCGCGCCTGCGTAAGTGACGAGCCAGTCGTGCACGATCGCCACACGCGGCGCGCGCCTGAGCGGCGCGGGCCGCAGTGCGGTCACAGGCGCTGTAACATGCGCTGTAACAAGCGCGGCCTCGCCGCGTTTCGTAGGGGGCACCTCGCGCCGCATAGCGGGCACTGCGACGCGTTCGGACGGCGCCGCTTCGTCAATCAGTTCGTGACTCATGCGCTTTTCCGTGAATTCAAACGAAACAGAAGAGAACGGGCATAGCCGCGCAGCATCGGCGTGGTCGCCACCGACCACACGGCATTCGCCACCGCAAGCACCACGCCCGCGCCAATCGCGTAGACCGCGCCCGGCAGCCACCACGCGAGCGCGAGCGCGGCTGCGAGGAAGCTCAAATGCGCGAACATGTCGACCAGAATCGTGCGGGCATGAATGCGCGAGAGATACAGCAGCACCAGGTAGTCGAACAGCGCGCGCGCCAGCACCGCCGTGGCGGCGCCAGGCAAACCGGCGCGATTGATGCCGAGCCACAACAAGCCCGCGAACAACGGCAATTCGATGAGCCCGACGCGCGCCGTCGCCGCCGGATTGTTCTGCGCCTGGATCAGCACGCGCGTCACGCTGGCCTGTCCGATCAGCCACACGGCGACGATGAGCAAGCGGCCCACGGGCGCGCCATGCTCCGCGAGCACGGGCCCGACCCACGCGTGCAGGAACGGGCCGAGCACGACAATCGCGCCAATGGCGACCGGCGTGAAGACCGCGTTGAGAAACTGGAGCGACTGCGCGGCGATTTCGTCGGCATGTTCGCGGTGCAGCGCAGAAAGACGCGGAAACAGCGTGCGCACGAGCGCGTTCGGCACGAGGTTCAGGCGCGTAACGAGGTTTTGCGGCACGGTGTAGTAGGTGACGAAGCGCGCGCCGAGGCCGCCGCCGAGCATCATGCGATCGAGCGAATCGGCCACCATGGTGGTGATGCTCGAAATCAGCATCCACCCGCCGAAGTTGAAGAGCGCCTTCGATGTATCGAAACGCGGCGCGCGCAGCGTGCGGATATTCAGCACGCGCAGCGCGGAGCGTCCGAGCATCGCGCCCGCAATGAGCCGCGCGAAGACGGCGGCGGCGAGCACGGTCTGCAGGTTCGGCGCGATGGCCCACGCCGCGCCGAGCGGCAGCAACTGAAACAGGAACGTGCCGATTGTCTGATTCGTGTTGTAGATGCCGAAACGCTCGGCGCCGTTGATTGCGCCCGCAAACACCCACGTGACGTTCGCCAGCGGAATCGCCACGGCGAGCCACGGCAGCGCGAGATACACCTCGTGGCGCAGCTCGGCCGAAACGTGCGTGAAATACGCGGTATAAAGCGCGCCGCCCGAATAGATCAACAGCCCGCCGATCACGCCGGTCGTGAAATTGAGCCAGAACGCGCTCCAGAACACGCGTTCGCAGGCTTCGGCGTCGCCGGACGCATGCGCCTTCGAAATTTGATTCTGTGCAGCCATGCTCATGCCGAGATCGAGCACGCTGAAATAGCCGATCAACGTCCACACGAGCGCAATCACGCCGTAACGTTCTACGCCGAGCAGGCGGATATACGAAGGCACCGTGACCAGCGACACGAAAGTCGGCAGTACGAGACCGAGCAGATTAATCGCGACGTTACGTAGTATTCCCTTGTCCATGAAGTTTCCAGTAGCGGCAGATTCGATGCGGCGTCAGGCCGGTTTCCAGCGGTACATGAGCACCTTGCCGCGCGCATCCTCCTCGACGAAAACCAGATATTCGCCATTGGGCTGCCGGTGCGCGCTGATGCCGAACGGCACGTCCACCCAGCCCGATGCGCGCCCGACTTCCGGGCCCGGCCCGAAGGTGCCGATCTCCTTCGCGCTGGTTTTGTCGTACACGTGGACATTGCCCGCAGGCTCGACCACGAACACGTATTGCCCTTCGACAGTCAGTCCAGCCGGCGTGACAGGCGGCTTCGCTTTCGGGTCCCACGGCAGGCGCAGCACGTAGCGCTGTTCCGGGTGGCCGCTCGACCAGTGGTCGTAGCGCACGAGCACGCGGCCCGCTTCTTTCCAGAAACCAGGATCGTGCGGCGCATCGGCGGTGTAGCCCGTCACATAGAGCGAATCGCTATCCGGCTCGTAGATCGCGCGATGCACTTCGGTAAACGGCGCAGGCACGTCGTACTTGTCGAGCTTGTCGTACGAATAGATCGGGTTGCCCTTCGCGTCGAGGCCGCCGAAGCGAAAGCACCAGATGCCCTTGTCGTCGCGTGCGCGCCAGATATCGCCGCGCGTGTCGATCCACCAGCCCCAGCCGCCGCCCAGCTTCTCGCGGCCCGGATTGCGCGTGAATTCGCCCGCATCGAACGTGCCATTACCGTTCGTGTCGCGCCAGATCCAGTCGCCGCCAGGCGGCGCATTCGGCACGTGCAGCACCGGCCGCTCGCGTCCCGCAATAAAGCCCGAGGGAATCGCCGTCTCGCCGTCGTGCTGCGCATCGAAGCGATAGATCTTCAGGTGATCGGCGTACATGTCGGTCAAATAGAGGAACGTGTGTCCCTCCAGCGCGCGCGCGGTCGGCAAGCCCGGCCATTGATCGGTGTGAAAAACCGGGTCGTCGGGATAGCGGAATCGATTGGACAGGAATCCAGCGTATTTCCATTCCTGCCCGGCCGGTTTCGACAAATCGAGTTCGAAGCGCTTGTTGCCGGTATAGACGCTATTCGGCCGCGACGGGTCCATCCAGGCGCCGTCGACGAAGAGCAGCCCCTCCACGATCCAGTTGCGCTTGCCCGCAGGCGTATAGCTCTCGAGCGTCGCGCCGAGACCCGCACCGATGCTTTCATGGCGCGGCCCGATGCCGTTGGTCGAAACGTAGATATTGCCGCGCGCATCGGTAGCGACGCCGGTCAAGCCGTTGAAACGCCCAGGTCCGGGACGCCCTGCAACGCCGGAGAAAATACCGCCACGTTCGCCGAGCGTGCCGCTTTGCATATAGCCGCTGCCGTTGCGCGCGTAGATGAGAATCTGCTGACGCGGCCCGTTGTCCGCAATCAGAATGCGCTGCGCGGGATCCACGGCGATATCGACGGGTACCGCATCGGTCGGCAGCGCAAGCACGTCTTCAGCGAGCAATTTGCCTTGCGCGGAATAATGCGCGACGCGCGGCGCGTGATCGTTGAGCGTGCCCGTGAGCACCCACAGCGAACCGTCGCCAGCGAGCGCAATGCGCCCCGGCTCGCGGACATCCCACTGCGATTGGCGCTGCATCGTATTGGCGTCAACCACCTCGATGCGATTCATCGCCGTGTTGCTCGCATAGAGCTTCGAATCCGATGCCGCGAGGCCGCCGATATCCGCGTGAGCGCCCGTCGTGACGTCGTTGATCTTGAGAAACGCGCCTGCGAGTTGCGCGTGCGGGTTGAGCGGATCGGGCGAAGACTGGAATGCCGCGGCGTGCTTCGGGTCGTCGAGTGGCCGCCGCGTAATGCCGATCCACTGATGCCCCTTCGGCGGCCAGATGCCGATTCCGACGAGGTGGCCCTTTTCATTGCCGACGCCAACAGCCGCATACAGATAGCGCTTATTGACGGCAATCGCATTGCCGCCGCTGCCGCCCCAACCGTGCGTGCCGCCCGCGAAGCCGAGCACCTTGCCGTCCTGATACGCGCTGATTTCCGCACCGCTTTCGTCCCACGGCGCATTCGTCAACACCTTGCCTTCAGGCGTAACGGCAATGGCGGTGATATTGATCTGCGTCCACGCGCCATCGCCATAACCATACGTATTGCCAATCCACGACGAGGTCACGTTCAATTGCGGCGCAGCCACTGTCTGAACCGACGACGTGCAGATACACGCGCACAGTACGGCTAGCGCCAGCGGCCTGCGCATGCGGTGACCGGGACTCAATAACGGCAAGGCAATTCCTCCGTGGCTTCTCGGCAATCTGTCCGGATCATGCCGCACAACCGGCGAGAAAAATCGTCTGTCGAAAACCGAAAATAATTCAAAAAAATTCAATGCTTCAACGTTTTCGCCCCGTTTTCACCCTATTTCTGCCCGATCTCTCTTAATGGGGAGAATGCGGTCGAACATGCCGTGTCGTTGGCCGATCGGGGTGCTTTTTTCCGATCCTGACTCGCACCGACCGCGCACTGAAAATCGTGCCACCCTGTTCCGCTCGATAAGGACCCGCTATTCACGCTTCAGATCGCCTTCATTCTCGATTTACAAAGCGAATATATTTCGCGGTTTTTGGCCAATTAATTCTTTTTAGAATGATCCGGACTATCTGCGTATGGACCCACCGGACACCTGATGACCGTCAAGAGCCTCGCCATTCAAAACCCGCCTTCACACCGCATCGTCCAGCTCGACGGACTGCGCGCACTCGCCGTCATGGCCGTGTTCGCCCAGCACGCGTTGCGCGCGCCGCTGTGGATGGGCGTCGATCTGTTTTTCGTGCTCAGCGGTTTTCTGATTACCGGCATCCTGCTCGAACGCAAGGCGCGCGGTCAGTCGTATTTCAGCTATTTCTACGCGCGCCGCATCCGCCGCATCCTGCCGCCTTATCTGTTGCTGATGGTGGTCTCGTCGCTGCTGTTCGGCCTCGGATGGCTACGTTTCTGGCCCTGGTATGCGTTCTTCGCAACGAATATCGGCGACGCGCTCGGGCAGAGCGGCCACGACAGCCTCAACATCCTCTGGTCGCTCGCCGTGGAGGAGCAGTTCTACATCTTCTGGCCCTTCGTGGTGCTGCTGTTGCCGCGACGACTGCTGGCCGTCGTGGCCATGGCGCTGATCGTGATCGTGCCTGTGCTGCGCGCCATCGCCACGCCGTGGTTCGACTCGTTCTGGCCGATCTACTATCTCACGCCGTTCCGCATGGATCTGCTCGCCGCGGGCGCACTGCTTGCGATAGTCGTGCAGCGCGATCGCGACGCGCTCGAACGCTTCAAAGTGCCCGCCGCGATTTTCTTTTTCACCGCACTCGCCGTGCTCGCATGGCTGCATCTGCACTACCCTCGCTTTCGCGCCGCGAATACGCCGCTTTCGAACGCGATGCTCTATAGCGTCTCTCTCGTGCTCTGCACATCGTTGGTCGTCGTCG
Source organism: Paraburkholderia denitrificans (assembly GCF_042655705.1). Classification (NCBI taxonomy): domain Bacteria; kingdom Pseudomonadati; phylum Pseudomonadota; class Betaproteobacteria; order Burkholderiales; family Burkholderiaceae; genus Paraburkholderia; species Paraburkholderia denitrificans. The sequence goes on along the minus strand of NZ_JBHSMP010000016.1, from coordinate 213,760 downwards.
CGCTGCAATCGAAAGGCATCGTGCGGCGTGCCCTGTCGAATCCCGTACTCGTTTATCTCGGCACGATCAGCTACACGATCTACCTCATTCACCTCACGCTCCTGTACGCCGTGTGGCGGCTCGGACATGGACGCGTGGAGAGCGCCGTTATCGCGCTCGCGCTTACGCTCGTCTATGCGAGCGCCAGCTGGTTCCTTTTCGAAAAGCGCCTGACACGCGGTCCACGCGCGGCGCACACCACGCAGCCGCACGCCACCGCCATGGCGCGCACTTCGGGCACACGGTCCTGATTCATCACCGATCTGACTCACAACAGGATTCACCATCGGACTCACTATCACCTCACGTAAGGGATATTCCATGAATGCACGACGCAAAGCCGTTATCACCGGCGTATCCGGCCAGGACGGCGCCTACCTGACCCGCCTGCTGCTCGACAAGGGCTATCACGTCACCGGCACGTATCGCCGCACCAGTTCCACCAATTTCTGGCGCATGGGCGAACTCGGCGTGCTCGACCATCCCGCACTCGAACTCGTCGAGCACGATCTCACCGATTCGGGCTCCACGCTGCGGCTCATCGAGCATTCGTGTGCGGACGAGGTCTACAACCTCGCGGCGCAAAGCTTCGTCGGCGTGTCGTTCGATCAGCCCGTCACGACCGCCGAAGCCACCGGCATCGGCGCGCTGAATCTGCTGGAAGCGATCCGCATGGTCGATCCCGACATTCGTTTCTATCAGGCCTCCACGTCCGAGATGTTCGGCAAGGTGCGCGCCGTGCCGCAGAACGAAGAAACGCCGTTCTACCCGCGCAGCCCGTACGGCACCGCCAAGCTGTTCGCGCACTGGTCGACGGTCAACTATCGCGAGTCGTACGACATCTTTGCGACGAGCGGCATTCTCTTCAATCACGAATCGCCGCTGCGCGGCCACGAATTCGTGACGCGCAAGATCACGAACGCTGTCGCCAGAATCAAGCTCGGCAAACAAGCCACGCTCGAACTGGGCAACCTCAGCGCCAAGCGCGACTGGGGCTTCGCGGCGGAGTATGTCGAGGGCATGTGGCGCATGGTCCAGGCCGAGCGCCCCGACACTTACGTGCTCGCCACGGGCCGCACGGAAACCGTCCGCGACTTCGTGACGATGGCGTTCGCCGCCGCCGGCATTCAACTCGAATGGTCGGGCCGCGACGAACGCGAAACGGCCGTCGACATCTCCACGGGACGCCAGCTCGTGCGCGTCAATCCGCGCTTCTATCGCCCCGCCGAGGTCGATCTGCTGATCGGCAATGCGAGCAAGGCGCGCGAGGAACTCGGCTGGGAAGCCCGCACCTCGCTTGAACAGTTGTGCCAGATGATGGTGACCGCCGACCTCGCGCGCAACGAGCGCCCTGAAACGTTTTGATGCAGGCGCGCGATAGACACACGCGCGCCGAAGAATGTTGAAAGGGGCACAGCGTGCCCCTTTTCCCTTACTGCACGCCGCGATTCGCTGCGGCGATCGCCTCCGCATAGACTTCCGCCACCCGCTTCGCGACGACCGCATTATCGAAATGATTGCGCGCGTAGTCGCGGCAAGCCTGCGCATCGGGCAGCTTCAGCCTGCCCGAGAGCGCTGAGTCGACGCCGTCCGCAACGGCGTCCGCGCCCGTGGCGGGCAAGACGAGATCCTGCGAGAGACCCGCCACCGCTTCCGGCAGCCCGCCCACCGGCGTCACGAGCACGGGCGTGCCCGCCGAAAGCGATTCGACGGTAATCAGGCCGAATCCTTCGAGCGCGACCGTGGGCACGACGCTCAACGTCGCAGCACGATAAAGCGACGGCAGATGCGCGTCGGGTACGAAGCCGAGCAGCTTCACATTGTCGGCAAGGCCCGCATCGTTGATGCGCTGCTGCAGTTCCGCCTCGAGCCGTCCGCGTCCGGCGATCAGCAGCAGCACATCGGGATGACGCGGCTTGAGCTGCTTGACCGCATCGATCAGGTCTTCGAGACCCATCCGGCGCACGAGCCGGCGCACCGCGAGCACGATCGGCCGGCCCTGCGGCAGTTGCAGCCTGAGCCGCGCTTCGGCGGGCGTGCAAGGCGGATCGAACTGCGCGGTGTCCACACAGCCCGGCACCACGCGCACGCGCTCCGGCGAGATCGCATAGCGCTTCGTGAGGATATCGCCGAACGCGCGCGACAGCACGATGAGCCGCGACGAGCGCTCATACACGGACTGCTCCAGATGGTGCTTGATACGCTGGCTCAAGGTCGCTGCGCCCTCAACGAAGCTCTCGTCGGCCCATGGCCCCTGGAAGTGCGAGACCTGCGGAATGCCGCGCGTCACGTCGAGGCCCGGGAACGTGTAGAGCGCGAAGTGCGACGAAATCACATCGGGCCGATGCCGCCGGATTTCGCGCCGCAGCGCCTGGCGCGCGGACATGAGGCGCAGCGGCAGCGCACGCGAGGCAGAGCCGAAACCGTGAATCGCCCCGCCGCTATCCTGCTCGACTTTCGGCGAACCGGCCACGACGCCGCGCACGTGAACGCCAGCCCCCGGCAGTGCGCCCACGAGCGAGTAATACATGCGGTCGAGTCCACCGGCACGCTCGGGAAACCAGTGCATGCCAATCTGCAGCGAATGGATGGATTGAGTCGTCATTGCGTGTTTCCTTTCCTTGTTCTGCCCGATTGCTTGAATGCGGTATTCAGGGCGTTTCTTCGAGCTGCAGCGAATGCACGCCCGGCATTGCGGCATGGGCGAGATCGTGCGCGTCGCGGTGCGCGACGTCGCTCGCATCGCCGGCTATTTGCCGGTACAGCGCGATGTATTGCGCGGCCATGCGCGCCCAGCCGAACGACATCGCAAGCCGCGCCGCGGCTTTGCCCATCGCGTGCCGTCGCGGCGTGTCGTCGGCGAGTTGCCCCACCGCACGCGCAAGCGCGGCAACATCGTCGGGATCGTCGAGCACGATCCCGCAATCCGGCGTGATGATCTCCGCGCCGCCCGCCGTGCGCGCCGTCACGACAGGCAGACCGGCCGCCATCGCTTCCAGCAGCGAGAGGCTCATCGCTTCGTAGCGCGACGGAAAAACGTAGGCATCGACGGAACGCATCAGCGTCGGCATCTCGCGCACGAGGCCGAGAAAATGCACGCGCGAAGCGATGCCCAGTTCACGCGCCATCGCGGGATATGGGCTGCCCGGCAGATAACCGGCCACCGTGAGATGCACGTGCTCCGGCAAGGCCTTCAACGCATGCAGCACCGTGCCGAGATTTTTGCGCGGCGTGCGCAGGTCGCCGACGAAGAGCAGCAGGAACGCGTCGGCGGGCAGATCGAACTTCAGCCGGTCGGCGCTGGCCGAGGCGAAGGTTTGCGTATCGACGCCGTTGTAAATCACATCGAGCCGCTCCACCGGATTGCCGCCCGACACACGAATTTCGTCGGCCACCTTGCGCGACACGGCCGCAATCACGCGCGAGCGGCGATACGCCCAGCGTTCGAGCACCGCATTCGCACGCGTGTAGACGAACTGGTAGGCGGACCACACGCCACGCGTGAGGCCGAACGGGTAATACTGGCTGCGCGCCCAGCCGCCGTGCACGAAGTGGGCTGTGTTGACATCGGCGCGCGCCCAGGTAATGAAGCCGTTCACATGCAGGACATCGTATTCGGCGCGATGCTGGCGCAGCCACAGCGCGCTCTTCAGCGCGAACACCTGTTGACGCAGCAGATTGGTCGGCCATGCGCGCGACGGTTGCACGCGCACCCATGTCACCTTCGGATGCGCGAGCAGTTCGGGCGCGACGTGCGATGCGATCAGCGTGACGTCGAATCCCTCTTCCAGCGCGGCGCGCGCGATCTCGTGATTGACGCGCCCCTGGCCGTCGTTATGGCGCACGACGTGCGTGACGATTGCGACTCTCAATCGATAACCTCCGTAAAGAGGGTCTCGCGCCGGGTCAGCTTGTGCCAGTGCCCCGCGCTGAGTATGGAAAACACGCTGGAAAACAGCAGCAGGCCACCGGTGCCGACCAGCGAATTGGTAAACACGAGCATCGCGAAGATCGACAACGCGAGACTCAGGCACGCGCACACGTAGCGGTCTTCAGGCATGCGCAGCGCGACGCGCACCGCGCGCGCCAGCAGCCACAACACGCCCGACATGTAGAGCAGCGTGCCCGGCCAGCCCAGCACGAACGGGATGTTCATCACACCGCTGTCGAAGCTGCCGTACTTGCCGAGCTGGCCGTTGTTGCTCGAGAGCTTCGTCGAGGCGCCCGTCGCGCCGAGGCCTTCGCCCGTCACATCGGTAAACGCGGTCTTCGCGAAGTCCGCATAGAACTGGTTGCGCGCTTCGTAGCTCTGGTCGTTGCTGAGGTTCGCGAGCGTATTGAGGCGCTGCTGCATACGGTCCGCCACGGGGCCAACGGTCAGCAGCGGCACGCACACGCCCGCGAGAACGACTGCGCTGATGATGATTCGCACGCGCACGCGGTTGCTCGATTTCATCAACTGGATCAGCATCGCAATCGCCCAGCCGCCCCACGTCGAACGCACGAGCGACAGCGCGAACGCAAAGAAACCGGGGGCTGCTGCGATCCAGCGCACGCGGTGCTTCGCCGCCATCACGAATACCATCGCGCCCATCATCGCGAACGCAAACGGGCCGGACGAATTCATCGTGCTGAACACGCGCACGCCGTAGGGAACGGGGTCGCCTTGCGAATTCATGTCCGAACCGATCATCCACATCGCGTCCCACGGCGGCATCACGAAAAACTGCACGAGACCATAAATGCCCATGACGAGCATGCCGTAGATGAACGTATTGACGATCGTGTCGCGCGACTCGGGATACTGGCGCGTGAGCACCATGATGTGAAAGCCGATCAGAAGCGGATAAAGCCAGTTCGCAAGATCGTAGACGGCGGCGGCCGGGCCGCTCGCCACCACGCCCACCACGAACGCATAGCCGATACCGGCCAGCGCGAGCAGGAGCGGCAGGCCGCGCCGTTGCGCGAGCAACGGGTAGTAGCGCAGCAACGAAATGCCGCTGATCATCGTGACGGCGAGCGGCGCAACCTGGATCAGGCTTGTCGGCGTGAACGCGCCCTTGCCGTAGTCGGCGAGACGCCGCACTTCCGGACTCAGAAACCACAGCCACCACATGAAGCCGATATAGCGCACCGGATTCACGAAGTAGAGCCACAGGCCGGTCATCACCGCGAGCACCGGGAACGCTACCGTGAGCACCGAGCCCTGGTGCGCGACCACGAGCAGCGCCGTCAAGAGCCACAGTGCAAGCGGCGCCAACGTATCGCGGCTCATCGCGCGACGCAGGCCGGACGGCTTGCGCGCCGGCGCGCGCGGCGGCATGGGCATCGCCATGACGGCGGGCGCAGGACCGGGGATGGGACCTGGAACGGGAACAGGGCGAGGCATGGCGGGCGGCAGTCGCATCGTCACATCCCTCGCGGCAGTCCGCGCGCGGCAGACGACGTTCCCGCCGCCGTGCGCGCGTACTGCGCGTCGCGTGCAAGCAGCATTTCGCGCGTGAGTTGCACGTGCTGCCCGGCAAAGTGCTGGGTCGTCAGATCGCGCGTGCGCAATTGCTCGCAGGCGGCGCGGGCCTGATCGAGCGCGCGCGCCGGATTCGTTGCCAACGCATTCACCGCATCGCGCAATTGCTGCGGATTGAACGGCTCGACCCAGGAGACAGCCTGCTCGTCGAAATAATCGTCGAGCGCGCCGACCTTCGTCGCGATCATCGGCTTGCCGAGCGCGGCGGCCTCCAGCATGACGGTGATACCGGAGGCGTGCGTGTTCTGGCGCAACGGCACAACGATCAGATCGGCCCACTCGTAAAGCGCGTGCTGTTGCGTCAGGCCCGATACGCGCACGATCTCCACATTCGACGCGCGCGCCGAGGACGGCATGCGACGGCGCGTGGCAATGCGCACTTCATAGCGCGGGTCGTTGCCCAGCGCGCCAACGAGCGTCGTCCAGTCGCGGTCGCGATCGTTGCCGATGGCAGCGATGCGCACCGGCCCATGCGGCAGCCAGTGCGTGGGCGGGCGCAGCGGGAAATCGCCGGTATTCAGGCCGTAAAGCACGCGGCGCGCTTCGCGGCCGAAATAGCGCCCGCAGAGCGCCGCGTTTTCGCTTGCCAGCGTGGTGAGCAGATCGGCGCGCGCGAGCAGCTTGCGATAGAACGCGCGACGCAGCGCACTGTAGCCCGTCCAGCGATCGAGCAGCCACACGCTCTGCGCGAGCAAGAGCGGGCGCTCCCCGCCCTTGCGTGCATGCATCAGCAAGAGCAGCGCCACGGCCAGATGCTCCTGCTCCGTGTGCGTCCAGATCACGTCCGATTGCAGAATTGCACGGCGATTGCGCCACGTATGAATGAAATCGAAGCCGCACACCGTCTTCAGTGCGCGGCGCAAAAAACGCACGGGTGCGCGTTCGTCGGTATCGCGCGAATAATCGAGCGCGAATTCAGGGGATTGGGCGTGATGGTAACCGTACAGGCTGCCGATATTCTCGCCCTTGCGATAGCGGCGCGGATCGGCGCCGTAAAAAAGATGAACGTGGACTTGCGTACTACTCATTCAGGGTCCTCCGTGTAATCGTGGGCCGCGCGCCAGGCAAGCGCGCGGCGCGCCTCGCGTGCGCCGTTGCGCACCGCGCGCCAGCGCGCGAAGGCGTCGCCCGGCGATCCGGCGCGCAGCGCGCCGAGTCCGGCGTGCAGCAGCCCCGGATAAACACGCGTGCCGACGAGCGCATACCACCACCATGCGGCCTCGCGATGCAGCGGCGAAAGATGGCCGCGCAGGATCAGATGCAGATTGAACGCGGCGTTGCGCATCGACGCGAGCGTCTGCGCGTTGCGCGCGTCTTCGCCGGGACGCGGCGCGGGGTAGTGATCGACGGCGACGAGCGGGTCGTAGACGAGCTTCCAGCCCGCGCGCTTCACGCCCATGCTGAAGGCCATGTCGTTGTGCGTCTGCGCGCCGCTGCCGCGCAAACGCGCATCGAAACGCAGGCTGCCGATTGCCGCGCGCCGGTAACTCATGTTTGCGCCCTTGAGCAGATCGACTTCGCGCGCCTTGCCCACGCCGAGATGATGATTGCCGACGATGCGGCCCGAAGGCCGAAGCTTGCCGACCAGTTCGCGCTCGCCGTCGAGCACGCGCCCCGCTTCGTGGACCCAGTCGCGTCCGCCGAGCGCGCCCAGCTTCGGGTCGATCTCGAACGCCTGGGCGATGCGCGCGACCCAGTCGCTGCGCGGCGCGGCATCGTCGTCGGTGATCGCGATCACGTCGCCCGTGGCGGCCTCGAGCCCGCGATTGAGCGCGGCCACCTGTCCCGGCGCGTCGACGATCGCCACCTCCACGTTCAGCACGCGCGGCGTGACATGTTCGGCGAGGCACGCGTGCGTCGCTTCATCGTCGGCACGCGCGACCACGACGATCTGCTCCGGCGAGCGCGCCTGGCACAGCAGTGCGGACAGGCATCGCGCCAGATCCTCGGGACGGCGATACGTTGGCACGAGTACGGTCACGCGAATGGCGCGCTCAAAGGTTAGGTGATGTCGATCCATGAATCAGGCGCTCAAATATTCCTGCGCGGCTGCATAACCGTACGCATAGCTGCCGCGCGCACGCTGCGGCACCGCATTGAAAATGCCGCCCTGCACACGCACGCCCGCATTGCGAAGACGCTTGAGCGTATCGGCAATCTCGCCTTCCGAATGCATGCCCGAGCGCAGCACGAGGAACGTCGAGCCCGCATGTCCGCCGATGATGGCGGCGTCGGTCACGGCAAGCACCGGCGGCGTGTCGATCAGCAGCACGTCATAGCGCTGCGACAGCCCTTCGAGATATTGGCCAAGGCGCGGCGACATCAGCAGTTCGGACGGATTGGGCGGACGGCGCCCGCATGAGATGAAATGCAGGTTGTCCACTTCGGTCGAGCGAATGGATTCATCGAGCGAGATCTGGCCGGAGAGCAGTTCGGAAAAACCGTTCTCCTGCGAGCCGCCGAGGTAGCGTTCCAGCGTGCCGCGCCGCATGTCGCCGTCGATCATCAGCACGCGCTTGCCCGAGTGCGCAAGCAGCACGGCCAGATTCGCGGTGATAAAGCTCTTGCCGACACCGGGCACCGAACCCGTCAGCATCACCACGCGATTGCGCGCGTCCATCACGCTGAATTGCAGCGAGGTGCGCAGACTCCGCAGGCTTTCGACCGTGAGGTCCTTCGGGTGCACGTTGGCGAGCACTTCGCGCATGCGCGTGCCGCCGCGCACGGGCGCACGCTTTTCGAGCGCCGTCTGCTCCGTGGACATCGGCACGAGGCCAAAAACCGGCAACTGGAATGCGCGCTCGATCTGGTCCGCGTCGACGATGCCCTTGAACATATTGCGGCGCATCAGCACGAAGCCCGTGCCGACAATCAGGCCGAGCAGCGACGCGGCCGAAATGATCAGCAGTTTCTTCGGCTTCGCAGGCTTGCCCGGACGCATCGCCGCATCGACGATATGCACATTGCCGCCCGTACCCACGCGCTGAACCGCCAGCTCCTGAATACGGTTCAGCAGCAGCACGTAAATGTCTTCGGCCACCTTGGCGTCGCGTTGCAGCTGCACGGCTTTAACTTCCGTCGCGGGCAGATCGCGAAAGCGCGTGTCGTATTTGGCGCGTTCGCCTTCCAGTTCGGCAAGCTGCTTATGCGCGGCGATGAGCACCGGATGCGCGTCGCCAAAACGCTGTTGCAGCGAAGCGATCTGCAATTGAAGGGCGGAAATCTGCTGCTCGTACTGCACGCTGCCTTCCAGATAGATCTTCGCCTCGTCGCTCGCGTTGATCGAGCCGGATTTGCTCTGATACGCCGTGAGCGCGGCTTCGGCGTTTTCGAGGTCGGCCTTCAGGCGCGGCTGCTCGCTGCGCAGGAAGTCGAGCATCTTGCTGGCGTCGGCCTGCTTGCTCGCAACGTGCACGCGCAGATACGACTGCGCAAGCGCATTGGCGATTTCAGCCGCCCGCACGGCATCGGTATCTTCAAGCGAGATGTCGATCACGCCCGTTTGCTTGCCCTCTTCCTGCACCGTGATCGCGTTCTGGAATGCCGTGATCGCGTCGAGGTTGTTCATGCGGACCACGGTAAAACGCGTGCCGGGGCGCGCAACCAGCTTGTTCACCAGCAGCGTCACGCCATTGCCCTGCGCGGTTTCGCCCGCCACGCCTTCGAGCAGGCGCTCGCCGTCTGGACTGTGCAGTACGAAGCGTCCGTTCGACAAGGCCGTCAATGTGAGCTTCTTGCCTTCGAGCGCAGGCGTCACGTCGATCGAATCGATGTCGGCGATTTCGCCGCCCCACGCGAACTTGTCGAGGCCGAGCCATGGTTTCGCGGGCGTACCCGGCGTTGCAAGCCGGTTCGCCAGATTGCCGAGCACCGGAAGCGAGACGGGTGTGACGGAGAAGTTCAGCTTGAACTTGTCGACAACCGGCTCGACCACGCTGCGGCTCTTGATCATCGCGATTTCGGCGTCGGTCGGCAGCGACGCCGACGATCCGCTATTGATCGCCGCGCCGGTCTGCGTTTGCGTAAGCGCCTGTGACGTGTAGTCGGCTGGCTCGACGCGAACCTGGGTATCGGCCGTATAGACCGGCTTCGCCACGTAGCAATAAAACACGGCGATGCCGATCACAGCCGCCGCGATGGCGATAAGCCAGCCGATGTCGTCGAGTATGACGCGCAGTAGCTGGCCGAGGACCACGTCCTCTTCTTCGGTGCGAGCCGCCGGGGCCGCCTGCGGGATGATTTGCATGCTCACGTTTCGATCCCCATGAGTAAGTGTTGCTCCTGACTGTGTTCGTCTTCGTACTGAGGCAGCACACGCATCACTTCGCGATCTGCTTGAGATAGAAAACGGTCTGGATGGTCGGCAGCACCTGCTGCAACACGCGGTTGAAGGTAGCCGAGGCGGCCGTGCCGACGTACACGACATCCAGCGGCTTGAGCTGGAATTGCGACGAAAGCATGATCGCGTCCGGTTGCGTCATGTCGAGCCGGTAAATATCCGGCTGAGTGGGGTTGTCTTTCATCCCGCGCATCACGAAGACCTGGCGCGGGTTCGCATCGGTGTCGAGAATGCCGCCCGCCTGCGTGAGCGCATCGGCAATCGTGAGTTTTCCGCGGATCAGGCTCGTCTGCGTCGGCGTTTTCACCTCGCCCATCACGAAGATCCGGCTATCCGTGCGATCCGGTATGTTGATGACGTCGCCGTCCTGAAGCATCACGTTCTGGCTCGCATCGCCGCCATCGAGCATGCGGTCCGCGTCGAGCACGTAGAGCTTGCCGCCGCGCGTGAGACGCACGCGGTTGATGTCGGCGTTGTCGGTCGTGCCGCCCGAGCGCGTGATCGCATCGACGAGCGTCAGCGGCACGTCGCTCATGGCGAGCGGACCCGGCGTCTTCACGTCGCCCGTCACCTGCACTTTCTGGCTGCGGTAAGCGAGCACGCGCACGTCCACCTGCGGGTTCTTCACGTACGGCGCGAGTCCTGACGCGAGCTGGTCGCGCAACTGGCTCGGCGTCTTGCCCGCCGCGCGCACGCGCCCGACGAACGGGAAGTAGATCGTTCCGTCCGCAGCGACCGTCTGCCCGTATGGATCGGCCTGCCCCGGCAGCGCGCTCGTATAGGGCTGCGAGAGCGCCTGACCCACGGTCTGCGTGGTGTTGCCGCCCGCCGAGAACGTCGAGCCCTGCGGCGTCGTGAGTTCCGGATGATCGAAGACCGTCACGCCGAGGATGTCCTGCGGCGCGATGTGATAGGTGTAATTCGCCGCGTCCTGATAGCGCGATGGCGGCATGACCTGCGGCGTCGCCGCACCCTGGGCCTGCTGCATCACGAGTTGCGAGTCGATCAGATGCACCGTCAACTGCTGTTTCGGCTGGTTCGACGGTTCCTCGTGCAATCGCGACGTATCGAGGTAGTTGCCGGGCGCCGTGGAGCACGCCGAAACGAACGCGCTCAGCGCCAGCACTACAGTGAGTTTTTTCCTTAGCATATTCGGCCCATCCATCCCTTCACCAGACGATCCATCAGTTCGAGACTGTCGCAATACACGCCCTCATCGAGGCCGTGCGGATCCGCGACATCCGAGTTTTCCCACTTGCCGAGCGCGAACACTTTGCCGCGCGCGGTGGGTTCGATGCGCTCGATCACGGATACCTGCTTGCGCTCCGTGACGAGCACGAGGTCGGCGGCGCGCACGAGACGCCGCGTCAGGCGGCGCGCGCGATGCTCGCCCACCGCCACGCCGCGTTCTTCGAGCAGGCGCTGCATTACCGGATCCATGTCCGCGCCTTCCTTCGCGTGAATGCCCGCCGAATGGAACGCGTGCTTGCGCGCGCCGGCGCATTCGCGCGAAACCGCACGAAACAGTTGCTCCGCCGCCGGCGAGCGGCAGACGTTCGCGTGACAGACAATCAACACGTCCTGAAACATGGCGGCCCCTTTGTTGCCCGTTGTTTCCCGTTATTGCAGTAAGCGCTGCGATTACGCGGCCTGGGTCCGCACAGCGGACTCGGCGCGTGCGCGGGCCGAATGCGTCGCGCTCGCACGGCCCACGGCGTGATATTCGATGCCGAGTTCCTGAAGCGCGGGCGGATCGTAAAGATTGCGGCCGTCGAATACGATCGGCGACTTCAGCCGCGCTTTCAGCACGTCGAAATCGGGCGCCTTGAATGCCTTCCATTCAGTTGCGATGACAACCGCGTCGGCGCCGTCGACGGCATCCATCGCATCGCTTGCGAACGTGAGCCGCGCGGCCTGCTCGGGCACGTTCGCCAGATCGTGTGCGAGCACGCGCCGTGCCTCGCCGCCCGCAACCGGGTCGTAGGCGCGCACGATCGCACCGCGCGCAAGCAGTTCGGCGATCAGCGTGCGGCTCGGCGCTTCGCGCATGTCGTCGGTATTCGGCTTGAACGCGAGCCCCCAGACAGCGAAGGTCCTTCCGCTCAGGTCCGAGCCGAAGCGCGTGACGATCTTTTGCGCGAGGACGAGCTTTTGCGCGTTGTTGACCGATTCGACCGCGCGGAGAATCTGCAGCGGGTCGCCAAAATCTTCCGCCGTGCGCATCAGCGCTTTCACATCCTTCGGAAAGCACGAGCCGCCGTAACCGCAACCCGCATACAGAAAATCGTAGCCAATGCGCGGATCGGAACCGACGCCGCGGCGCACCGATTCGATATCGGCCCCCACGCGGTCGGCCAGGTTCGCGAGTTCGTTCATGAACGAGATGCGCGTGGCGAGCATCGCATTTGCCGCATATTTCGTGAATTCAGCCGACGCCACGTCCATATACAGCGTGCGTTCGTGATTGCGGTTGAACGGCGCGTACAGGCGCTTCATCATTTCCTTCGCGCGCTCGCCCTGCATGTCGTCATTGCAGCCGAGCACGATACGATCGGGCCGCGCGAAATCTTCCACCGCCGCGCCTTCTTTCAGAAACTCGGGATTCGACATCACAGAAAACATGTGCGATTTACCGCGCTTGCGCAATTCGCTCGCAATGGCGTCGTGCACGAGCGCGGCGGTGCCCACGGGCACGGTCGATTTGTCGACGATCACCTTGAATCCGTTCATGTGCCGCCCGATATTGCGCGCAGCGGCCAGCACGTATTGCAGGTCGGCCGAACCGTCCTCGTCGGGCGGCGTGCCCACCGCGATGAACTGGACGTCGCCGTGCGCAACGGCGGCGGCGACGTCCGTGGAGAACGTGAGGCGCCGCGCGCGGCGGTTGCGTTCGATGATCTCCTGCAGACCCGGCTCGTGAATCGGCACGACGCCCTGATTGAGCATTTCGATCTTGCGTGCGTCGACATCGAGGCAGAACACATCGTTGCCGATGTCGGCCAGACACGCGCCCGTTACGAGACCCACATAACCGCTGCCAATGATCGTCAGATTCATGCACACCTCAAAAAAAGTGATTAGCGATTGCCTACCGTGTGACCGGCGGCGGGACCGGCGGCGCTATCGCGCGCCGCATGCCCGCCCGGCTCAATATGCGTTTTGTCCCGCGAAGCCTTTCCACATCGTCATCGCGACGATCTTCAGGTCGAACATGAAGCTCCAGTGCTGCATGTAATGCAGATCGAAGCGGACGCGGTCGCGCATTTTTTCCACGCGATCGGTTTCGCCGCGAAAGCCGTTGACCTGGGCCCAGCCCGTAATGCCGGGCTTGATGCGATAGCGCTGCATATAGCCGCGCACGAGATTCTTGTAGATGTCGTCGTGTTCGAGCGCGTGCGGGCGCGGCCCGACCACCGACATCTCGCCCTTGAGCACGTTGATGAACTGCGGCAGTTCGTCGAGGCTCGTGCGGCGCAGGAATGCGCCCACCCGCGTGATGCGCGGATCGTTGCGGCGCGCCTGCGTCACCTGTCCCGCGCTTTCCGCGTGCATCTTCATCGAGCGGAACTTGTAGATTTCGAATTCGTTGCCGTCGAGCCCCTTGCGGCGCTGGCGAAACAGCACCGGCCCCGGCGACGAACACTTCACGGCCACTGCGATCACCGCGAGAAGCGGCGCGAGTGCCGCAAGTACGCACGCGGCGAAGAGCCAGTCGAACGCACGCTTGGGCAGCACGCGCAGATCCGTGATCGGCGACGCCGCCAGATTGATTGCGGGCACACCCAGCAGGTCCACGACGGGCTGGCTGAAAAGCGCCAGCGCGCGCACGTCCGGAATGAAGCGGATATTCACGAAGTCATCGCGCAGCTCCGTCACGATGCGATGAATCGTGCGCTCCTTCGAGATCGGCAGCGCCAGCCAAAGCTCGCGAATCCCGTGTTCGCGCACGCGATCGAGCATCGCCGGAAGATTGCGCTCCACCGGCACGCCGTCCACCGTGGCTTCGACATCGGCATCGCAATCCTCATCGAACAGCAGCACGGGGCGAAAGCCCGCTTCCGGGTGCTGGCGCATTTGCTCGACGAGAAAACGCCCATAGCGATCGCCGCCCGCGACGGCCACGTCGCGCTGGTTGTAGCCTTCGCGGCGCAGTCCCTTGAGCACCATGTAGCCGAGCGCCTTCGCCAGGATCAGGAGCACCACCGAAGCCACGGCCCACCACCCGAGCCACAGCCGCGACAGCGAATCCGCGCGGTGTACGCTGAAGCTGAGCAGGATGCCGGTCGCTTCGGCGGCGATCCAGGCAATGCACACGCGGGCGAAGAGGTCGTAGAGCGACTTGCCGCGCCACGACTGATAGATGCCGAACGCAGGGAACATCCAGATCGCCAGCACGCAGTTGAACGCAAGGACGATACTTTCGGCGTCGCTGAGCGGCACGATCCTTCCGTGATGCAAAGCGGCCGCGACCAGCGCGCCCGCAACAATGGCGGCAACGTCGATGATTCTGGCTAGAACGCTAAACATATCCGGCACCTCGGATCAAAAAAAGAATCGCAGCCACGGGCCTGTGTCGTGGCCATCGCGTTATCAAGTTGGGGATTGCGGCGCTCACTGCGCGCCAGCACCGTTAAATCGCATCCGAATTAACCCTAATATGGCGCGATAAAAATTGATTCCGCAAGGCGCAAAAATATCTCCAAATGTATCGTTATGCGGATGGCCTTTTATAAGCGAATATTTTCGGCAAGATTTGCGGATTCTCGCTGCCGGAGGGCTCGAAGCGCGCGCCGTTTCTGGCGCATTCTTACCGATTTCAGGCTACCGGCATCGCACCCGTCCGGAACGCCTTTCTGCCTGTCCGCCATTTTTTATTTTATTTTTTACTCGCGAATTCGCTTAATCGAAAATCCGGGTCAGGCTGAAATCGTTATTTTTTCATTTTCTTAATTACCCTCTTTTAATTCATGAATTTCAGCATGCTACAAATGACCTGACCGAAACCCTCTTCAGGAGAGCGAGATGATGGAAACGGGTTCCGCAACAGCTACGGTGCGCGCGGCCAAACGCAGCGATTCGCGCAGCACACTGCAGGTCTGCCCCGTGGTACTGGCAGGCGGCGCGGGTTCGAGGCTGTGGCCCCTGTCACGGGAGCAGTACCCCAAGCAGATGATCAACCTCGTCGGCGAACGGTCGCTGCTCGCCGAAACGGCGGGACGCCTCGACGCGCTGGCCGAACAGGTCACGCTTGCGGATCAGTTGCTGATCGTGTGCAACGAAGAGCATCGCTTCACGACCGCCGAGCAGGTGCGGCACGAAGGCAAGCGTGCGCGTCTCATCCTTGAGCCAGCGGGCCGCGACACCGCACCCGCGCTGACGATCGCCGCGCTTTCGGTCGTTGCAGAACAGCAGGACGGCATTCTTGTCGTGATGCCCGCCGATCACGCGCTCGCCGATCTCGGCGCATTCCAGGCCGCCGTGGCCGAGGGCGTGCGTCATGCGGCAGCGGGCCAGATCGTCACGATGGGCATCGTGCCGACCCGCCCCGAAGTGGGCTATGGCTACATTCACGTCGGCGAGCCGCTGGCCGCAGCCGCTCCCGATGGCGCGCGGCGCCTGAACAGTTTTGTCGAGAAGCCCTATTTCGAGCTGGCGAAGCAGTATGTCGCATCGAAAAGCTACTGGTGGAACAGCGGCATCTTCATTGTGCGCGCAACCACGTGGCTGAAGGCGATCCGCCATTTCCAGCCCGCGATATACGAGGCCTGTGTCGCCGCGACGAAAAGCGGCAGTAGCGACGGCGACTTCTTTCGCGTCGGACGCGAAGCGTTCGAGCAGGCACCGTCGAACTCGATCGACTACGCGGTCATGGAGCCGCTCGCGACCGACCCGTCCGTGGCAACCGCCGTGGTCGTGCCGCTCACGGCGGGCTGGACCGATCTCGGTTCGTGGGACACGGTGTGGCAAGTGTCGCCGAAGGACGACGAGGGCAACGTGGCGCACGGGCGCGTGATGTTCGAAGGCGCCAGCGATACGTTCGCGCATTCGGATGGACGGCTGGTTGCGTGCCTCGGCACCCAGGATCTCATCGTCGTCGAGACGGCGGATGCCGTGCTCGTGGCCGACCGTTCGCGCTCGCAGGACGTGAAGAAGGTCGTGCAACGCATTCGTGCGCAGCATGGCAGCGAGGCCGTCACGCATCGGCTCGTGCAGCGCCCATGGGGACATTACGACTGCGTCGACGGCGGCGAACGCTTCCAGGTCAAGCGCATCGTCGTCGATCCGGGTGCACGTCTGTCGCTACAGATGCATCATCATCGCGCCGAACACTGGGTTGTGGTGCGCGGCACGGCGCTCGTCACGCGTGGTGAAGAGCGCTTTATCGTGTCCGAGAACGAATCGGCCTACATTCCGCTCGGCGTCGCGCATCGGCTCGAAAACCCCGGCAAAATGCCGCTCGAAATCATTGAGGTGCAGTCGGGTTCGTACCTTGGCGAGGACGATATCGTGCGTCTTGACGATCAATATGGCCGGCAATAAGCGGCCAGGCATGAGCGAACGCGGCGCGGATGCGCCGCGAGCCGCGCTGCACCGGGCCCGCGTATCAGCCTGCGTGGGCCCGCGTGCGCGGTCTGTATTGCGGATCGGCGCTGCGACGCTCGGAGGAACGGCTCGCCTCGGCGCCGCTATCGCGCCTGTCGTTGGCCGACACCAGCGCGCCGGACGCCGTAAAGCGCTGCAGCGGCACGAGACGTGCATTGGCGGGCGCACCCGTGGTTGCCATCGCGCTTGCGACTGCGTCCGCCACCGTGCTGGGTACTACGTTTGGTGCCACGTTTTGCACCGCATTCACCACCGCGTTTGTCACCGCGCTTGTCACCGCATTCGTCACCGCGTTTGTCACAACAGGTACGGTGCGCGTGACGACCGCGTTGGCTGGCGCGTGTGCGACCGCCGCACCGGCCGTATGCTGACCGGGCGCTGCGGCCTGCGCAGCAGGTCCGCCGACGCACTCGCGTTCGATCCAGTCACGCCCCCAATCCAATGCGAAACGCTTGGCCGCGTCGCGGTCCTGGAACGGCGGCCCGATTAGCCCGGAGCGCTCGACACGCT
This sequence comes from Paraburkholderia denitrificans, assembly GCF_042655705.1. Taxonomy (NCBI): domain Bacteria; kingdom Pseudomonadati; phylum Pseudomonadota; class Betaproteobacteria; order Burkholderiales; family Burkholderiaceae; genus Paraburkholderia; species Paraburkholderia denitrificans. The sequence continues at coordinate 196,742 of NZ_JBHSMP010000016.1, read as the reverse complement.
GGTTGTCCTTGAGGATCTCCACGGCCGCGCGATACATGCGGTTGCGCACCGGCTGCACGGTCAGTTTCATCACATAACCGCGCCATTCGGCAACCTGCGCCAGGTGCGGCGTACGGTTCGTCCACGTCGGACTACGCGCCGCCACGGGACTTTCGTCGCGCGGTACAGGAACGGATGCGGGTGCAACGGGTGCGTGCGCGCGCTTGCGCGCGTGCACCGGCGCAGCGGGCGGCGCGTCGTTCGCGAGCACGGGCGGCTCCGCGGCCACGAGCTGGCGCGTCATGCTTTCGATCGGATCGGCGAGCGGCGCATCGGCCCTGCTTGCGGGTGCCTGCCATGCATCCGGACTCTTCCAGTAAACAGCAGGCAATCCATCGTCGGGATCCGTTTCATCGGCAATCGCGGCGACAGTCTCTGCCACAGGCTGCGGGGGTTCGGGCACGTAGACGAAACTACGCCCGCTCTGTGTGAGCCGTTGAACGATTTCGACGAGCGTGCCGCTCGCGTGCCATTCGTCGAAACGGCGGCGGCAAGTGGGCCCGGAAGGATAGCGCGCGGGCAGGCGCGACCACGATTCACCCGTGGTCAAAATCCACAACACCGCATTGGCCACAACCCGCGGCTCCGCACGAGGCCGGCCGCGGCGATTGATTCGAATAGGCGGTTCATCGGATACGAGCGACGACACCATCATCCACTCGTCATCGCTCAGTTCTTCGAAATTCATGCTGTTCTCCACGCAGCCGGACCAGAGCTGCAGTGACAAAGCATCCGCGCGCGAATCATGGTTGATTCGCGCGAGAATACTCGGTTGCACCATTTGCTTGTATGCCTGGCTCATTTGCGTCAGACGCTGCACTCAGGAAGTGCGCGTATTCACGGTAGTGACGCAAAGAACGTGGTCTCACTCGTGCACGGGAGAAATTGTGCAGGAAGCATACCACCTGAAACCGGCCACTGAGGAGGGCCGAAATAAGTGTTACGGTTAGAAACAAACTGAAGGCATAAACAGCGTGATTTTTGCCGAAATACACCTGTAAGTACGGCATTTATTCCTGATTTGCGATTCGCAACGCTGCATGGGCGGTATGCGAGTGGCCTCCATCGCAGCAGGTAAAGCGTGCATTTTCCCTCGACCGGTTATCTCGTGCTGTTGCGATCACAACCAACGGCAGAACGATGACATTGAACGACAACATGGCTGGCCGCGCGGGTTGCACCTCGCCCGCCGCCGACGGCCCTGTCCGACGCTGCGGCAACCCAGGCGCGTCATATAAACGAATCCGTTTATAGTGATAAATCATCGGCTCACCTCGGAGGTTCGTGTATGCAAACGTCTGTACCGCGCCTCGCCGCAGCGCTCGCCATCGGCCTTGTCTTGCCGTTGTCGGCCGCACATGCCCAGCTCGGCAACCTGCTGAACCAGGGCACAACGGGCGGCTCGGCCGGGAATGCACTCGGCAATCTCGGCAATGTCGGCAATCTCGGCAGCCCGCTTTCCGGCGCGTCCGTCACGTCGAACAGTGTCGGCAATGTGACCGGCCTGCTCCAGTACTGCATCAAGAACAATTATCTGAACGCCGATGCTGCGGGCAGCGTCAAGGACTCGCTGCTCAGCAAGCTGCCGGGCGGCGCGAACACGACGGACACCGGCTACCAGCAAGGCAGCAGCGGCATTCTGACCGCCGGCAACGGCTCGAAGCTCGATCTCTCGGGCAGCGGACTCAAGCAGGCCGCCACGCGCCAGGTCTGCGACAAGATCCTGGCCCAGGCGAAATCGATGCTGTAGAGCCGGTTCACATTGATAACGTGCTTGCACTAGCACCCCCCTGTCGTGCCACAATCAGTGGCACGGCAAGGCACGCGCGCAAATTTTGTGCCGCGCGCCGTTGAACATGAATGCGGCCGGAATGTCGAAAGAGTTTCCGGGGTGTTTCAGTCGTCACGGCTATGAGCAAGCACAAAACTCCCGTTGTCACACTCTTCGCGGGTCTCGCTGCGATGCTGGTCCCGGCATTCGCGCACGCTGAGCATCGCGACGAGCACTTCGATTGCACGTCGAATCCGCATACGTTCATCTCATCGCTGATCCACGAGAAGTCGATCGATGCGAAGCCCAGCCGGGTCGAGGAGAATTCGGTCAACGCATTCCGGCCCGCTCATGGTCGCCAGCTCCGCGCGTTCGGCTTTCCGATTTACATGGTGCTCGGCTTCGCGCACGACGACGCACTCTTTCACCACGGCTCCGGCAAAGAAATCGATTCACCGCTTTATGGCGTGGTGGTATCCGCACCGGAAGATTCGGTGCGGCTAAGGCTGAGCGAGGCCAACAGCGATGCGACGGTGCAGACCGTCGTGCCGATGCTGCTCACGGCCATAGTTTGCGGCGGCTGACACGCGCCGCATGAACTCAGGACACGCCAGGCGAGTCAGGCCGAAAAGAACGCCAGTGCACCGAGCACCACGCCCCCGGCCGCCATTCCCATCGAGGTGTAAAGCAGCCAGCGGCGGCGCGTGAGCAGCGTGATCGCCGTGAGCGCAATCGAGATCTGGATGGCCGTGGTGGCCTGCGCCCAGCGATGATGGCCGTGCATGAGCGTTTCGCTGCGCGCGTCGTCGAGCGCCACTTCGCGTTCGATGGCTTCGGCCTTCGCGCGTATCGGCTCCTTCTGCTGGCGATAACGATCGACATCGGCAGCAAAGCGGCGCTGCGCTTCGCTTGCATTCGCCGAGAGCGCCGCACCCAGTGCCGCAAGATTTTCTTTCTCGCCTTTCGCCTGGTAGTACGCCCACTGGTTCGCGGCCTCGGTCTTGCGGATCGCCGCCTCGTTCTTGTAATAGAGCGCCAGATTTTCGCTCGTCCCGCTCTGGTACGCGAAGATCGCGCCGATCGACGCGAGAATCGCCGTCATCACCGCCATACGGCCCGCGAACGAATCGGTTTCGCCATGTGCGCCGTGACCGCTGGCGGCATGTTCAACCGCGTGATCGTGCGGCCCGTGCACTTCATACTCTTCAGACATCCAGTGATTCTCCGGTAAAACACGCGGTAAGACACGCGGTAAAACGCGCGCACAGCCTCTTCGGCCACTCGATAGGTGGCGCGCACTCAGGGACGCTCAATTATGGTGAGCGCGGCCCGCTTGTCCAATTATGAGCATGCATCTTTTCAAAGCGAAAATCCAACCGCATCGAATTGAAAGCTGAATGAAGGAATAGCCCTCTACTCCCGTTCATTGAATTCGAGGATGAGAATTTGTTGCGCCGCCCAACTAACAACAACGAGCACCAACGACAACGCCCGCGCGTGTCGCCGTTTCTGGAACGGTGGCACGCGCGGGCGTGGCGTACAGCTTGCAAAGACCGAAGGCTTACCGATCGGCCGCTGCCGTGGGCAAAACTAGCCGCCTAGATAGGCGCGCTTGATGTTGTCGTTCGCTAGCAGGTTGTCCGCAGTGTCGGCGAGCACGACGTGCCCGTTCTCCAGCACATAGCCGCGATCGGCCACATGAAGCGCCTTGTTCGCGTTCTGCTCGACGAGGAACACCGTTACGCCTTCATCGCGGATCGTGCGGATGATGTCGAAGATCTGCGCGATCACGAGCGGCGCGAGACCGAGCGTGGGTTCGTCGAGCAGCAAGAGACGCGGACGGCTCATGAGCGCGCGGCCGATTGCGAGCATCTGCTGTTCGCCGCCCGACATCGTGCCGGCCCGCTGCTTCGCGCGCTGGTTCAGCCGCGGAAACAGCGTAAAGACGTGCTCGATGCCGGCCTCGATCTCGTCGTGCGATGAGAAAAAACCGCCCATCTGCAGATTTTCGAGCACCGTGAGGCTCGGGAACACGCGGCGGCCTTCCGGCGAAATCGCCATGCCGAGCCGCATGATCTCGTGCGTCGGCGTGCGCGTGATGTCCTCGCCTTCGAACGACACGCGCCCCGACGAGGCGCGCGGCGTGCCGCACACCGTCATCATGAGCGTCGTCTTGCCCGCGCCGTTGCTGCCAATCAGCGTGACGATCTCACCCTTGTTCACTTCGATCGACACGCCCGCGAGCGCTTCCACCGCGCCGTAGTGGGTATGGACCTTTTCCAGCTTCAGCATCAGTCCTCTCCGAGATACGCCTTGATCACGCGCGGGTCGTTACGCACTTCGTCGGGTTTGCCGATCATGATCGGCTTGCCGTGCTCCATCACGAGAATGCGGTCCGACACGCCCATCACAAGACTCATGTCGTGTTCGATCAGGAGCACCGAAATACCGAATTCGTTGCGCAATCCATCCACCATCTCCTGCAGTTCGATCTTCTCCTGCGGGTTCAGGCCCGCGGCGGGTTCGTCGAGCATCAAGAGGCGCGGCCGGGTAATCATGCAGCGCGCGATTTCGAGCCGACGCTGGTGACCGTACGAGAGCGTGCCCGCCTCGCGGTTCGCCACGCTCGTCAGGCCCACACGCTCAAGCCACTGCGCTGCGTGTTCGAGCGCCGCACGCTCGGCGCGGCGATACGCGGGCGTCGTGAACAGGCCGCTCAGGATGTTGCGGTTGACCTTGAGATGCTGGGCAACCATCAGGTTCTCCAGCACCGTGAGTTGCCGGAACAGACGAATATTCTGGAACGTGCGCACGAGACCGCGCCGCGCTACCTGATGGCTCGGCAGACCGGTGATCGCATGGCCCTGCAGACGAATGTCGCCCGCGGTGGGTTTATAAAAACCGCCGACGCAGTTGAACACCGTCGTCTTGCCTGCGCCGTTCGGGCCGATGATCGCGAACACTTCGTTTGCGCGCACATCGAATTCAATCCCGTCGACGGCGAGCAGGCCGCCAAAGCGCATTTGCAGGCCCGATACTTTCAACAACTGTTCTGCGCTCATCGCGGCAACTCCACATGCGGACGGCTCGCTGGCAGAAGACCCTGCGGACGCCACATCATCATCAGCACCATCACGAGGCCGAATATCAGCATCCGGTACTCGGCGAAGCCGCGCGCCACCTCCGGCAGCGCGGTCAGCAGGACCGCCGCGAGCACCACGCCCAGTTGCGAGCCCATGCCGCCGAGCACGACCACCGCGAGAATCAGCGCCGATTCGATGAACGTAAACGACTCGGGCGTGACGAGCCCCTGGCGCGCTGCAAAGAACGCTCCGGCGAGACCCGCAAACGAAGCACCAAGCGTGAATGCGGAGAGCTTCACGCGCGTCGGGTTCAGCCCGAGCGAGCGGCACGCAATCTCGTCCTCACGCAGCGCTTCCCATGCGCGGCCCATCGGCATGCGCAACAGGCGGCTCGTAACGAAAAGTGTGAACGCAACCAGCACGAGCGCGAGCAGATAAAGGAAGATCACCATGTGCTCGCCGTTGTATTCCCAGCCCATCAGCTCATGGAATGTCTTCGCGCCTTCCACGCTCGCGTGACGCGCCATTTCGATACCGAACACGGTCGGCTTCGGAATGCCCGAAATGCCGTCGGGTCCGCCGGTGATGGTCGTGAGGTTGTTCAGCAAGAGGCGAATGATTTCGCCGAAGCCGAGCGTGACGATCGCGAGATAGTCGCCGCGCAGACGCAGCACCGGAAAGCCGAGCAGGAAGCCGAACGTGGCCGATGCGAGGGCTGCGAGCGGCAGGCACTCCCAGAACGTAAGCCCGAAATACTGGTTGAGCAGCGCATACGTGTAGCCGCCGACCGCGTAAAAGCCGACGTAGCCGAGATCGAGCAGACCCGCGAAACCCACCACGATATTCAGGCCGAGGCCGAGAATCACGTAGATCAGCGCGAGCGTCGCGACGTCCACGGCGCCGCGCGAGCCGATGAAGGCGAACACGAAGCCGAACGCGAGCAGCGCCCAGATCGCCACGCGCTGCTGTTTCGCGCCGGGCGCGGGCAGCGCGGGCAGGCGCACGCCGAGCGTCGCGCGCTTGAAGAGCGGCTTGACAAGCTGAAACACGAACACAATCGCAGCGGCGATCCAGACGGGCCGCCAATGCTGGTGCAGCGCGACTTGATAGCCGTCGAGCGTGAGTTGCAGGCCGAGAATCGGCGCGGTGAGGATGATCGTCGCCAGTGCGGCGGCGAACGCGCCCTTGACGGTCTGCGAAGACGAGGCGCCGTACGCGCGTTGTGCGCCCACGGAAACAGGAACGGTTTGACTCATGACGTCCTCACACCTTTTCGACGTCCGGCTTGCCGAGCAGGCCGGTGGGACGGAACAGCAGCACGAGCACGAGCAGGCCGAACGCGACCACGTCCTTGTACTCCGCCGGCATGTAGCCCGAAGCGAAGGTTTCGACGAGGCCGAGCAGCACGCCGCCGAGCATCGCGCCCGGAATGCTGCCGATGCCGCCGAGCACTGCCGCCGTGAAAGCCTTGATGCCCGCGATAAAGCCGATATACGGATTGAGCTTGCCGATCGTGAGGCCGATCAGCACGCCGCCCACGGCGGCCAGCATCGCGCCGAGCACGAACGTGAGCGAGATCACGCGGTTCGTGTCGATGCCGAGCAGATTGGCCATCTTCATGTCTTCGGCGCAGGCGCGGCAGGCGCGGCCCATGCGCGAACGGGTGATGAAGAGCGTCAGGGCGATCATCAGCACGAGCGTCACGCCGACGATCAACATGCGCGCATACGGAATCGTCACGTCGAAGTTGCCGCCCATGTTGAATTCGAGCGCGCCGGAGATCAGTTCCTGCACCGACACATCGCGCGCGCCCTGCCCGATCTGCACGTAGTTCTGCAGGAAGATGGACATGCCGATCGCGGAGATGAGCGGCACGAGACGCGGCCCGCCGCGCAACGGCCGATACGCCACGCGTTCGACCGCGAAACCGTAGAGCCCCGTGACGAGCACCGAGACGATGAGCGCCGCGCCCAAGACGAGCGGCAACGGATAGCCCGCCGACGTGCCGATGGCCGTGAGCGTGACGAGACCCACATAGGCGCCGATCATGTAGATCTCGCCGTGAGCGAAGTTGATCATGCCGATGATGCCGTAGACCATCGTGTAGCCGATGGCGATCAGCGCATAGATCGCGCCCAGCGTAAGCCCGTTGACGAGCTGCTGGGTGAACTGCGGAAGAAAATCATTCATGCGAAAGCCTTGCGGCGACAACACCGATAAAACCGGTCAAGCCCGGATTCGAAAACGCCCCGCCCATCGCAACGAGGAGCAGGGCGTCCCGGTGACACGCCGCGATTAGTTGGCGGCGGTCTTCGTGGCGTCCTTGTGCCACGTGTAGACGACGAAGCGGAAGGCCTTCAGGTCGCCCTGCGCGTCGAATTCCACCTTGCCGATCGGCGTGTTGAACGCGTTCTTGTGCAGGTAGGCCGCAACCTTGGTCGGGTCGGTGCTCTTCGCGCCCGCGATGCCGTTGGCGATCACCTGGACCGCTGCGTACGACGGCATCTGGAACGGACCGTTGGCGTCGCGCTTTGCGTCGGTGAATGCCTTCACGAGCTTCGCGTTGGCCGGATCGGCGGAGAAGTCCGCGGGCAGCGTGACGAGCATGCCTTCCGAAGCCGGACCGGCGATCGCCGTCACGTCCTTGTTGCCCACGCCCTCGGGCCCCATGAACGTTGCCTTCACACCTTGTTCGCGCGACTGGCGCAGCAGCAGGCCCATTTCCGGGTGGTAACCGCCGAAGTAGACGAAGTCCACGCCTTGCGACTTGAGCTTCGTGACGATTGCGGAATAATCCGAATCGCCCGCGTTGATGCCTTCGAACACGACGACGGGGATGTGCGCCTTGTCGAGCGCGCCCTTCACCGAAGTTGCGATGCCCTGGCCGTACGACTGCTTGTCGTGCAGGATCGCGACCTTCTTCGGCTTGACCTTGTTGATGATGTACGCGGCAGCAGCGGGACCTTGCTGGTCGTCGCGGCCGATGGTGCGGAAGATGAACTGGCGCTTCTTGCCCTGGGTGAGCTGCGGCGCGGTGGCCGACGGCGTGACCATGACGACGCCTTCGTTCTCGTAGATATCCGAAGCGGGAATCGTCGAGCCCGAGCACACGTGGCCGATGACGTACTGGATATGCTGCGAGACGATCTTGTTCGCGACGGCGACAGCCTGCTTCGGCTCGCATGCATCGTCCATCACAACGGCTTCGAGCTTGTTGCCGTTCGCGCCGCCTGCAGCGTTGATCTGCTCGATGGCGGTCAGCGCGCCCGCCTTGACCATATCGCCGTACTGGGCGACCGGGCCGCTGAACGGACCCGCAATGGCGATTTTCACGGTGTCGGCTTGCGCATACGCACCAAAAGCGAGCAGCGCGGCAGCCACGGAGAGAGAGGTAAGGCGGGACAACGTCATCAGGTGCTCCTCGATTGTTCTGGGTCATCCGGTCAAACGGATCGACCTGCGCAAACGAACAGCACCCCAATCGAACTGCATTGGGGAACGACCTTGACGAGCCTGAGAAAAAAAGACGTGACGGGGCCCGGCAAGTATCGGCCGCGTTGTAGCGACCGAGTTCGGCGAGACTGCAAGGAATGCAGCCTGTTTTGCGCAAGCGATCCGCCTGCCCCGTTCGCTGCATTTCGTACCGAAAAGGTGTTCCGGCCTGAATCAGCGATTCGGCGGATACTATCAATAAACCATTGCAAGCGCAACTGCCTATTTTTTCAATACTGCGCGCGTGTATTTAAGCGTACATCGTTCAATTCCCACAACAAAAGTCACACACGCCGCGCGCGCACGCAGATAAACGCGGGCGACAATTCGAGTTCGTCATACAGTGCGGGCGCAACCGTCTTCATTTCCGGCGCGGGCCGCGGCTCGATCAGCCGGTCGAGCATCCAGCCGTTTTCCGTCAAGCCGTTGACGATCTCAGCGAGCGGCCGCCTGAACGCTTCGACATACGGCTTCGGTTCGCCAAATCCGCCCCAGCGCAAACCAAACCGCGTCGTCTCGAAGTAACTGCGCGAGCCGCGCGTGCGCGTGTCGATCCAGTCGCGCATCGGGTGCGCCATCGAAAAGACCAGCAGTGCACCCGGTTTCGCCACGCGATGAAATTCCGCGAAAGTCGGCGCGAGCGTTTCAACGTAGTCGAGCGCCAGCGAGCAAACGATGCGGTCGAATGTTTCATTTGCGAGCCAGGAGAGCGGCTGGCCCAGATCGCCCAACGCGATTTCGACGCCTGACCCGGCACAGCGCGCCTGCGCGAATTCGACCATCGCGGGCGTCACGTCGAAGGCGTGCACGCGCGCGCCGTCTGCAGCGAGCTTCGCGCTCAGAATGCCTGGGCCGCATCCGGCGTCGAGCACGGTATAGCCCGACACGTCGCCCAGCAGCGCCGCTGTCGCGGGCCGCTCGTACAGCGCGTTATGCGGTTTCTCCGGCACGCTTTGCGCGTAGCGGTCGGCGAACTGCGAATAGTTCGCGCGGCCTGGGAGTGCATTCTCTTCCATTGCGGAAGTCGCGGGGGGAACGGGTTTATCGGCGGACATCGTGCGTGACGCGTTTTGGCGAAAGCGCTATTTTCCCGCGTTTCGCACGCTTTGTTCCAGCCCGCGCTTCACGCAAGCGATATCCATACCGCCCGCGACGGGCGACTGCCCCATGTCGCCCGTCGCGGGCGACTGCCTCGCCGCCGATGCGCAACTGTGCGTGGACGACGACTCGCCATGACGCCGCAACACTGCAATTCCGCGCACCGGAAACTTTCAATCACCTTCCAAAGAAGCACTATTTGCAGACGAACGCGACGTCCTACGCCAAGTCCGGTTATCATCGCGCCCTTGCGCGTCGCGGGCAGCCGTGCGCGCCATCCCGGCCCCTGCGCCACCTGACGCGAACCCAGACTCACGATGTCCCACCTCCCCTTTGATGCCGTGCTCTTCGACTGCGACGGCGTGCTCGTCGACTCCGAACGCATCACGCACGTCGTGCTCGTGCAGATGCTCGGCGAACTCGGCTGGACGCTCGACATCGAGGACGCGATGCGCATTTTCGTGGGCAAGATGGTGAAGGACGAGGCCGCGCGCATCAAGGCCCATACGGGTTTCGCCATCGACGACGCCTGGCTCGAAAGCTTTCGCGCACGCCGCAACGATGCGCTCGCGCGCGATCTGGTGGAGATTCCGGGCGCCCCTGCCGCCGTGCGCGCCGTGCACGCGGCATTCGACGGACGCATCGCGGTCGCTTCGGGCGCCGACCGCCGCAAGGTCGAACTGCAGTTGCGCAAGGTGGGCCTGTTCGAGTGTTTCGAAGCGCACATCTACAGCGGCCATGAAATGCCGCGCAGCAAGCCGCATCCGGATGTCTATCTCGCCGCAGCCGCCGGCCTGCGCGTCGCGCCCGCGCGCTGCGCGGTGATTGAAGACACGGTGTCGGGCGCGCGTGCGGGTCTCGCCGCGGGCGCGACCGTCTTCGGTTACAGCCCGGGCGCGCCGGGTCACAGCAGCGCCGATGCGCTGCGCGAAGCGGGCGTCGCGCACGTTTTCACCGACATGGCGGAGCTACCTGCGCTGCTTGCGCGCGGGGGGGCCGAAGGCGCTCCGTAAGCCCGCCCAAGCTACGCTACGCAAGATACGCTGTAAAACACACGCTTCGCTCACCCAGGAAGCACACGTTGGCTGACTCGCATACCATCCGATGATGGCGTGATCAGCCTGAATAGATAGTTTGCTACCGAATCGCTCTGGCCTTTTATCCTGCCGATGTCGAATCTTCATACCTTAAGACTTTCCGTCAGCAGCACGCTCGTTCTTGCCTCGCGCAAGTGGCGGCGCACCATTCACGGCGCGCTCACGGCGTATAACGTGTCGGAAGCGTGCGCAGCGCCGCTGCTCACTGCGGGGCGGCTCGGCGAAGCTGTGCGCCAGGTCACGCTCGCCGAATACGTCGGCATCGAAGGGCCGTCGCTCGTGCGCCTGCTCGACCAGCTCTGCGCCGCGGGCCTCGTGCGCCGCGACGAAGACCCCGACGACCGCCGCGCCAAAACGATCTCGCTGACCGACGAAGGCCGTGCCGTCACCGCGAAGATGGAGCGCGATCTGCGCGCGTTGCGCGAGCGCGTGCTAAAGGGCGTGACGCGCGCCGACCTCGAAGCGACGCTGCGCGTGCTCGATGCGTTCAATGCGGCCGACACCGCGCATCACGACTGAACGGCGTCATGAACTACCCGACCTACCGCGACTGGCTGTTTTCGGTGAAGACGTTCGCCGCGTCGATGCTCGCGCTCTATCTCGCGCTCTATTTCCAGTTGCCGCGGCCGTACTGGGCGATGGCGAGCGTCTACATCGTGTCGAATCCGTTCGTCGGCGCAACGCGCTCGAAGGCGCTCTATCGCGCGCTCGGCACGGCGCTCGGCGCGGCTGCCGCCGTGCTGCTCGTGCCGCCCTTCGTCGAAATGCCGTACCTCTTCAGCGTGATCGTCGCGCTGTGGACCGGCACGCTGCTCTATCTGGCCATCTCCGACCGCACCGCGCGCAGCTACGTGTTCATGCTCGCGGGCTATACGATGCCGCTCATCGCGCTGCCCACGGTCACCAATCCGGGCACGATATTCGACGTGGCACTCGCGCGAACCGAAGAGATCACGCTCGGCATCGTCTGCGCGAGCGTGGTGGGGAGCACGGTGCTGCCGAGCCGGCTTGCACCCACGCTGATCGAGCGCGCCGACGCGTGGTTTCGCGACGCCGCGTTCTATGGCCGCGAAGCGCTCCTCGGCCACCTCGTGGGGACCGACATTTCGCAGCGCCGGCAGCGGCTTGCGAGCACGATCAACGGCCTCGAATTCCTGTTGAGCCAGTTGAGCTACGACCACACGCACCCGGAAATCCTTGCGCGCGCTGAAGCGATGCGCGGGCGCATGCAGCTCTTCCTGCCGATGATCTCCGCGCTCGCCGACCCGCTGGCCGCGCTGCGCAACCTGCACGTGCGCCCTGCCGGCCTCGATGCGTTGCTGGCCGACGCCGCGCAATGGATCACCGCGCCGCTCGCCGTGCGCGCGCGCGACATGCACGACGACGCAGGCGATCCCGTGGCCGACAGCCTGCACGCACGCATTGCCGCGTTGCAGCCCGAACGCGAATCGCTCACGGGCTGGGACGGCGCGCTGCTTTCGAATGCGCTCTGGCGGCTCGGCCAGGTGATCGACGTGTGGCAGGACTGCCGGTCGCTGCGCGCGCTCATCGCACACGAATCGGCCGTGTGGCAGCCGCGCTATCGCCACTGGCGGCTCGGCGGCACCGAGCGCTTCTTCGACCGCGGCATGATGCTGATTTCGTGCCTCGTGCCGGTGACCGCGATCATCGCAGCATGCTCGCTGTGGATCAGTTCGGGCTGGCACGACGGCGCGGCCGCCGTCGCGCTCGCGGCGGTCGCGTGCTGCTTTTTCGCGGCGCTCGACGAACCCGCGCCGATGGTGTTTCGCTTTTTCCTTTCGACCTGCGCGAGCGTCGTGTTCGCCGGGCTCTATCTGTTCGTCGTGCTGCCGCACGTCCACGATTTCGCGATGCTGATCGTGATCTTCGCGGTGCCGTTCATCCTGATCGGCACGCTGATTCCGCGCCCGCAGTTCAGCATGGTCACGATGCTCGTCGCCGTGAACACGGCCACCTTCATCAGCCTTCAGGGCGCGTACGACGCCGACTTTCTCGTGTTCCTGAACAGCAATCTCGCGGGCGTCGCGGGGCTGCTCTTCGCGTTCGTCTGGACGCGCGTGGCGCGCCCGTTCGGCGCCGAACTCGCCGCGAAGCGCTTGCTGCGTTCGAGCTGGCACGACGTGGCGCTTTCCGCCTCCTCCGCGCCGCTCGACAACCAGCGCAATCTCGCCTCGCGCATGCTCGACCGCCTGATGCAGCTGATTCCGCGTCTGGCCGCGTCGGACGAGCATCGTCATCCGTCGATCGAGAGCTTCCGCGATCTGCGCATCGCGCTCAATGCGCTCGATCTGCGCCGCTCGCGCCGCAGGCTCGGCGGCGATCTTCCCGATGCCATCGACCGCGTGCTGCTGGGCGTCAGCGCCCATTACGCGAAGTGCGCCGAAGCGAGCGCGCGCCAGGACGCGCCGCAGACGCTGCTTCACACCATCGACGACGCGCTCGGGCGCATCGCATCGCATGGCGCCGCTTCAGTTGCGCCCGAGGCGCCCGAGGCACCTGGCACGCCGGATACGCCCGCAACTCCGCCCGGCGCGAGCCGCCGCGCGAGCGCCTCGCAGCGCTGGATGAGCGACGCGCGGCATGCGCTCGTGGGCATGCGGCTGTCGCTCTTTCCGCAGCAGGGCACGAATCCGCCGCACGCCGCAGAGGTCCACGCATGAGCCCCCGTTCCACTCTTCTCCTTTCGAGCCTCGCACCATGATCGGCGAAATCGATATCTTCGGCGTATTCGTACCGGCCGTGCTCGTGCTCATGCTGATCGCGTACCTCATCAACATCGTGATCGGCAAGGTGCTCACGCGCATCGGCTTTTACCGGCTCGTCTGGCACCGCTCCATTTTCGATCTCGGCATCTATGTCTTCGTACTGGCTGCCGTCATTGTCGTTTCGCATCGTTTCATGCCCAACTAACGTGAAAAAAACCCTGTTCTCCGCAGGCCGGATCCTGCTGACGCTCGTCGTCGTCGCGATTGCCGCCGTCGTGCTGTGGCGCATCGTCAACTACTACATGTTCTCGCCCTGGACGCGCGACGGCCACGTCCGCGCCGACGTGATCCAGGTCGCGCCTGACGTGGGCGGCCTCATCACGGCAGTCGAGGTGGCCGACAACCAGCAGGTCAAGCAAGGCCAGGTGCTGTTCGTGATCGACCGGGCGCGCTACGCGCTCGCGCTGCGGCTCGCGCAGGCCACGCTCGATCAGCGCCGTACGACACTCGCGCAGGCCAGGCGCGAGTACGCGCGCAACCTGACACTCGGCAATCTCGTTGCGAGCGAAACGATCGAGGAGAGCCGCATGCGCGTCGACCAGGGCGAAGCAGCCGTTGCGGACGCACAGGTCCAGGTCGACACCGCGCGCCTGAACCTGCAGCGCACGACGATCGTGAGCCCCGTCGACGGCTATCTGAGCGACCGCGCGCCGCGCGTCGGCGAATATGTGTCGTCGGGCCGTCCGGTGCTCGCGGTCGTGGATCTGCATTCGTTCCGCGTGGACGGCTACTTCGAGGAAACGAAGCTGGGCAGCATCCATATCGGCGAGCCGGTCGACATTTCGGTGATGGGCGAGCGGCGCGTGCTGCGCGGACACGTGCAGAGCATCGTCGCCGGGATCGAGGACCGCGACCGCGCGCAGGGCCCGAATCTGCTGCCGAACGTGAATCCCGCCTTCAGCTGGGTGCGGCTCGCGCAGCGCATTCCGGTGCGCGTCGCGCTCGACGAAGTGCCCGAAGATTTCCGCATGATCGCAGGCCGTACCGCAACCGTCGCGGTGCGCACGTCCGCGAGCGATAACCAAAGCGCCGCCGCAGCCGGTGGCGCGAGCGGTGCAAGCAGCACAAGTGGCACAAGCGGCGGCGGCGGCGGCGCGGCGGCAGCCACGAACGCTTCGGGTGCTTCGGGTGCTTCGGGTGCTTCGGGTGCTTCGGGTGCTTCGGGTGCTTCGGGTGCTTCGGGCGCTTCGGGCGGGATGAATGCGAGCGCAACCAGTGCAGCCGGAGCCTCGCAATGACACGCCGTCCGCTCTGGCGCACGCTTGCGCTCGCGCCGCTTGCGCTCGCGCTCGGCGCCTGCATGAATGTCGGCCCCGATTACCGGCTGCCGAAAGACGCGCTCGTCAACGCTCCGCTCGCGCAAGGACCGATCGACGGCGTGCAGCATGCGCCCGTCGCCTCGGGCGAAGTGCCCGCCGACTGGTGGCGTCTCTACGACGACCCCGCGCTCGACGAGCTCGTGCAAGCGGCGCTGCAGTCGAACACGAGCCTGCGCGTCGCCGCCGCGAACCTCGCGCGCTCGCGCGCGGCCGTGCAGGTCGCGAACGAACAGGGCGGTTTCTCGGGCGGCGCGAGCACCGCGTTCGTGCGCGCGCAGGAATCGGCGGAACAGTACCTGCTCACGAGCAAGCTCCCGGTCGCGTACGAAGGCGATCTCGCGTTGAACGTCTCATATGAGATCGATCTGTTCGGCAAGCTGCGGCGCGGCGTGGAATCGGCGCGCGCCGACGACGAGGCCGTGCAGGCCGCCGCCGATCTCGCGCGTATCACCGTGGTCGCGGACGTCGTGCAGGCGTATGTCGAATCGTGCTCGGCCGCCGAGGAACTCGCCATCGCGCAAGAGTCGCTGAAGCTCGCGCGCGAACGCGTCGCGCTCACGAAGCGGCTGCGCGACGCGGGCCGCGGCAACCAGCCCGACGTGACGCGCGGCCTGACGCAGGCACAGACGCTCGCCGCCGACATTCCCCGCTTCGAGGCGCGCCGCCGCATCGCGCAATATCAGCTTGCGATGCTGCTCGCACGCGCGCCCGCCGACCTGCCGCCCGGCGCGCTCGCCTGCACGCACCTGCCGCAGCTCAAGCAGCCGATTCCCGTGGGCGACGGCGCAGCGCTGCTGCAGCGCAGGCCCGATGTGCGCGAGGCCGAGCGGAAACTTGCGGCGTCGACGGCGCGCATCGGCGTGGCGACGGCAGCGCTCTATCCGTCGATCAGCATCGGCGCGGGCGCGGGAACGCTCGGCATTGCGGGCGACCTGTTCACGCCGGCCACCAACCGCTGGTCGATCGGTCCGCTGATCAGCTGGTCGTTCCCGATCAACGGGCAACGTGCGCGCGTGCGCGAGGCCGAAGCCGAGACGAGCGGCGCGCTCGCGCACTTCGACGGCGTCGTGCTCAACGCGCTGCGCGAAACGCAGTCGAGCCTGGCAACCTACGCCGCCGACGACCAGCGCGCCGACGCGCTGCGCACGGCCTATGCGTCGGCACAGGAGTCCGCCGACGAAACGCACCGGCTCTACGCAGCCGGACGCGACTCTTTCCTGTCCGACCTCGACGCAACGCGCACGCTGACTTCCGTGCACGCGCAGGTCGCGGCGGCGGAAAGCCAGGTGGCACGCGATCAGGTGAAGCTGTTCCTGTCGCTTGGCGGCGGCTGGGAGAAAACGCAGGCGCAGTGATGCCGCGCTGTGATGTCGCTCTGTGACGCCGCGCTGTGACGCAGATAACGCGGACGACGTCAGCGCGCGAATGCGACCGTCACGTCGAGCGGCATGACGAGCACGATGCGCGTGCCGCCCGGCGCCGATTCGACGGTCAACGTGCCGCGAAGCCGCGCTGCGCGCGCACGCATGCTGCGCGTGCCCGCACCGCCCGGTGCGATCTCGCGCGTGTCGAAGCCGATGCCGTTATCGGTGATCGTCAGATGCAACATATTGCCTTCGCGCCGCAGCGCGACCTCTGCCTGTGAGGCCTGGCTGTGTTTGAGCACGTTGGTCAGCGCTTCCTGAATGACGCGCATGAGATCGAGCCCGCGCGCGCCTGGCAGACGGCAGCCGTCGAGCCCCTCCAGCGTCCAGCGGCACGCTACGCCCTGCTGCTCGAACAGTCGCATGAGCCGGTGCCGCAGCGAGCAGATCTGGCCGGCCAGCGCAAATTCGCCGCGCTCCTCGCTTGAAGCCGCGTCGACGATGATGCGCAGATCGTCGCGCAACTCCTTGAGAATCGAGAGAGAACGGCCCGGCGGCGGCGGCTCCGGCGCGTGTTCGAGTTCGGCGATGGCGCCGACGATCGTGCCGCCCAGGCCATCGTGCAGTTCGTGAGCGAGCCGCACGCGCTCCGAAAGCCGTGCATTGGCAACTTCCAGTTCGTACTGGCGCGTGAGCGTTTGCCAGAGTTCCGCGCGGGCCTCCGCGATCCCGCGGTTCAGGTCGTCGTTAAAACGCTCGACGCGGCGCTGCGAATCGACGAACCGCCACGCCAGCATCAACGCCATCGACACCATCTGCAACTGCGCGGCCACTGCGGCAAAGTAGATGTTGTCGTTCAGGACGCCGATGAAAGTGAGCAGATCATGTGCGCCCCCGGCGAAGAACGCCACCGCGCTCAACGCCACGATGCGCTGGTCCATGCGCCCGCGACGCCAGACAAACCACAGAAACGCGCTGCACGTCAGCAAAAAAATACCCGCCGCAGCGAGCGCGAGCGCAATGCGCGTCGTTGCAATGCTCCTGTGCGGCACGACGAGCATCGCCAACGCGCCAATCGACACCACGGCCCAGAGCGCGCGTTCGAGGCGCGGCAAGCGGCGCTCGCTATAGCGCACGATGAACATTGCGAACGCACCGCTATAGACGATCAAAGCGATGGAATTCGCGCGCTCCCAGGCGTTGTTGCTCTCGAACGGCCAGGGCGTGGTCGTCACCTCGTTGAACGCCACCCACCACCACGCGAGCGACATCACGCTGAACCAGCCATACGCCGCTTCGCCGCGCCGCATCAGCCATAGCGTAAAGAAGAAGCAGCCGAGCGTCGCAGTCACGGCAAGGCTGTATAGCTGCAGATCGCGCCGCAGGAAGCGCTCGCGCGCATAGACGGCGGCCAGCGCGTGCGGATCGCCCACTGTCACCCTGCCGAGTCCCGGCGAAAACGCCGCGAGTCCCGATACGCGCGCGATCAGCGTGTTTTCGCCCTCATGCACGAGCGGCGCGGGCAATAGCCGGTAGCGCGGCGTGTACCAGGCGCGCGTGAGCGGCTCGACGAGCGAGGTGTCGCGATCGAGCAGCGTGCCATTCAGAAAGAGCGCGCCCGCCATGTTCAGATAGTCGAGCGAGACCGCAAGCGGCGGCGCGTTCGGCGGGGCCTGCCAGGTGAGCCGGTACCACACGACGCCGTCGAAGCCGGGCCAGCGCCTCGCCCAGCCGTCGGGCAGCGTCACGTCGACCCAGCCCGTTGCGGGCGGCTGCGCGGCGTGCCAGTCGCTGCGCGCGGCTTCGATGCGCGTGAACGCGAGTATGCCTGTGGAGATATCGACGGGTGAGGAAGGCGCGGCAGCCGCTGCGCCGAGATGCAAAAGACAGAGCGCCCCGATCAGGGCAACAAACCATGCGTGCGCGCCTCGAAAACCGCTTGCGTGCGCGAATTGACCGCCAGCTTCTTGTAGATATTCTTGATGTGGCATTCGACCGTCAACCTGGACAAGGTCAGCACTTCCGATATCTCACGGTTGGTCAGCCCTTTTCCGACCAGCGCAAGAATCTCGATCTCCCGTGGACTCAGCGACTTCGCGAGCGGCGCTGTCTGCGCGCCGCTCTTCATTCTGGTGGCCGGCCCCGCTCCGGCCATGTCGAGAATCCGCCTCGCGACAAACGGATCGATTGGCGCGCCGCCGCGCAATGCGCTGCGGATCGACAACGCAATCTCGATATCGTCGCGTTCCTTGAGCAGATACCCCGTTGCCCCGGCTTCCAGCGCCGTGACGATGATCTGCTCGGTACTCCACGCCGAGATTACCAGAACCGGCAATGCCCGATCACGCGTATAAAGGTCGCGGACGAGGTCGATCCCGTTGCCGTCGGGCAGCCCGATATCGGCCAGCACCATCGCGAACGGCTGCTCGGCGAGCAGCGCCTGTGCGGCGCGTATGCCGCCCGCATACATCATGGCGTCGGCCTGATAGCCGAGGCTCGCGAGGATGGTGCCGAGGCGGCGCTGCATCAACGGGTCGTCTTCGACGATCAGAAGCGGACCGGGCAGTACCGATTCATGCGTTTCGGGAAGCGGTAGATTCATGGGCGAAGGCAAAAGAACCGCGAAAAAGGCCGCAACACGCGGTGTGGAACGCCAGCCGCGGAATCTGCTTGCGCGGACAACCGTTAGCTTCGCACAATTGCACGTGCCGGAGTGTTGCCCGCGCACCCACACACGGACGCCGGCCCTACCTGATTCCAGGTATTGCGGCACGCATGCACAGCGGATCAAATACGCTGGCACGCAGGAAAACGAGAATAAAGCGCGTTGCGGACGCCGCGCCGCACGCAGACCAAACGCTTTACTGGCCACGGGGACGGCAAACGGATGCACCGGGCATTAAACCCGCATCGGTTCGCCCGCCAGCCACAACATCATGGACCACGCCAAAAAAAACCGGCGCTCGATGAGCGCGGCCGGGTGCGACGATCAATACGGACTGGAACTGGCACGCGGAAGCTCATACATCGCGAGCACACTCACACCGCAAAGCCACGCGACCGCAATCGCCGAAGTGGTCGACGGGTTCGTGGCCCAGTACGGCGCCGTCGATCTTGCGATCTTTCTTGAGGTACTCGCCGACCGCCTCGACAAGCGCGGCGCCCACGAAGCCGCCGAAGCCGTGACGCACGCGGCAGAGCGCGCCGCGCGGCGGCGCTAGCGCCGCTGCCACACATCGAAAAGCTACACATCGAACTTTAGTGGCCGCCGAAATTATCCCGCGGCGAGAAGCCGATGACCGCGCCATCATGCGGAGCGCCTGCCTGTGACGTGCCGCCCGTCGCCGCGCCGTAGCCGCTCGCCTGTACGCCGGTTTCGGCGTTGACGCGCGCTTCCGCCGCCTGAATGTCCCTCGGATAGTACTCATCCTTTGCGCTCGGACGGTAACCGGCCTTTTCCAGCTGGACCAGTTCGTTGCGAACCTGAGCGCGCGTGACCGGCCCATTGGTGGATTGCGCCTGCGCAAAAGAAACGGCCGGCATTGCAAGCACGGTAGCGAGCGCAACAGCCTTGATGAGCGAGTTCATGCAAATACCTCCAAAAAATCCAGATACCGGTGCAGTGCTTTTCTGCATCCGTTGAACAAAGTTTAGGGAGGTAACGCGCCCGGATAAATGCGAGCCCCGCGAGGACACTGTTAGCTCAGGCCGTAGAATCGCGCGCCATTGCAATCCGGCAGTCACGCGGGCGCGCGCTAAAACGCGGGTGCGGCATCATGTACCATACGTCGCCTGACGAAGGCGCGGGCACGAATGACTGCACAGCCACCACTGCGAGCGCGCCAGCGTAGATCAATGCAATAGAGCGACCCCGGATTGGAGAAACAAGTATGAAAGTTGCAGTCATGGGCGCGGGCGCGGTGGGCTGCTATTACGGCGGCATGCTGGCGCGCGCGGGACACGATGTCGTGCTGATCGGCCGTGCGCAGCACGTGGACGTCATCGAACACGAAGGCCTGCGCCTCGAGACCCAGCAGTTCGACGAACGCGTTGGCCCCCCGCACCTTACCGGCAGCACGGACCCCGCCGCCGTTGCCGGCGCGCAACTCGTGCTGTTCTGCGTGAAGTCGACCGACACCGAAAGCGCAGGCGCTTCCATCAAGCCCCATCTCGCCGCCGATGCGCTCGTGCTCACGCTGCAAAATGGCGTCGACAACGCCGAGCGCCTGCGCGGCGTGCTGGCTCAGGACGTGGCGGCAGCGGTGGTTTACGTCGCCACCGAAATGGCCGGCCCCGGTCACGTGCGCCATCACGGACGCGGCGAACTCGTGATCGAGCCTTCGCCACACAGCGAGGCCGTCGCGCAAACGCTGGCCGCCGCACAGATTCCCGTCGAGATTTCCGATAACGTGCGCGGTGCGCTGTGGGCCAAGTTGATCCTCAACTGCGCGTACAACGCGCTTTCGGCAATTTCGCAGCTGCCTTATGGGCGGCTCGTCGAGGGCGAAGGCGTGCGCGATTCGATGCGCGACGTGGTGGCCGAATGTGTCGCGCTCGCGCAAGCCGATGACGTCGAATTGCCGCCCGACATCGACGTTGCCGTGCGTCGCATTGCGGAAACCATGCCGGGGCAATACTCATCCACCGCGCAGGATCTTGCGCGCGGCAAGCGCAGCGAAATCGACCACCTCAACGGATTCGTCGTACGGCGCGGCACGGCGCTCGGCGTGCCCACGCCCGCAAACCGGCTGCTCCACACACTCGTGCGCCTCATCGAGGACAAGGCGCACGACGCCGTTTGATTCCAGCGGCGCGGGAAGCGCGGCGAATTGCAGTAAATTGCAATGAAGCGCGGGGAATTGCGTTCCCGCGCGTGAAGCCCCCGTCCATCGATTCAGGAGATATCGCCATGGCCAAACTCGTCGTGCTCTACAAAACACCTGCGGATTCCGCCGCATTCGACGCCTACTACATGACGAAGCATGTGCCGCTCGCGAAGCAGATCCCCGGGCTCGCGCGCTACGAGATCAGCACGGGCCCGGTGACGACACCGCAAGGCCCCTCGTCGTACCACCTCGCAGCGGTGCTGGAGTTCGACAGCTTCGAAGCCCTGGGTGCCGGTCTTGGCTCGCCCGAAGGCCAGGCGGCGGCGCGCGACGTCGGCAACTTCGCGGACGCGGGCGCCGACCTCCTGCTGTTCGATACGAAAGAGGTCTAGCAACGTTGGCGCATTAGCGCTCGAAGACGAGCAACGTGGACGTGGCCGTTGCATAGACCTTGCCGGCCTTGTCGGTGATCGTGGCTTCTGTGAAGGCTGTGCGGCAGCCAATCGTGATCACGCGGCCTTCCGCGCGCACCGGCCCGGTATCGACCGTCATTGCACGGTGATACGACACTTTCAGTTCGAGCGTCGTGTAGCCCTGTGTCGCGCCGAGCCGCGAATGTCCCGCGCAACCGCATGCGGAGTCGAGCAGCGTGGCAGCGTAGCCGCCATGCACCGTACCGATGGGGTTATAGGCGTGCAGCCGCGGCGTGCCTTCGAATATGACACGCCCGGCTTCGACTTCGACGAGATGGAAGTCGAGCGTGTCGCCAATCGGCGTGCGCCCGCCATGCTGGATCATGTGCTGCAACTGTTCGAGCCCGGTCAGGCCGGACGGCAATTCTGCTACGAGATTCATTGAAACCGGAACACGTTTGATGCGTGCGCATCGAACCAGCGGATCAACCCGCCCGCCGCGCCGTTCCGTTGCCGTTCAGTCGCCGTTCCGTTGCCGTTCAATCACCGTCAGCCAGCCGAAGACCGCAAAAGGTAAAATCCAGCGATTCCGTCTGCGCGAGCCGTAAAAGCCGCACCGTTGAAGCCATGAATCCGAGCGAATTTGCCGAACTTCCCGCCACCGCGACGCATGGCGCCCTTTCCATCGAATACCGCTGGATCGGCGTCGAACGCGCCGACGCGCCGCTCGCCGTCTTTCTGCACGAAGGGCTCGGCTCGATCGCGATGTGGAAAGACTGGCCACAGGCGCTTTGCGAGCGGCTCGGCATGCGCGGGCTCGTCTGGTCGCGCCCCGGATATGGGCGCTCGACGCCGCGTCCGCCCGATGTGAAGTGGCCCGTCGACTATCTGTCGCAGCAGGCGCGCGACGTCCTGCCCGCACTGCTCGATACGCTCGGCGTGAGCGCTGCGCAGCGCGAACGCATGTGGCTGATCGGCCATAGCGACGGCGGGACAATCGCGCTGCTTTACGCCGCGTTTTTCCCGCGCGCGCTCGGCGCAGCCGTGGTGATCGCGCCGCACGTTTTCGTCGAGGACGTCTCGATCCAGGGTATCGCCGAAACGAAATTTGCGTACGCAACGACAAGCTTTCGCGACCGGCTTGCGCGCTATCACGACGATGTCGATTCGGCGTTTTTCGGCTGGAGCGATATCTGGCTGAGTCCGGCTTTCCGCTCGTGGAATATCGTCGCTCAGCTCGGCACGATCCGCGCGCCGCTGCTCGCGGTGCAGGCAATCGACGACCACTACGGCACGTTGGCGCAGATCGATGCCATTGGTGACGCAGTGCGGCATGCACGTGTACACGCGCTCGCGCAAGGCGGCCACTCGCCGCAGCGCGATGCCCCGGAAGCGCTTGACGACGCCATTGCGCAATTCGTGCTCGAACAGCAGCAACGCGCGATTTCAGCCTGAAACCGCGTACAGAAACCGTCACCTGAAGCGACGCCGGAAACGCGCGCGACGGGTTGACGTTTCCGCCATTCATGCACGGTGAATCGAGCGCGGAACATCAGCGCAAACATCGGGGCTAATCTCAGGGCGGCGAAATGCCGTAAACACTGGGTAAGCACGATGCATTGGTGATATTGTCTGCACTGGCTGGCGCCCGCGTGTGACGCAGCGCCCATCATCTGGCGGCGCACGCGCGCCGGTTTCAACCATGAGCGAATCGACCCAGATGGATGCACCGAGAACTTCGCAGCGCACGTGGATGCGGCGCACAGCGGCGTCGATACGCCCGCGCATTCGGCAAGCCTTCGCGCCCGCGGTGCGCAACCTGCAGTATGCAAAACGAAGATTGCAGCCGTTCGCGCTGGTGGCGGTAATCGGCTTCCCGCTTTACTACTACGTCTGGAAAGTCCTCTTCCCGCAGCCGTACGAGAATCTCCCGCTGCGCCTCCTCGGCTCCGCGCTGTTCCTGCCCGTGATCGCGTTTGACCGGTGGCCCGCCGCCGCGAAGAAACTGCTGCCTTGGTACTGGTACAGCGTCACCCTCTTTGCGCTGCCGTTCTTCTTCACCTTCATGCTGCTCAAGAACAACGGCAATCAGGTGTGGGTGGAAAGCGCACTGATCGCGGCGTTCGTGATGGTGCTGATTCACGACTGGCTCATGCTCGTGCTGCAGTTCGTGGTCGGCATCGGCCTCGCCATGCTCGCCTATAGCCTGACCAGCCACCCCGTCAACTTTGGCGCGAATTACCTCACCCACCTCACGATCTTTTCGTTCGCCGTGGCGATCGGCGCGGCGGCGAACTACGATCAGGAGCGCATCCAGGTCGAACAGGAGCGTGCCATGCTCGCCACCGCGGGCAGCGTGGCGCACGAACTGCGCACGCCGCTCGTGGCGATCCGCGTGGGCGCCGCAGGCCTCATGCGCTTCCTGCCCGGCCTCCTCGAAACGTACCTGCTCGCGCAGCGCCATCTCTTGCCCGTGCCGCGCATCCGCACGGCGCATCTGCGCTCGCTCCAGGGCGTGGTGGGCCGCATCGAACAGGAAGCGCTTTATTCAAACGCGATCATCGACATGCTGCTTGCCACCGCGCGCTTCACGGGCGGAAACATGCAAAACGCAACGTTGTGTTCAATCGCGAATTGCGTGGAAACGGCGCTTTCGCGCTATCCGTTTAGAGAGGGCGACCGGCGCCGCGTGCAGTGCAATCTGCGCCCCGATTTCTCGTTTCGCGGCTCGGAAATGCTGACCGTCCACGTTCTTTTTAATTTGTTGAAAAACGCGTTCCGCCATATGGGCGGTATTGACGATGCATATATTTCCATTCGCCTCGAAACAGGGCCACGTGCAAATCGGTTGATTTTTAGCGATACCGGCTCAGGAATTGCGCCAGATATCTTGCCGCATATCTTCACACGCTTTTATACTTCGACAACCGCCACCGACGATGTCTCGCTCGGAGCAGGAATTGGACTCGCCTTTTGCTACGACGTCATGCAAGCAATCGGAGGAGCCATTACCTGTTCTTCGGTGCGAGGCGAGTACACCGAGTTCGTTTTGACTTTCCCAGCGCCATGATGAAAGCCATCAAGCCGTTCGCGTACCCGACCACCGTCGCCTTTGTCGACGACAGCGCGTCATTTTTGTCGAACCTGAGCCTGCAGCTCGATCCGCGGCTGGCATTCCGGATGTTCAGTTCATCCACTCAGGCACTGAAGTTCCTGAATGAGCGCCCCGCGCACGAACAGGGCACCGAACTCATCTTCAGTCCATATCACGACCGCACCGAGGAAAACGACGCTCAACAGGTCGTCGCCATGCGCGTGGATGCGATCCGCAGTCTCGTGCACGAACCCGCCCGCTTCGATTCGGTTTCGGTCGTGGTGGTCGATTACGACATGCCCGAACCGAACGGACTGGATTTCTGCCGCCGTATCGCCAACCCCGCCGTGAAGAAAATCATGCTCACCGGCAAAGCCGATGAACACGTGGCGGTACGCAGTTTCAACGAAGGCATCATCGACCGCTTTATCCGCAAGCATGAGGTCGACGCCGTCGAAACACTGAACCACGCGATCCGCGATATGCAGGATGCGTACCTCGACTGGGCGGGCGCATCCGTGCGCGACGCGCTCTCGGTCGCCGAATATGGATTCCTGAAGGACAGCGCACTCGCGGCGCACGTCAGCGGCCTCTTTGAAAGCCTCGGCATCGTCGAGCACTATCTTTCGTATCAGCCCCACGGGCTCTTGATGTTCGACGAAGCGGGCACGGCGTACCTGCTGGTGATCCACACGGACGAGACGCTGCGCGGCGTGCGTGAGATCGCCGTCGAGCAAGGCGCGCCGTCGAGCTTCTTCGAGGAGCTCGACAGCCACCGCAAGCTGCCCTATTTCTGGCAAACCGAGGGCCACTACCCGTCTCAATGCGAAGAGTGGCAACCCTACATGCACCCGGCTTCGGTTTTTCAGGGCGAGCGCCGCTATATCTACACGGTCATCAAGCAGCCGGCCGGGCTGGCGCTCGATGCAATCCTCCCCTACGAAACGTATCTGCGCGAACTGGACGGCGAAGTCCCGGCGGCGTGAGACGCGCATCGCGCGGCCTCACGCCGCGCCTTCATCAAGCCGTCGCACGCTCTGCGACAGGTTGCACCTGACGCACCCCGGCGCGGGCCGCGCCGCGCCCAGCCGCGCGCCGCGTGGACGGCCAGTTCCACATGTCCACCTCGCCGCGCATCTCGTCGCACGCATCGATGAAGCGTTCCAGTTCCTGATCGGTCAGCGCCGCATTCACCGAAATCCGCACAAGCGAGCGGTTCTGCGCCGTCGCGGGTGCGCAAAACACCGAGCCGAAGATGCCGCGTGCTTCGAGCGCGTCGCGCAGCACGATGGTCCGCTGCTCAGGGCCCGCTTCCAGCGCGATGATCTGCGTCTCGCTGCCGTTGAGGTTGTAGCCGAGTTCAGTGAGCCGCACGCGCAGGTAGCGTGCGTTCGCGGCAAGCCGCATGCGGCGCCAGTCTTCCCGTTCGATCACGTCGAGCGTGGCCGCGAGCCCCGCCACTTCGTGCGGCAACAACGTCGAACTGAAAATCGCGGGCAACGCCTCGAATTTGAAGTACTCCTGAAAGCGACGCGAACAACTAATAAAGCCCGCGCGGCCTGCAAACGCCTTGGCGAGGCTCGCCGTGCGGAAATGGACGCGATCGGTCAGGCCCAGCTCGACAACGAGCCCAGCGCCGTGCGGCCCGTGCGTGCCGAGCGAATGCGATTCGTCGACGACGAGCACGCAATCGTGTTCCGCGCAAACATCGGCAATGGCGGCGAGCGGCGCCACACTGCCATTCGTGCTGTACACCGAATCGACGATCACGACGCCCGGACCATTGCGCTCGATGCGTTGTTCGAGGTGATCGACGTCGTTATGCAGGAAACTGATTGCGCGCGCACCGGCACTGCGAATGCCCTCCCAAAGCGACATGTGCGCCATCATGTCGACGTAGATCGGCGTCTGTGCGTCGGCAATCGACTGGATCAGCCCCGTATTGGCCGCGAATCCCGACTGGCACAGCACGCCGGCTTCCGCGCCCATATAGGCGGCGAACCGGTCTTCCAGCTGCAGTTGCGGACACGCGTCGCCGTGCAGGAAAATACCGGACATCAGCAGACCATTGCCCTCGGCGCGGATATTCGCGCACACCGCGTCGAGAATCTCGGGATGGCGCGCAATTGAAAGATAGTCGTTGCTCGACAGATGTAATGCATCGTTTCCCGGCTCGCGCCCCATCATGATGTGCCCGCCTGCCCAGTGCTCCTGCACCCGCTCCCGGTAATAGCGGTCGACACGCGCTGCGAGAATGGCCGGCAATGCCGCGTCGTTGTTTTGGGCGCTGCGCCAGTTGCTGCGAAGTTTCATTTGATGCTCCTCGTGGTTAAAGGCCGCCCTCCGGGTAATTCGCCCCGTTAGCGATACCTGGGAATGGCTGGCCGGAAAAATGCCCGTGCGACTACGCCATGCACGATCGGCATGCCGCTGACGTCATGATCTCGGGCAGATAGAAAAGGTTGAGGCGATGACCGACGAACACGGTCATCAGGATGCAGAGCAGACGGGGGCAATGTGTGCGGCAGCAATGCGCAGGTGTGCGCAAGACCGCACTGCCGCTTCATAGGGCCTTCCCGGCCACGCAAAAACGGCGCTGATCTGGTTTGCGGCCTTTGGCCACCATCAATGGACGCCCCGACACCCGCACGACTTCCGCCTCGCGTGATCGCCAATATTGATGAAGGAAGGGGCGCCCGGTCGATACGACGGGCGCGCTGAAATGGCTGCGCCGGTTATCCGCGAGGTGAGACTTTCCGCGTAGAACGCGGTCCGACGCACGAGACGCAAGTGAAACGATTATCCGGCAAAAAATCGCGCCAGGACGGGCCTGGCGGCGTTAACTATGCTTCCTGAATCTGGAAATAGCGTGATGCGGCGCACACTCCATGAATTCGGGTACCGGACGATACATTGCGCATAATATGAAGTGCCGAGCGATCAGGTTTGAAGCGACATGCGCGAAACGCGCCCTTCCTGAAACAGACAAAATGAATGTTTGCTTTCCAATATATTAATTAGCATTACATGTCGATATTTATTTCAGACACGCCTCCTTCAATTCAACACGTCCCTATTTGATACCCAGCAGCCGATCCAACGACAGCCTGCCACCGCCACGCGCGATCATATAGAGCAGTAAACCGGCCCACGAGAGATGCGTTGGCCATGCATCCGGATAGACGAACACTTCGATTACGGTTGTCATGCCGAGCAACGCGAGCGCCGCACCACGCGTGAAAAGTCCGAGCACGAGCAACAGCGGGAAGAAGTGCTCCGAGTACGCTGCGATATGTGCGGCCAGCTCCGGCGCGATGAGCGGAATCCTGTATTCGTTTCGAAAGAGTTCGTAGGTGCCCTGCGTGATCGTCAGCAAGCCGCTCACTTTCGTGCGGCCCGACATGAAAAAGATCGCCGCAATCGAAAAGCGGCAAATCAACGCCAGTAGCGAATGACCGATGATGCGGCTGGCCAGATCGGCGGCAGCATTCCAGCCTGCGCGCAGATGCGAGAGCGGCGAAGCCGCGGCGATGCGGGTCGTGTCCATTTCAGTCTCCGTGTATTTCGTGAAACCCGATGTCCGGGCCGGTGACGGCTGCACTAATCGCGCCGTCGGCAAACAACGTAGCCGTGATGCTCACGAGATCGAGATCCGGTTCGACCTCGAGTGCGCGTTCCATTGCATTCCCGAACGTCACGCCAGCCGCGCAGGCGTCGAGCAGCGCACAGACTCCCTTGCCCACCTGGCGCCACGTCACGCGTCCGCCTGCGCGCAGCAGCAATACACCCTCGCCGCGCCAGTCGAGTGGATCGGGCAGCGCCACTTCTTCCCGGGTCGCGCGCCAGATCGTGTAGACCGGTTGCGCGTCGAACCATGCCCAGCGCGCAGTCGCGTTCGGAAGCAGGACGGTCCGCAAGAATTTGTCAGGAGAAAGACGCGTGATTTCCGTGGCACGCCGCATCGTGTTTTCGGACGCAACTTCGGACACAACTTCGGACCCAAAATCGGGCGCGACATGCGACTCGATCCACAGGCGGTCCAGACGCGCCACACCGGCCAGATAAGTCAGTGCGCTCGCGGGCTCGAACGCTTCGAGAAACGCGGGAAAGGTCGCGCCGTATAGCAGAAGACGCGCGTCGTCGGGCGGCGTGGCACGCGCATAGACAAGCGCCGCTGCGCGAAACCAGTCCTCACCGACGAGCCGCTGCACGGACGGAAAATTCGCCTGCAAGGCATCCACGCAGCCCTTGAACACGGTATTGCGGTACACGGCAAAGCCCGGTTGAGCGGCCACCGCCGCCACACGCGGATCGCTTTCTGTCGCGCCATACAGCGCGCGAATGAAACTATCCTGGAACGCAGCGAGCGAGGTGTTCATACCGTCACCTCCGCATCATCCAGGATCGCCTGGGCGCGCGCGCGCTCGGCGAGCAGTTCGACGAATCCGGGGATGTGATCGTCGCGCTCGATCAGCGTGAGCCGCGCACCGAAACGCGCGATCACATGCCGGTAGAGCGCCCATACGGCGTCATCGACGGGTGCGTCATGCGAGTCGATCAGGAGTGGCGGCTGTGTCTGCGTATCGACGCTATGTCCCGCAAGGTGGATTTCGATTACAAATTCGCCCGGGAATGCATCGAGCCATTCCTTCGCATCGAAACCCATGTTGCGTGCGCTCACATACACGTTGTTCACGTCGAGCAGCAACGCGCAGCCTGTGCGCCGCACCAGTTCGGCGAGAAAGGCCTGCTCGCTCCACTCATGACCTTCGACGCTCAGATAGTGCGACGGATTTTCAATAGCAATGCGCTGCCCCAGCGTGTCCTGCACACAGGCGATGTTCGCGGCGATGCGCGAGAGCGCCGCACCGTTACGCGGGAACGGCAGCAGATCCGGATGATAGTGGCCGCCCCACGCCGACCACGCCAGATGCTCGGACACCCACGCGGGCTGCACACGCCGCGCAAGCTCACGCAGGCGGTGCAGATTCGCCGCATCCGGCGCGCGGTCGGCGGCAAGCGACATCGACACGCCGTGCAGCGACAATGCGTGCCGCTCGCGTATCGCCTCGAGCCACGCGAGACGGGGGCCGCCCGCAACCATGTAGTTTTCCGGATGGATCTCGAACCACAAGCCGCGCGCATCGCAGTTGAGCGCATCGTCGTAGTGCTGCGGCTTGAGGCCGAGTCCGGCGCCGCATTCGAATGGCGTATTCATGATGGTCGGGCGGCCGTGCGCGTCAGGATTGAAGCGGCGTAAGCGAACCGTGGCCCTTCGGCGTCTGGATCGTCGTGCAGGTTCCCGTCGGCACGTTCTTCCAGTGAATGCCGTCGTAGTCCATTTTTTGCGAGCCGGCGCAGGTCGTCCCCGCCCCCGCCTTGCAGTCGTTGTGGCCGGCCATCGCAACGCCGTAACACTTTTCCACGCTGCCACCCTGAGCCTGAGCAGCGCTCGCGCCGCTTGCAAGCGTGGCAAGAATTATTGCTGCCGCCGACAATTTAAGAGTACTCATGATATAGCCTCGACTGGTTTAAAAAGAACAGTATTCAGATCGTTATCGCCTTCTTTATTGATGCGCGAGCGATCTGCCTGTAAATACGAGGCGGCCCACCCAGCGGTTACAGCGCGATGCGCTTTTTCGACGCAATATTTTTTTGCCCTTGGCTGTAACCGAAAACCGCTGCCGGACGAATAGACGTACGGACGCGCACCACGCCACACACCGCGCAATTACCGAAAGCCATCGGAAAGAAAACCGCACAGCCCGTGCTTGACGAACGACGCCAAGGGCCGCGACTATAAACAGGGATCTTTTCCCAGCCACCGGAGCATCGTCATGACCCGCTACGCGTTATACGTCGAGCTGAAAGCCCGTTCCGGCAAAGAGGACGCGCTGACCGCCTTCCTCACCGGCGCAAAGCCGCTGGTCGATGCCGAACCCGCCACGCGTGCATGGTTCGGAGCGCGCTTCGACGCACAGACGTTTGCAATCTTCGACGCCTTCGACGACGAATCCGGCCGCGACGCCCATCTGAGCGGAAAGGTCGCTGCCGCCCTGATAGCGCACGCGGCAGAACTGCTCGCCGAAGCCCCACAGATCCGCCGCGCCGATGTCCTCGCGGACAAGCTGCCGGGCTGATGCGCGCGGCGTTGCGCACGCGTGCATATTGTTTCGTCTGCGCTGTAACCGGAGTTCGCGATGAATCGAACTACGGGTAGTGAGCCTGCGCGCGGCACGGAGGAACGGCTGAAGGCGCTGTTCGTGCGCGGCCTCGACGGTGATACAGCCGCTTATCAGGCATTTCTCGCCGACCTGAGCGCGCATCTGCGCGGCTTCCTGCGCAAGCGTCTTTTTGCGCTGCAGGACGATGTGGAGGATCTGGTGCAAGAAATCCTGCTGGCCGTACACAACGGAAGAGCCACGTATCGGCCCGACCAGCCGCTTACGGCGTGGGTCCACGCCATTGCGCGCTACAAGCTGACCGACTTTTTCCGCGCGCGCGCCCGGCGTGAGGCGCTGCAAATACCGCTCGACGAGGAGCTGGAGATTTTTGCCACTTCCGATACCGAAGCCGCCGATGCCAGCCGCGATCTGAGCAAGTTGCTCGAGCAATTACCGGACCGGCAGCGTCTGCCGATCCTGCACGTGAAACTTCAGGGGCTTTCGGTAACGGAAACGGCGAAATTGACCGGCCTTTCCGAGTCGGCCGTGAAAGTAGGCGTACACCGCGGCCTCAAAGCGCTCGCGATGATGTTTCAAAACGCATCATGAAAACAGAGGATCTCATTTCGTTACTCGCCACGGGTGCTGCGCCGGTCGACCGTCACGTGGTCGCCCGCCGCTTCTGCTGGGCGCTGATCGCGGGCGGCGCGGGCTCGACGCTGCTGGTGTCGCTTGTCTTTGGCGTGCGCCCCGATCTCGCGACCGTGGCCGCCACGCCGGTCTTCTGGTTCAAGCTCGCGCTGCCGTTCTTCATCGCGCTCGGCGCCCTTTTCGCCACCACGCGGCTGGCGCGGCCCGCCGGTACGCCCGGCATGGCATGGGCTGCCGTGGCCTGGCCTGTGGTCGCGGTATGGATCGGCGCGGGTGCGCTCCTCTGGTTCGCCGCACCCGACGCGCGCCTGCCGCTCGTCATGGGGCAGACGTGGCGCGTGTGTCCGTTCAATATCGCGCTGCTTTCGGTCCCCTCTTTCATCGCCGTTTTCTGGGCGCTGCGCGGCCTTGCGCCCACGCGCCTGCGCACCGCCGGTTTCGCGGGCGGACTGCTCGCGAGCGCCACGGCGACGCTCGCCTACTGCCTGCATTGCCCCGAAATGAGTGCGCCATTCTGGGCTTTCTGGTACCTGCTTGGGATGGCAATTCCAGCGGCGCTCGGCGCGTGGCTCGGCCCGAAGCTGCTGCGCTGGTAACCGCGCCGGTATCCACGCTGTTATCCGCTCTGTTATCCGCTCTGTTATCCGCTCCAGCGCGCGCACAACGGCATCCGCGCCGTATCTTCGATCGAACCCCGAGCGCATCGCATTCCGACCCGGGCCGGGAACGGCACTTGCGAATGATCTGATGAACGCCGGGTCCCGCCCGCATTAATGCGAGCACGCACCGGCAGCAGAGATGCGAAAACAAGGACGCTGTCTGGTCCGCGTCACTCGGGTAAAGGATTATGGCTACCGTATTGCTCGTCGATGACGACGTCAACGCGCTCGATGCGCTAAAGGAATTGATCGGTCAGGAGGGCTACAGGGTCATGACGGCCGCGGACGGCACGCACGCGCTGCGCAGCGCGCTCGCCGAGCCGCCCGACGTCGTGATATCGGACTGCATGATGCCCGATATGGACGGCCTGACCCTGATGCGGGAATTGCGCCGCAATCGCGAATTGGCCAACGTGCCGCTCGTGCTGATGTCGGCGGTGGTCACGCCGCCGCCGGGCGCCGATGTGGTCGGTTTTCTGCGCAAGCCGTTTGCCGGTTCGCAACTGATCGACATGCTGCGTCGCATGCAGTTGCCGTGAGATGCCGTAAGCGCCCAGCGCAATTTGCGATTTAATTCGCAATAGCAGTTAATGCGCGATGTTGCGGCTGCAAGTAAAGCGCAACCGTCAAACCTGCGCGGACTGCCGATGCCAGCCGTTGTGCCGGAACGAGGTGGCGAAGAACATCACCTGATAGCGAATGGCATTGGACCAGTAGGACCACGTGTGCCCGCCAGGACGCTCGGCGTAGTCGTGCGGAACGCCCAGTTCGACGAGCCGCTGGTGCAGTGCGCGATTCGATGTGACGAAGCCGTCGCTCACGCCGCAATCGATGGTCAGATCGATATGGTCGCGCTCGAACTCGCGCGCGTTCGCAACGATCGCATTGCTGTTCCAGAACGCGGCATGCTCTGCGGGATCGCCGAATACGCGGTCGATGCCGGGCTCGTCTTCGCACTTGCGCGGATCGACAGCGCCGCTGATGCTGCCTGCCGCACCGAATGTTCCCGGCCGGTCGAGCGCGATACGCAGCGCACCGAAGCCGCCCATGCTCAGGCCCGTGATCGCACGGCCCTGCCTGGCAGCGATGGTGCGAAAGCGTGCGTCGATCCAGTTCACCACTTCGGTGCCGACGTATGTTTCGTACTGGCTGCGCGGGTCGAACGGGCTGTCGATATACCAGCTTTCATGGCCGCCGTCGGGCATCACGAGAATCACGTGATACCGGTCCGCGAGCCGGCCGATCGGCGCGTTCGAAGTCCAGTCGGTATAGTCGCCGCCCGAGCCGTGCAATACGTAGATCACCGGATAACGTTGCGTGTGATCGCCGCGCGCGTAGTCGTCGGGTAGCACGATCGTCGCGTCGAACGCACGCCGCATGGCGACGCTCGGGATGGACACGACCCCCGTCTGGAATGCCCAGACGGGCGTGGTAAAGAACAGCGTCAAAACGAGCCAGAATGCGCGGGCCTGATTCATGAGTGTTCGCTCTTGTCTTATCTGCCTTTGCACCCGAGCGCATTCGAGCGCCGGGCGGCCATACGCCTTGGACGACTCTAACAACGGGTACTTTCAGCCAAATTTCAGGCAAGCCTACGGTTTGTCAGGAAGGCAGGAATCGCGCGGCCCTTCTCGCCGCTGCCACACCGGACTCGCGCGCACAATAACGAATCACGCGACGAATCCCGCGACGGCGAACAGTGCGCGCCGCCACGCGGCCTCTTTTACCAGGAGACGCGTCATGTCCATTCTGGTAGGCACCGCATCCTGGACCGATCCCACGCTCATCAAGAGCAAGCGGTTCTACCCGTCCGGCTGCACCAGCGCGGAGGCGCGGTTGCGCTTCTACGCGAGCCAGTTTCCAATCGTCGAGGTGGATTCGAGCTACTACGCGATGCCGAGCGGCTCGAACGCCGCGCTCTGGGTCGAACGCACACCGCCGCACTTCGTCTTCAACATCAAGGCATTCCGCCTTTTCACCGGCCATCAGACACCGCGCGACACGTTTCCGGGCGACATGCAGGCCGCACTGCCACAGAACGGCAAAGCGAACCTCTACTACAAGGACATGCCCGACGCGATTCGCAACGAACTCTGGCGACGCTTTCTCGAAGCCGTCGCGCCATTGCACGACGCGGGCAAACTGGGTGCGGTGCATTTCCAGTTCGCACCGTGGGTCACGTCGGGACCGGATGGCCTCGCACACGTCGCGCATTGCGCGGAGCAGATGCCGCCCGGCTATCGCATGGCTGTCGAATTTCGAAACCGTTCATGGTTTGACGACGCGCACGCCGCTTCGACGCTCGCATTCGAGCGCGAGCACGCGCTCGTTCACGTCGTGGCCGACAAACCACAGGGCCCAGCGAATACGATTCCGTCGGTATGGGAGGTTACGAACGACACGCTTGCGCTGGTTCGCCTGCATGGGCGCAATCAGGCAACATGGAATATCAAAGGTGCAACGGCATCGAGCGAGCGCTTCAATTACGACTACAACGACGACGAGCTGGCCGGTCTCGCCGAAGAGATTCGCAAGATCGCCGCCCATGTCGCGCAAACGCATGTGCTCTTCAACAATAACTACGAAGATCAGGGACAGCGCAATGCGCGCACGCTCATGGCAATGTTGGGGAATCCGCTTGTCGCGCGAGGTGAATAGCACAACGCGTTGTGCAATCCGCTTTGGAAATCCGTGTTGGCAATTGACGTGCACTCGACTGGATTAGAGCCATCCCTCTTCTCCTTGCACGGATAGCCGCATTGTTTTCGGCTTCTGGCGAGAAGTCATGCCGCTCGTATGGTTACTGCGTCAATCGCCTTCTCTCGCTTTCCCCATCGAGAAACCATGTTCGCGGCTCGGTATTCCTTGTCGCAGCCGCGCGTTCTTGCCCCCACCCCCAGTATTGAATTCATTGCCAGCGTGTATGCGCAACTGTATCGTGGAACTGTGCATCGCCAACCGATGCATTCTGTCTTGCACCAGGAGCACCTATGACTTCTCCGGCAAACACCGCACCGATCATCACCGATGTACTGATCATCGGCGCTGGACCTGTCGGTCTGTTCGCAGCATTCGAAGCCGGCGTGATCGGCCTCTCGTGTCAAATCGTGGATGGCATCGAGCGGGCGGGCGGCCAATGCATCGAGCTGTATCCCGACAAACCGATTTACGATATTCCGGCGATTCCGATGTGCACCGCACGCGAACTCGTCGACCGTCTTGTTGAGCAATGCAAACCATTCTCCCCTCCCATGCATCTCGGCCATCGCATCGAAACGGTCGAGCGCCGCGACGACGGAAAATGGCGCGCCCGCACCGATAAAGGTCTCACGTTCGAAGCAACGGCGATCCTGATCTCCGCTGGTAACGGTTCGTTTGTCCCGCAACGGTTGCAACTGCCGGAAGCCGCGCTGCTCGAAGGGCATGCGCTGCACTATAGCGTTCCGAGACTCGCTGATTTCGCCGGGAAGAAAGTCGTGGTAGCGGGCGGAGGCGACTCCGCACTCGACTGGGCACTGGAACTTCGCTCGGTCGCGCAGCACGTCACGCTCGTCCATCGCCGCAACGGTTTTAGCGCAGCGGATTCGAGCGTCGAAAAAGTGCGCCGCGCAATCGAGGCGCGTGAAATGGATTTTGTCCTGGGGATGATTGCGGGACTGAACGCACAGGGCAGCGCGCTCGAATCGATCGAGATTCGTCAGATCGACGGTTCGGTGAGTCTAGCCGCCGATCAACTGCTCGTGCTGTACGGGCTCGTTTCCGATCTCGGTCCGATTGCAGGCTGGGGAATCGACATGCTGGGCGGGCGCATCGCAGTCGACACGTCGAGCTATGAAAGCTCGGTGCCCGGCATCTTTGCGGCAGGCGATATTGCCACCTATCCGAACAAACAGAAGCTGATTCTTTCCGGTTTCCACGAAGCATCGCTTGCCCTGCGCAAGGCGTACCACTACGCCTACCCGGACAAGAAACGCGTGCACATCCATTCGAGTTACGACGCCAGGCTGGCTGAGCGGGTAGTCGCCAGCCATGAAGCGTGAAAAACGGGGATTGCATCACTGCATGACAGCGCCGCGCCGTTTTCCCGCGCGCGGCGCCGATATCTTCACGCCGGACGGCCGAGCCACTTCTTGAACGCGCAATAAGCCAGGATGAACTCGCGGCGATATTGATGACCGTTCGCGTAGTGCCCCTTCGTCAGCACCGCCTGGCGATAGATGATCATCGTTCGCCGCACCCATTCCGTTGTAGCGCTCATGCCGTCTCGTGCCACGAGAAAGGCGATGCGATTGTTTTCGTTCATGCGTATTCCCTGAGTTTAGATAGCACGGCCGGCAAGCATGCGAACCGGGTAGCTGTTTTTTAGTGCACGATGGGGTTTTTGGCAAGGCTCTTCAGGCCGTGTGGTTTTTTTAGGCCGTGCGGTTTATCGGCGGCTCCATGGTGCCCGCACACGTTGCCAAACGCCTGGCGTTTCTTCCGCTCAGGCAGATTTTGCGCACTGCAAGCCTGCACGCAAAGTCGCGACATGGCCGAAGACGACATCGCGATGTTCGAGACCCGCTATGCCGTGTACGCCGTAATGGCCGCATATGGAGATGTGACGTGTCGCATACGTGGCAGAATGCGCAGCATTATCTGCATAACGAACTATCTGATGCTGTCTGCACGTCAGATCGCGACCCGTCCCGACATACTTGATTCGACGCTCATGCCCTTGCCCACAATGAACCGCCCTCCCCAACTGAACGGCCTTCGCATCGGTATCACAATCGGCCTGCGCGCGCCCGACGAAAGCCTGTGGATCAACGGCATCAAGCAGAACGCGCTCTTTCTCGCGAAGCTGCTGACGGCATCGCCGCACGACCATCGCGTCACGCTCGTCAACACCACCGACGTCCCGCTGACCGATGCGTTGCCGTGGGACCGCATGGCTTACGACACCCGTACGTTTGGCGAGGTGAAAGATGTGCTCGACGTGCTCATCGAACTCGGCGGACAGATCAACGCCGAACAGACCGCCTACCTGAAGGCGCGCGGCGCGAAGCTCGTCAGCTACTGCTGCGGCGTCGAATACATCAACGTGATGGAATCCATGCTGTTTGGCCGGCGTCTGTGGAACACGCTCTTCATCAATCGCGGTTTCAACGAAGTCTGGGCCATTCCGCAGATCGCGACGTCGTCACTGCCGTACCTGCAGTCGCTGCGGCGCTGCCCGGGGCGTGTCGTGCCGTTCGTCTGGGATCCGATGTTCCTCACGGAACGCACGCGACGTTTGCGCCATCATGGCGAATATCGGCCGAGCGGCGCGCACGCGAAGCGTGCGACGGTGATGGAGCCGAATCACGACGTGGTGAAGTTTTGCGTCTATCCGATGCTGATCATCGACGAGGTTTTCCGTCGCGCGCCCGATGCCATCTCGTTCGCACATACGACCAACGCCGAATATCTGGCGAAATCAAGCCCGGAATTCGTGATGTTGATGAACTATCTCGAGATCGTGCGCGCGGGCAAGGCAAGCTTCGTCGGGCGCTTCGACACACCGGATTTCCTCGCCGAACTGACCGATGTCGTCGTTTCCCATCAGTGGGAAAACCCGCTCAACTACTTTTATCTGGAAGTGTGCTGGCAGGGCTATCCGCTCATCCATAACGCGAGCCTGGCGCCGGATCTCGGTTACTACTACCCGGATAACGACGTGCAACAAGGAGCGGAATTGCTGCTGCGCGCGTTGCGCGAGCATGATGCCGACTGGCAGGAGTACACGCGGCGTCAGCGCGACATACTGAGGCGTTATACGCCCGAAAATCCCGCACTCGTGGCCGAGTACGACAGCTTGCTCGCGCACTTGATCGGCGCATCAAGTTGAAAACGGGCCAAGTACGGACTAACTACGGGTAAAGCTCGTACCAGGTTCGGCGCCGGGTGTGCAAGGGTGTGCAATACGCACCCGGCGCGAACGATCCTTAACACCATCCGCTCAACGTTCTCGCACGGCCACCGGCACACGACGCGCGGCGCGCTGCGGGATCAGCAGGATGCAACCCAGGATGACGGCAAGCAGGATACCCGACGCATAGAACCGGCTGAACTGCATGCCGCCTTGCGTGAGGGGCTTGTCGAGCAGATCGCCGAGCGTCGCGCCCAGCGGACGCGTGAGCACGAACGCCGCCCAGAACAGCGCTGTACGCGACGCGCGCGGCCACAACCAGAGCAGCCCGACGACGACGAGTCCAGCGCCGAAGATCGCCGCGCTGACTTCATAGCCGAGGCCGAGGCCGCCGCGGTCGTCTCCGGCAACCCAGTCGCCGAGCGCGGTGCCGAGCGTCTGCGAAAACAGAATCGTGGCCCAGTAAAACCACTCCACGCGCGCCGTCACGACACTTTCAACCGAAACGGTACCCTCCACGCGGTACCAGATCGCGAGGCTTGCGACCAGCAATGCGAGGATGATCGAGACGCCGCCGGGATAACCCAAACCGAGCGAGCGATCACAGAAATCGGCCAGCGTCGTGCCGAGTGTCGTCGTGGCGACGATGGTCGCCCAATAGAGAAACGGATAAAACTTGCGTGCGCGGATCTGTGCTGAAACCAGCACGACGAATGCGACGAAGAAAATAAGCGTGCCGATCAGATAACCGAGATTGAGCGACATCGTCACCCAATCGCCACCGGTTTCACCGAGCGTGGTGCATGCGATCTTGATGATCCAAAAGCCGAGCGTTACCTCGGGCACCTTGCTGACGACGTGTTCGACCAAACTTCGAGGGCTGGATTGCATCGAAAGACTCCTTGTGTCGCACACACGAAACGAAAGAGTCTGTGATTATAGACACGCATAATTAACAACGGCTTAACGACCTACTGCCCCCTTTTCCGCTGCCTGATCCGGCGGAACGCATCCGGCCGGTGCGCCGTATTCACGGCGCAGTTCGAGATTGATCCGCACCACATTAACGACGGGATCGCCAACGAGTCCGTCGATTAACTGACGCCCAATGAGTTCACGCAGAAATATTGTTTAACGGAAATAATCCAGGCCGGTCTCCAGGATTGAAACGGCCCAGCTAAATCACGCAGGTCATTCAGCACGGCGATTACTTTCAGGTATGGGAAAGCGCGGGACCACGCGGATTGCATGACCCGCCCGCCGCTTCCTGCCCGACAACGCTGAAGCTGTGCAGCCAAAGTGTCGCGGGCAAACTTACAACAACTGTTAGCCAAAAACTTGACGGCGGCGAGCGGGAATCTGTACCCTCTCGCGTCGATGGTTCCCGCCAAAGGGATCAAATGGGAACGCAGTAGAAGCACCCACGCTTCGAATCTGCGGCTGCCCCCGCAACTGTAAGCGGCGAGTCCGTGCCAGGCGCGACCACTGGGATACCCGGGAAGGTCGGCACCGGACAACGACCCGCAAGCCAGGAGACCTGCCATCAACCGAGGTCCAAGCAGCCGCACCGGGCGGGGTGTCCCGATGCGCCAGCACCGCCCTGTGCGGTCGCTCGTTGCAAGGACAGCCCGGCCTCAGGAACTGTCACATGTCCGTTAATTCTCGACCCGCCTCCTTGCGGGCTATGCCGCATTGCCGCGCCGCCAGCCGGCTCCCTCGAACCACACGAGCCGCTCGCTCATCCGTTCCGTCTGTCTCGTCCGCTCGCGCCTCTGATCGGGCGTATTAGCTCCGCTTTTCGCCCCGCTTTTAGTCGCATTGCGCACTGCCGCGCCATTCCGATCGCCGATCGGAGCGAACGTGCCTAAGCG
Organism: Paraburkholderia denitrificans; assembly: GCF_042655705.1. NCBI lineage: Bacteria > Pseudomonadati > Pseudomonadota > Betaproteobacteria > Burkholderiales > Burkholderiaceae > Paraburkholderia > Paraburkholderia denitrificans. Next base: position 157,125 of record NZ_JBHSMP010000016.1, on the reverse strand, counting down.
CGCGCCGCAAGGCCCGCGCCAGCCGCTGCATCCGGTTCAGACCCAAAACGTATTTGAAGAGTCACTCATGAAGTTTCGTCATCTCATCGTCACGTCCGCCATCACCGCCTGCGCCTTGCAAAGCGCCCAGGCCGCGGACGACGCAACGCTTGCGCAACAGGAGCAGCCGGGCGCGGCAAGCACCCTGCCGGACATTCTCGTCGTGGGCGACGCCCAGCATTTGCCGCAATCGTTCGACCAGCGCTACGCGACCACACAGGTCCTCACGCGTACGGATCTCGATCGTCTTTCTCCCGCCGATCCGGGCATCGCACAAGCGCTCGCCACGCTGCCGGGCATCACCGTCTCGCAGAGCGGCGGGCCGGGTTCGGCCACTGCGGTCAGCATTCGCGGCTCGGCGGGCAATCAGGTTGCCGTATTCATCGACGGTATTCGCGTCGGCTCCGTGACCACCGGCGTGGCCGAATGGGCGGATCTGCCGACCTCCGCGTTCGATCGCGTCGAGGTCATCTCCGGCCCGGCAGCGGCCTCGTTCGGCGCGGACGCAGTCGGCGGCGTCGTGCAGCTCTTCACGCGCCACGCATCGAACCAGCCGAATCAGACAATCGCGTCGTTCGGCGGCGGCTCGAACAAGACGTTCGACACGCAGCTGCGCACCTCGGGCACGATCCCGTCGACGGGGCCGATGTCCGCGCTAGGCGGGCTCACCTACTCGCTCGGACTGCACGACTACAACACGGCGGGCATCGACGCAACCCAGCCTTTTGCGTTCGGCCACGAGGACGGACGCAACCCGTATCACGCGCAAAATGTCGATGCGCGCCTGGGATATGCGCGCGATAACTGGTCGATTTCGACCTTCGCGCTCTATCACCGCTCCGAGCTTTCGTTCGATAACGCGGGCGGGAACAACCTGCAACGCGATAATCAACTGACGACCGGCGCTGCGTTCCATCTGGACATTACGCCGTACACGCAGTTCGACCAGTCAGTCGGCTTCGCGAACGACCGTCAGTTCCTCTTCGCGCACAACCCGTCGATTCCCAACGACGAAATCGATTCGACGCGATTCTCCACATCGACGTCGATCACCCATCAGGAGACGGGCCACAGGCTGTTCGGCCAGCCGCTGACCGGCGAAACGAAGCTCGCCTACGACTTCACGCGCGAACAGGCATTCCTGCCGTTCGATATCCCGGGCGGTCTTCCCGCGCGCAACGATTCGGCCGTGTCGCTTCATCAGTCGACCACGCTCGGCCCGTGGACGCTGTTCCTCGCAGGCCGGCACGAGATCGTGCAGGGTCAGTCGGTCAACACGGGCAACGTCTCGCTCGCCTGGGCAATCACGCCGGTGTACACCGCACGCGTCTCCTACGGCAACGCCTTCCGTCTGCCCACGTTCAACGATCTGTTCTACCCGGGCTTCTCGAATCCGAACCTTAAGCCCGAGCGCAGCAACTCGGTCGAGGCCGCGCTCGATGCGACGACGTCGTTCGGCACGTTCACGGCGGCCGTCTACGAGACCCGCGTTCACGACCTCATCGCGCTCGTCACATCCGATTTCGTGACCTACACACCCATCAATATTGGGCAGGCGCGCATTCAGGGCATCGACCTCTCGTACAAGGGCTCGCTCGGCAAGTCGACGCCTGTGAGTCTCTCCTTCAGCATTCTGAATCCGCAGGACGTTACGGGCCAGAGCTGGCTCCCCCGTCGCCCACGGCAGACGGGTAGCCTGAGCATCGATCACATGTGGGACGAACTGCACCTGCACGCGCTCAGCACCGGCGTTTCCGTGCTGTATGGCGGATCGACGTTCGACGACCAGGCCAACACGATTTATCTGCCGTCGTATACGACCGTGGATCTGCGCGCCTCGTACCAGGTCAACCCGCATCTCGCGCTGTCCGCCTCGCTTTCGAATCTGTTCAACCGGCAATACGTGACCGCCTTCGGTTACAACACGCTCGGACGCACGGCGTTCGGCAAGATCACGTATACGTTCTGACGTGAGGGTTCAACGCTGCCCGCTCTCACGGGCAGCGAACGCGGTATCGGCAACTCGACCGGTTGAATCTGCACCCCCCTCCTCGAAACTGACGGGCGCATTGATACGTAGCCGCCCGCGCGGTTCGAGTGAGGTCATGCACCGATGCGCACGTTGCATTTCGCGGCGATCTCCAGCAGCTTCGCAACATCGGGGGGCCCAGGCGGCACTTCCGCGTCGATCATCGTGAACAGCGCCGAGGCCTCGCCGGTGTGCCCGGCCACCGAAAGCATTTCGCACCCGCCCACACCCATCGTGAAGCTATGCACGGCGCCGGCCGGCACATGAACGAGCGTGCCCGGCGTGGCTGTGGTGGTCATGCCGTTGCAAGTAATCTCGACGCTGCCCTTGATGACGTAAAACGACTCGTCCCAGTCGTGGCTATGGGGAGGCGGGCCACTCCCTTCCGGGCCTTCCTGAAGGAAGATTTCGTAGCCACGCGTCGCCTCGCGCGATGCCAGCACGGTGATCTTTTCACCGACGACATTGAGGGCGCGCGCGTATTCGCGTGGCGTCACCACAAACGGTTGCGGGTTCATGGCTATGGTTTCCTTCGATGTGCGGGCCATCGTGCGTGTGAAGCACTCACTGCCAGCCGCCCCGTCCGCAATGGTAAGAGGAATGAAGGTCGCCCCGGTTTCAGCGCCTCGGCCAGCGTGGAAGACTGGCGCCACACCGGCCAGTACAGCGTAAGCACAGGCGCACGCCCTTGTATGTGGTCTGGCGCACGCAGTGCGTGCCGATCGCGGCTGCAACGGATACGTTCGCTAGCCGGTATTGCTGTTAAGGTGATCCGGCGTATCCAGCTTTGATATTACGTATGATGCCGCGCTCAGAGCTTTCGGCGCGGTTCGCGCGCCGTGTGCTGGATTCGAAGATCCGTGCGGCCGATCCGATGAGCGATGACCGTATCAGCCGGTAGTACTTCAGGCGTTCGCGGCTTGTTCCTTCACCCAGAACACCACCACTGAAGTTTCTTCTTCGAAGCGCTCGGCGTGCTCGGCGCCAGCCGGGATGATGCACCATTCACCGCTGCTCACCGGTCGTTCGGCGCCGTCCAGCGTCAGGTGGAGCGTGCCAGCGCTGACCAGCACGTAATTGGTGGTGGGATGCGTGTGCAGCGGACTGCTATGACTTTTCCGGGTAGCAACGGTGACGTCGCAGCGCTCGCCGTTGATTCTGCCAAGGGCAAGCAGAGCGTCGGGGATATGTGCCATTTAAAACTTCCTCGAGAGTGGGGCATCGCAAGTTTAGCGGCGCCGATACGGGTTGTGCCGATAGTTGACACCCCAAAAGGGACGGTCGCACCGCCTGTAAGCGAACGCCGGTCACTCTAATCGAATCTTCCGGCTCACAATCCACGGGCCTGCAGCCCCAAGAGTAAGCATGCTTGTCAAGCCAGCAGGAGACACCTGGCTGCGCAAGATACAGCAACGCATCAACGTGGGACGGGAGCGTTCTTCAACACCGTCATTGCGACCCATAACGCTATCCAGATCACCACATACGCATTCAGATCCTGCGGTCGAAAATAAGGTTCTTCGCGGATTTCCGTGAGTGATGGGAAATGCCGGCCGGAGTGGCTGTACTGATCGTGAGCCGACGGGTGCTGACGCACATACACGCCTATTTTGTGGCTGTTAGCTGTGGACTCGTGGCGCAACGGTTGTTCGCCGCTGAAAACGGCTTGTGTCGTACGGGAGAAACGACTAATGAAGCGCACACTTGTCATCGGACTCGCACTGCTCCTTGTGGCGTGTGGAACGGCGAGAACCGTGGTACTGGAGCCGGCCAAGACTCATGACCGATTTTCGGGGGTCGAACTCGTCGAAAGCGAGGCAACGGTGACAGTGCCGCCTGAAGTAACCGCGAAAATGCGCTCAGTTATCGAAAAAGGGCTTTATGAGAATGGTACCTTCACGCGTGGAAAGGACTTGCGAATCGTCTATACAATTGTTTCCAACAATCCTGGGAGTCAGTTTCAACGTTGGTTGTTAGGCGGTATTGGCAATGCTGGGGAAGGTTCACTCGTCGTCATGGTGCGCTATCTCGATACGACCGATACCGAGTTGGCAAAGACCGAGGTCGAAGGGAAGATTGGTAGCGGTTTCTTCGGCGGATCATACGAAGAAGCTGTTACAAAGGCAGGTGAGGATATCGTTAAGTATACGATCCAAAACTTCGGCTCGCGTTGATGCCTCAATCTGCAGGCTGTCGACTCCCTTCTCGGAATAGCCCTTGCCAGCCGACACGACAGCCAATTGCCCGCGCAGCACCCTTTCTTCATTTGCAACACCTTGACTGCTTTCGCAGTCTCTAGTGTGTTGCATCGACCGGTTGAATCCGCAACCCGTTTCCGCCGGTCGAGCCGTTTGGGTTGCAAGGACGAGTTTTAGTGCAGTTAAAAAATTCATCCGACGAATCAGCGGCGCAAACAAAGCGAAACGACAGTCAAGCTTGCGACCTGCAGTCTTACGAACCTTCATGACGGTGGCTTTACCCGATAGGGCAAGAAGTTCTTTGCTCGAAGGCCGCTGTCCGCTGCAGCGACTTTCCGGGAAGCGGCGCCGCAAGAGCGAACTCCTATTTTTTTACAAACGTTTGCGCTCAAGGTATCAAGTCTCACCGTCCCACGCCGAAAACGCGTACATCGCCACAAAACTTTGGAGGCCCGACGTGAGGCGCGTTGTGCTTTTGCTAGCTGTAATGTTTGTGACAGGTTGCGCACAGCTGCAGCACCCCAACACGGCTCAAGCCGAGAAACCTGCGATGTCGAACGTGATCATGAAGTTCGACATTCCCGCCGATGCACTCGGCGCACGCGATCCGCAACTGACTGCGGTGCTCGCCAAGGCGGGCGCGCTCGCCGCCTCACAGAAGCAGCCCACCGTGATCCGCGTGACGGCGCTGGGCCAGGACTTCAAGTACATCAACCTGGCGATCTGGCGGGGAGTGCCGCAGCACGGGCTCAAACCCACGCTCGAAAACCTCACGTCCGGCGCAAACCAGCCGTACAGCGTCTCGATCGAGCTGCAACATGCGGGGAGCTGACACGATGCGTCTGATTGCTTTCGCCGCGCTATCGCTATGCTTGAGTTCAGCCGCGTGGGCCGGCCAGCCTGCCGCTGGCGCGCCTGCAACCGCTGCCGCCACAGCCTCTGCGGACAAGGTCTACCCGCCGCTGCCCTCGCTCGCCATGCTGCCGCCCTCCACCGGCGACGACGACGAACTTCCCGCGCCGCACTCGACATGGCGCGGCAAGAAGAAGATGCGCCAGCACGATTGCCGCTGCGCGATGCCGATGCCGCGCCTCATCGTCTCCGATGCATCGCGCACCTATCTCCATGACATCGAGCAAAAGCTCGATTCCGCACTGGCGCAGTAAAGCAGAACCTGGAGCACCGACCCGTGGACCCGCACAAGACCAACACCTTCCGCCCCTTGCGATTGTGGGCCATATGCGCCTGGGCGGCGCTGCTGGCGCTCGGCAGTTCGGCCGCACAAGCCGCCCCGTCCGCCGACGATTGCTTCGACAAAGCCGGCGCTTACCAGGGCGTCAATCCGCTCGTGCTGCGCGCCGTGGCGTGGCGCGAATCGAAAGGCGACGCGACCGCCATCAACCGTAACGCCAACGGTTCGATCGACGTGGGGCAATTGCAGATCAATTCGATCCACTTTCCGGAACTCGAGAGCCGGGGCATTCCGCACCGCGCGCTCACGGACCCGTGCGTGAATATCTTCGTGGCCGCCTGGCTGCTCAAGCAGAAGATGGTGCGTTACGGCAACACGTGGCGCGCAATCGGCGCATATCACTCGGAATCGCCGCACGAGCGCGACGCCTACGCACACAGCATCCAGGCGATTCTCCTGAGCTGGGGGCTGTTGCGGCCGCAGCGGTGAGGTTCAAGCGCAGGCCCCGCGAGTTCGTTGCCAGGGCAACGGCTGCGTGAAGCTCCGTTGCCGGACGTGCGCAAACGAAAAGCCGTGCACAATACCCCCATGCGAGCCCCAGATCTTGAACGCCTTGTCACCGTCACCATGCCCTTCGGTAAATACAAAGGCCGGCTCATCGCCGACCTACCCGGGCATTACCTTAATTGGTTTGCCCGCGAAGGATTTCCGCGGGGCGAACTCGGCCAGCTGCTCGCACTGATGCAAGAGATGGACCATAACGGCCTGAGGGACTTGCTTGAGCCGCTGCGCAAACGAGGATAGCGCGTCAATCAGGCGCTATTGACACTACGGACACTGCGGACACCGCGCGCCGCTCCGGCACCCCGCATCGACGGGCGCCAGCCCGGCAGCCCGTCGGGCTTCGAACCTGCATTTGCATAAAATCTGCGTGAGCGATGGAATAGCTCCGCTTCTGATGGGTTCACTCCTTTGAGACACCTGTTTGTCACAACGGGAGAACCATCGTGCACCCCCCAAGTCCTTATACCGGGCGAATGTTCCTGAGCGTCGTCATTGTGCTGACGATGTCGGCACTTTACGGCTCGCCTGCCTTCGCTGCGCGTTTACTAACCGCAGCCTCCGACGAAACGCCCTTCCTGGCGGAGAACAATACCGCCATGACAAGGATGATGGACGGCATGTCCGTGAAGCCCACAGGCGACGTCGATAGCGATTTCGTCGCCTTGATGGTGCCTCACCATCAAGGCGCCATCGACATGGCACAGGCCGAACTACGCTACGGGCACAACGAACAGTTACGCCGCATTGCTCAAGAGATCGTCGTCGAACAGCAGCAGGAAATCGTCGCCATGCGCGTCGCGCTCGGGCAGGCATTGCCGCCGTCGGCCCCCGCTCCGGACCAGCAAAAACCAGCCGCTCTACCTACCGCCCCTGCCCACGCCGGATCCGACGACAACCGGCAAATGAACATGCTCAACCCTATGCGCGAGAATCAGTGATGAAACGCCAATCGATTTTTACCATCACGTTGTCAGCTGCCGCGCTAGCCGCGGCACAGTTCGCGTGGGCCGGACAGGCTCCGGGATCGCTGTCCGACCCGGACATTCCGGTAAGCCATCACGATCGCGTCTACGCTGCCGAGCAGTTTTCCAACACGGTGTCGGTGATCGACCCGGCCGACAACAAACTGGTCGGTCTGATTCGTCTCGGCGATCCCTCACCGGGCAATTTCAGCCCTTTGTACAAGGGCCAATTGCTCGTGCACGGCATGGGTTACTCGCCTGACCATCACACGATTGCGGTCGTTTCGATCGGATCGAACGCGGTTTCCTTCATCGATACGCGGACTAACGTCGTCAAGCATGTCACCTACGTCGGCCGCTCGCCTCATGAGGCTTTCTTCACGCCCGATGGAAAGGAAGTCTGGGTGACTGTGCGAGGCGAAAACTATGTCGCGGTACTCGACGGCAAGACGTACGAGGAGAAAACGCGCATTACCGTCCCGGCGGGTCCCGGCATGCAGATCTTCTCGCCGGACGGGAAGTACGGTTATGTCTGTTCGTCCTTCAATCCGGAGACTGAGGTGGTGTCCGTGGCCAACCACAAGATCGTCGGCACCGTCAAACAGGCCAGCCCCTTCTGTCCCGACCTCGCGGCAACGCCCGACGGCAAGCAAGTCTGGTTCACGCTCAAGGACACCGGCAAAGTCCAGGTGTTCGATGCAAGGCCCCCATTTACGCTCATCAGAACACTCGACACGGGACCGATCACGAATCACGTCAATATCGTGCATAACCCCAGGGGCACGTTCGCGTACGTCACCGTTGGCGGCCTGAACGTGGTCAAGGTGTTTCGAACCGACGACTTTTCACAGGTCGCGACAATCCCCGTCGGCAACCTGCCGCATGGACTGTGGCCTTCGGGGGACGGCAGCCGCATCTATGTCGGCCTCGAAAACGCCGACGCAATGGATGCGATCGACACACTGACCAACACGGTCATCGCGACTGTGCCCATTGGCCAGGCGCCGCAGGCTGTCACCTACGTGCCGAATGCAGTACCGGAAGGTGATGGCACGCAGAACCTGCAGACACTCGGCCTGGCTGGACAGAGCGTTCATATTGCACTGCTGCCGGTCGGGGCGGGCAAGCGCGCGGATGCCGTGAATGCACCGACGACTGTCGCGTTGTTCGACCAGGGGCTCGTTCAGGTTCTCCAGGCCGCTGTCACCGGCCTGCAGCCGAAGCAGCCCTATGTACTCGGTCTTGTTGACAACCCCGATGGCACGGGTGAAGTGCAGGTGCTTGCGAATTTCATGTCTAATCCAGCGGGCTCGGCGATCGTCAATGCTCTCGGCCAGATTCGCCAACTGGTCACATCGGAAGCGAGCACCGCCGGAGACAAGCGCCGCTACCTCGTGGTCGCCCCTCAAATAGCGGGCAAGCCTGGGGCTCCTGTTCAGGTGCAGGCGCTGTGACTCGATCTGCCGCTGCGAGATGTCGTTTGCAGCGGCAGAAGTTCAGAACATCTTGCGCAACCCAATCGCGGCGCCCACATTATTGCTTCGGCCGAGCGAATCAACAGCACCCGTGATTTTGTCGGTCGTACCCGGATAATCGGCAGCAAACGCGCCATTGCCGCGCGAAAAATCCACGGTGCCATAAATTTCCGTGTGTTTCGACAGGGAATATTCGGCGAGCACAGTAGCGGAATAGTTAATGCCCGAACCCAGCGTGCCGTCGAGCAGTTCGGCGTTACGCGTGTGCCCGTAATAGCCGGCCACGGTAATCAGCAGCGGGCGGGTCGCCTGCCAGTTCGCGCCGATGTAGAGCGTGTCATCGATTCGATTCGGACTGGCGCCAGCCAGTTTCGGCGCGCCGGACTGTTGCATGTTGCTGTCGGTCGTGCCGGTACGATCTTGCGCATGAAGCCACCCGGCCAAAAGGCGAATGGCGGGCGTGATCTGGTAGGCGCCGCTGACGTGAAGCAGATTGATCTTGGCGCCGTTGATCGCGCTACCCTGAGCCTGGGTAACCGAAGTCTGTTGAAAGCCAGCGCCCAGTAACGCCGGTCCACGCTCGTAGGTCAATTCGACGGCGTAGGTGCTGCCAAGACCCACCGCGCCCGCTTGATTTCCGAATCCATAGATTGCATCAATGCTGAATCCATTGGTGCTCAACTTGTATTTGATACTGTTGTTGATCGTGAGATATGGGCCGATGCCATTCCACATCCAACTGTCCTGCCAATAGTTGCCCACGGTGAGCGGATCGAATATATCGCCCATGGTGTCGTAGAGCGGCGCATATTGATTGCCCAGTGTCACCGCGCCGTAACGGTCGCTCGACAGGCCAACATAGGCTTGACGGCTGAACAGCGTGTCACGTTCGTGAAGCGCGCCACTATTCGCTTGAAAGCCATTTTCCAGTCGAAAGATCGCGGATAACCCGCCGCCGAGATCTTCGGTTCCACGCAAGCCCCAGCGGCTGTTCGTCTCCGGACCGACGACCATGCTAATCGAGTCCTTGCCATCGGCAGCGGCATTCGTCTGATAGCGCAATGCGGTATCCACGATACCGTACAAGGTCACAGAACTCTGGGCATGGGCAGAAGGGGTGGCAACCGCGGTAAGTGCGCCAAGTGCCCCCGAAATAATAATTTTTTTCATTTATATGTACCGTGGGAAGTCTGGGGGCGATATCCCGATAGCGGTATCGAGTTGCCCTCCAGACGAACCTGCGGAGCATAGTTCTTTGCGATCTTTTGAAAAATTGCAGAATCTGGATTGGTCAATTCCAGAAATCGGAAGAATGCACGATTGACGCGCCGCCACCGGCAGCTTCGGAAACCACCAATGCCGCCAGAAACGCCTTTAGGGTTACGGATCCGGACCTTTCAGTGGTCGTTAGATCGAGCCTCAACTTTTACGACTCTGACGTGTGTATTCCCGCCTGCCGCAATTTATTGCCAGGCGAAAAAAACTGAAGGTGATTTCGTCACCCGAGAGCCCCCGTACACCAGACTACCGATAGTTGACGAAGTTAATGATGTCGTTGAGAAACCACGGCAGAATCAGCTGCGTATCGGGGTAGCTGGTGCCGACGCTGAGCCTCGGCGGATGTGACGCAGCGTCGCCGGGCGTCACCTTTTCGGGCGCGTGTAAAATGTAGGCATCCGTGTCGGCCAAATGTGGCCGCACGGTCTGGTTATTCGCGGGCGACGATGCCGAGGTACAGCCGGTAGTGAACACGATGAGGGCCGCTGCGAAGCAAATGGGCTTCATGATGGCGTGAACTCCAGCAACGTTACTTCGAGACAGTATGGCCGATGATGGATTCGTCTGGTTCGTGAGCGAACGCTGCCGCGCACAGTCAATGCAGCAATAGGCGCAGTTCTGGTCGACATGACCTATCCTCCAGGTCCCACCGCTCGCGATTGACGCATATCATGCGTGAACCGCCCGGCGATTTTTTCGCCGTTACGCACGCAATACCCCAAAGCCATGAAAGGTCTGCGCCGCTTCATTCTTCTGATCGTGTTTCTGCTCCCCGCCCTGAACGGTTGGGCAATGGCGACGATCATGCCGGCCACCGCCACCCACGGCATGGCGAGCAGCGCGTGCGACCACGTCGCCTTTTCCGCCGCAACGGCGCAGCCCGTTAAACCCTGCGTGCAACACAAGAATGCCTGCAGCGTACCGTCCTGCTGTCCGGTTTGCGGCCCGCTGGTTCCCGCCGTTGCAGCCGCGCGATTTGCGGCTGCAACGCGTTCAAGCGCCTGGATTTCGACACATCCGGCGCTCCTGAGCGGCATCACCTTCCCCCCGCCCCATCGTCCCCCGGCGCCAGTTTGAGCACTGTACCCGCCGTCCCGGCGTGTTTGCGCACGCCAGGATCGATGACGACACATCCATCACGCTGGAGGGGCCATCATGCCCAAATTCCGCCATTCTCTCGTTGCCGCCCTGCTGGCGGTACTCAGCATGTCCACCCTGGCCGCCATTCCGGCGATCGTTTATAAAAGCCCGACCTGTGGCTGCTGCGAAGACTACGTCAGCTACCTCAAGCAAAACGGTTTCGCCGTCACGGCGATCAACACCGACGACATGTCGCGCGTTGAAAAGCAGTTTCACGTCACGCCCGAAATGGCCAGTTGCCATACCGTCAAGATCGGCAACTACGTCATCGAGGGTCATGTACCCGTGGCGGCCATCAAGCGCCTGCTGGCCGAAAAACCCCCTATCCTCGGACTGTCCATTCCGGGCATGCCGCAGCACGCGCCCGGTATGGGCACGTACCAGCCGGGCACGCTCGACGTCTATGAGTTGACTGCGGACGGGCGCACGGGCGTGCTGTATGGCCGCTTCTGATCGATGCCGATGAACGACATGAGCGGGCGCCCAAACCCGAGCGGTGGCGCGCCCTCGCCTGGCCGCAGCGCAGGTTGCGGCACGTTTGCAAGGAATACAGCAATGAAGATGAAATCTCTTTCCATGGTCATGCTGGCCGCAGCGCTTTTCCAGGCCAGCACGACATTTGCCCAGATGCCGGCGATGCATATGGAACATGCGCAACATGCGCATCATGCGTTTGCGTTTGGCCGTCCGGCCCAGGAAGCCGACGTGACGAAGACGATCCACGTTGAGGCCAATGATCAGATGCGGCTCAATTTCGACTCCATGGCAATCCGGCGCGGCGACGTGGTGAAGTTCGTCGTCAAGAACGTGGGCCAGGTGCCGCATGAGTTCGCGGTCGGCGATGACGCATTCCGGCGCGAACATATAAACGAAATGAAGCAGATGGCGGCGATGCCCGGCATGGCGGGCATGGAGCACCCGGATCCGAACGTCGTCAGCCTTCAGCCTGGCGAAACCAAAACGCTAATCTGGCGCTTCGATCCGCTCCATACGCGTAACGTCCTGTTCGCGTGTTATGTGCCGGGCCATTACGAGGCCGGTATGTATCAGCGGATCGTCATCGGCGATTAACCACCACACGTGTAAACAGCACACGCCTCGCAAACGCGAGGCGTGCTTTACATCGTTTCAGTTCAGAACTGGTCTTCGCTCATTGCGAGCACGCTCTGGCCACCGCGCCCGCTGAGAATCGACACCGCCATGCTGCCCGCCAGCGGGAGAATGTGCTCCGCGTAGAACTGCGCCACAACGATCTTCGCACCATGGAACGACGGATCGTCTGCGTGGCAACGCGTCGATGCAAGCAGCGCGCGCGCCATCTGCCAGCCGCACAGCACGATGCCCGCCAGCTTCAGGTAAGGCACGCTGCCCATGAACACCGCATTCGGATCGCGCTTCGTATTCGCAACGACGAACTCAACCACATTGGCAAGCGCCTGCGCGCCCTGCTTCAACTGCGCGCCCATCGACGCCGCAGCCGTGCCGTCCACCTGAGCGAGCGCTTCGATCGTTTCCGCAATTTCGGCGAGCACCGCACGCGCAACCGCGCCGCCGTCACGCACGGTCTTGCGTCCGACCAGGTCGTTGGCCTGAATAGCCGTGGTGCCCTCGTAAATCGCGAGAATCCGTGCATCGCGATAGAACTGCGCGGCGCCCGTCTCTTCGATAAAGCCCATGCCGCCGTGCACCTGCACGCCGAGGCTCGCCACGTCGTTGACCATCTCCGTGCTCCAGCCTTTCACGATCGGCACGAGATACTCGTAAATCGCCTGATGACGCTCGCGCTCTGCTGCGTCGGCATGGCGGTGCGCGTGGTCGCTGTGCGCGGCGGCCACATACGCTAGCGCGCGCGCACCTTCGGTCAGCGCGCGCATCGTCGCGAGCATGCGACGCACGTCAGGATGGTGAATGATCGACACGGCCTGCGCCGCCGATCCGTCGACGGGGCGGCTCTGCACGCGTTCCTTTGCATACGCAACAGCCTTCTGGTAGGCGCTCTCCGCGACGCCGATGCCCTGCATGCCCACGCCGAAGCGCGCCGCGTTCATCATGATGAACATGTATTCGAGGCCGCGATTCGCCTCACCGACCAGATAGCCCACTGCGCCGCCTTCGTCGCCGTACTGCAAAACCGCCGTGGGACTCGCCTTGATGCCGAGCTTGTGTTCGATCGAAACGCAGCGCACGTCGTTGCGTGCGCCGAGGTTGCCGTCTTCAGTCACGAGGAATTTCGGCACGATGAAGAGCGAGATGCCTTTCACGCCAGCCGGTGCGTCGGGGGTGCGGGCCAGCACGAGGTGCACGATGTTCTCCGCCATGTCGTGCTCGCCCCACGTGATGAAGATCTTCGTGCCGAAGATCCGGTACGAACCGTCCGCCTGCGGTTCGGCGCGCGAGCGCACGAGCGCGAGATCGGAGCCTGCCTGCGGCTCCGTGAGATTCATCGTGCCGGTCCATTCACCCGAAATCAGCTTCGGCACATAGCGAGCTTTTTGATCGTCCGTGCCCGCCGTGAGCAGCGCTTCGATTGCGCCATCGGTCAGGAGCGGACACAGCGCGAACGAAAGGTTCGCCGCATTCAGCATTTCGATGCACGGCGTGGCGATCAATTTCGGCAGCGCCTGGCCGCCGTATTCGGACGGATGCTGCAAACCTTGCCAGCCGCCCTCGACAAACTGGCGGAACGCCTCCTTGAAACCCGCCGTCGCCGTCACTTCGCCGTCGTGCCAGCTGCTCGGTGCGCGGTCGCCCGTCACGTTCAGCGGCGCGAGCACTTCGCCGCAGAGCTTCGCGGCTTCGTCGAGCACGGCCTGCGCGGTGTCGAAGTTCGCATCCTCGAAACCGGGCAAAGCGGCGACGGTGTCCATGCCGGCCAGTTCCTTCAGCACGAACAGCATGTCCTTGACGGGGGCGGTATAGCTCATGATGGTCCTTCCAGTGACGCGGTAAATGAGGAAACACACAGCGCCTGCAGGCCGGCAAAGCGGCGGGGCACACTCGGGTTTCGGCAGATCGTAGCGCCAAAGGCATGCGCACGGACTGTCCAAACCGGACCACCTGGTGACAAATCTGGCCACGTCGTGCCGCGCGCATACCTATTCAGGGTGGTTGCCGTCAACCGCGCACGCGGTACGTGCCTGGCGTGCTGCCGGTCCAGTGGCGGAATGCGCGATGAAAGGCGCTGGGATCGTCAAAGCCGATGTCGCCCGCGATGGCCGCAATCGTGTCCTGCGTTTCGGTGAGACGCAGGATGGCAATATCGCGGCGCAGGTCGTCCTTGAGCGACTGAAAGGATGTGTCTTCGGCGGCGAGGCGCCGGCAAAGCGTACGGACCGAACAATGCAGGTTTTGCGCCGCTTGCTCGATGGTCGGCAAATCGGGCAGCGTCCCGGCGAGATACTGGCGGACGCGGTGCCCGACACGCTGTTCGCTGAACGATTCGAAAATCCAGTCGCCGGGCGAGCGCGCGAGAAAGTTGCGCAGATTGCGCTTGCTCTGGCGGATCGGCATGTCGAGATACGCCGCGCCGAAACGCATCAGCGTGGATTCGCAACCAAAGCGCACGGGCCCTGAAAAGAAGTAACGGTGATCGCGCGCGTGCGGCGGCTGCGGGCACGCGAATTCAACCTGCAACAGCGGAATCTTCTGCCCGATCAGCCACGACGAGACACCGTGCGCGAGCTTGAGCATCAATTCCTGTCCGAGCGGGCCGATTGGCCCATATGCGGAATGCGGGCACAGTTCGACCTGCGCCACCGGGCCGCTGCGGCGCGATTCGAGCCGGAAATCGTCCAGCACGATATGGAAAAACTGGCCAAAACGGTGCAGCGCCGTTTCGAGGTTGCGCGCATCGAGCAGGCTCAAACAAAGAAACTTCAGCGTGCCGCTGCGAAACGGCCGGGTGAAAACGCCGGGCATCTCGTCGTCGAGTTCGATGGCCAGCGCCTGATAGAGCGCGGAAAACTGCTCTTCCGTCACGCGTGCGCCGGGTTCGCGCAGCAGCTCGGGCGCCACGCCAGCCTGCTTCAGATAGCGGTGACTCACTTCAGCCTTCGCCCCCGCTGACGCGAGAAAGCCATTGACGAGAGAGATCGGAACAGTTGCGCTCGGCGCTTGCATGCGGGGTTTTCGGATAATGGCGTGGGCCGTCGGCGCACGAATGCGACATTCTAGAACGGCCGCCGCACCTCGACACGCATAACGAACACTCGGGCCGCCTTTAAGCAAGCCGGGCTGTTCGCCGCGCGATTGGCACGTTATCCGCTCAGAAATTGAAATTGCCGATATTCTGTGTGTCCAAAGTGATTGATGCTCCGAGTATCGCTTCGCCAGTTCGCATCGGTATGGATCTTTTTCACGCCGCGATTCAGATAGCATGCCAGCCAATCATCCCGCTTTGCGTCACGCAGAAGCACAAGGCACAGGTCGGTCTCGATGTTTTCAAAGATAGCTGGCTATCATGAGCGCCTTTCGCGGATTCGCATACCTTTTCTGGAGTTGATCTCATGACATGGCGCCGCATTCGGCAAGATTATTTAATCCGGTTTTGGGCGCCACTCCCCTCGATCATTGCAGCCGGCGTGCTCTCCGCGTTCTACTTCGGTATTACGGGCACCTTCTGGGCTGTAACCGGCGAATTCACGCGCTGGGGTGGTCATGTGCTTCAGGCATTCGGCCTGCATCCCGAGAATTGGAGCTACTTCAAGGTCATCGGACTGCACGGTGCGCCGTGGACGCGCATCGACGGCGTCATGGTGCTCGGCATGTTCGCAGGCAGCCTGTCCGCCGCGCTGTGGGCCAACAATGTCAAGCTCCGTTTTCCGCGCAGGCGGCGCCGCATCGTCCAGGCGCTCGTTGGCGGCGCGATAGCCGGATTCGGTGCGCGGCTCGCGATGGGATGCAATCTCGCGGCCTTTTTCACGGGCATTCCCCAATTCTCGCTGCATGCATGGTTGTTTGCGCTGTCCACCATCGTCGGCTCGTATTTCGGCACACGCGTAGCACTGCTGCGGTTTCTTAAGGCCGAACCTCGTCTTGAGCGCGTGGCGGCTGGCCAGAAATCGGCCCTTCCCGCCAGACAACCGCGTTGGCAATTCCGCATCGGCGTCGCCGTATTCGCCGCCGCGCTTGCCGCTTCGCTCGCTCTTGCCTTCGGTGCAGAGAAGCTCGGCCTTGCCGCCGCATTTGGCATAGCATTCGGCGTGCTGATCGAGCGCGCGCAAATCTGCTTCACATCGGCATTCCGCGACATGTGGATCACAGGACGCACAACCACGGCGCGCGCCATCGTGCTCGGCATGGCCGCCAGTACCATCGGGATCTTCAGTTACGTCCAGCTCGGCGTCGCGCCGAAGATCTTCTGGGCCGGTCCGAATGCGATCATCGGCGGCGTGATGTTCGGCTTCGGCATCGTGGTGGCAGGCGGCTGCGAAACGGGCTGGATGTATCGCGCGATGGAAGGCCAGGTGCATTACTGGTGGGTCGGCGTCGGCAACATTCTGGGCGGAACGCTGATCGCGGCACTTTGGGATCGCGTCGCACCGGTGCTGGTGCTCGACTACCCGAAGGTCAACCTGCTGAATGCACTGGGGCCGATGGGCGGTCTGATCGCGACTTATGCGGGCCTCGTCATCGCGTTCGCCCTGTTGCTGTGGTGGGAAAAAACCTTCCTCGATCGTGCGCAAACGCGCACCCTTCGCCAAACCGAACCCGGGAGCGCAATCTGATGGCCGACGAAACCTTGACCCCCGACTTCCGTCTCGACCTCAGTGGCGAGCCGTGCCCTTATCCGGTGGTCGCGACACTCGAAACCATGCCGAATCTGCAGCCCGGCGAGATTCTCGAAGTGCTCAGCGACTGTCCCCAGTCGATCAACAGCATTCCCGCCGATGTGAAGCGCTACGGATACCGCGTGCTGAAGATCGAACAGCATGGGCCGACAATTCTTTACTGGATTCAACGATAAGCAACCTCGCAACGGATTCGCCGGGCCGACGGCTACCGTTGCGCGGAAGCGCCCTTGTTGTTAAACCCTCGCCAGCATCAGACCAGCGGCAACGCATACTCGAATAGCACAGCACTGCTTTTGGCGCAGCGCGTGATGAAGCGCAAGGTCTCGATGACCGCGGCCTCATCGAGGTACATCGTCACGCCAAGCCAACTGAAAATGGCCGGTGCGCCCGCACATGTCGCTGCCTTCAATGGTTCATGTCTTCGGCTGCGCCCGGTCCCGATGATGGTCCGCGGCGAGGAACATATACATCGCAGGCACGACGAACAGCGTGAATAGCGTGCCGATCGACATCCCCGTGAAGATCACGAGCCCCATCGCGTTGCGGCCCGCCGCGCCCGCACCCGACGCGATCACGAGCGGCACCACGCCCAGCACCATCGCGGCCGTCGTCATCAGGATCGGCCGCAGGCGCACGCCAGCCGCTTCTTCGAGCGCTTCGCGCTTGCCGCGCCCCGCGCGTTGCAGCTCGTTCGCGAACTGCACGATCAGAATACCGTGCTTGCTGATGAGGCCCATCAGCGTGACGAGACCCACTTGCGTATAGATATTGAGCGTCGTGAGTCCCAGGTTGATGAAGATCAGCGCACCGAACAACGCCATCGGCACGGACACGAGAATCACGACCGGATCGCGAAAACTCTCGAACTGGGCCGCAAGCGCGAGAAACACGATGATCGTTGCGAACAGCAACGTGATCACGAAGCCGCCGGACTCCTGCACGAACTGCCGCGACAAACCCGAATAGTCGGCCGTGTAGCCCGTCGGCGCGACTTCCGCAGTGACTTTGCGCAGGAAGTCGAGCACTTCGCCTTGCGAGATGCCCGGGGCGAGCACGCCGGAAATCGTTGCCGAATTGAGCTGCTGGAAGTGATTGATCGATTCGGGCACAACATTCTGCTGCAGATGCGTGACCGTCGATGCCGGAATCACGCTGCCACTGGGCGTGCGCAAGTAATAGTCGAGTACCTGCGACGGATTCAACCGGTCCGTTTGCAGCACCTGCGGAATCACCTTGTACGAGCGGCCTGCAATCGAAAAGTAGTTGACGAAATTGCCGCCGAGCGCAGCGCCCAGCGTTTGCCCGACATCGCTCTGCGTCAGGCCGAGCGAAGCGACTTTGTCGCGGTCCACGATCAATACGCTTTCTGGCTTGTCGATCTTCAGATCGCTGTCGACGAAGAAGAACATACCGCTTTCGCGCGCCTTTTGCAGCACGGCTTGCGACACTTCATTCAGGTTTTCGAACGGCTCCGTCGTGCTGATGACGAATTGCACGGGCAAACCTCGTGCACCCGGCAGCGGCGGAAACTGAAATGCGGCGACGCGTGCGCCCGCAATACCGTTCCACTTCTGCTGCAATTCCTCCTGCAATTGCGTCGCGCCCTTCTTGCGCTTGTCCCACGTCTTGAACAGCACGCCACCAATGCCCTGGTTCAACGTCGGCTCACCCGTGAGCTGGAACATCTGCGCGTATTCGGGCAGTTGCTTCGAGATATCGAAGACCTGGTCCGCGTAGGTCTGCATCTGCTGGATCGTCGCATTAGGCGGCCCCTGGATCTGCGACAGCACGATGCCCTGATCCTCCTGCGGTGCAAGCTCCGATTTCGACGTCATGAAGAGATACACGGTGCCGACCAGAAGCAGCGCGCCCATTACGATAAACACCGGCCATGTGTCGAGCATCGCGTGCAGCATTCGCAGGTAGCCGTGATGAACGCGTTCGAACTGCCGGTCGACAAAGCTCGCAAAGCGGCCCGACTCCTGGTCTCTGCGGAAAAAGCGCGAGCACAACATCGGTGAAAGCGTCAGCGCGATCACGCCCGACACGGCGACGGCGCCCGCCAGCGTGAACGCGAACTCGGTGAAAAGCGCACCCGTCAGTCCGCCCTGAAAGCCGATCGGCACGTACACGGCGATCAACACGACCGTCATGGCGAGAATCGGGCCGCCGAGTTCGCGCGCGGCGATCAGTGCGGCTTCGAGAGGCTGCCTGCCCTCTTTCTTCATATGCCGGTCGACGTTCTCGACCACGATGATTGCGTCGTCAACGACGAGACCGATTGCCAGCACGAGCGCAAGCAGGGTCAGCAGATTGATCGAATAGCCGAGCACCTGCATCACGAAGAACGTGCCAATCAGCGAAAGCGGCATCGCGATCACGGGCACGATCACCGCGCGGAAACTGCCGAGGAACAGGAAAATCACGGCCGTCACGATCAGCAGCGCTTCGACGAGGGTCTTCACCACTTCCGCGATGGCCGTGTTGATGAAGTCGGTGGCGTCGTAGACGATGTCGCCCGTCATGCCGGTCGGGAACTGCTTCTGCAGGTCCGGGAAAACCGTTCTCACGCGCTTCGCGACATCGAGCACGTTTGCATCGGGCGCTACCTTGATGCCGATGAACACCGATCGCTTGCCGCTGAACGCGACATTGAAGTCGTAATTGTCCGCGCCGAGCACGACGTTCGCGACGTCTTCGAGGCGCACGATCGCGCCGTTCTTCTGCGCGACGACGAGTTTCCGGAAGTCATCGACGGAATGCAGATCGGTGCCCGCATTCAGATCGACGCTGATCATCTGGCCTTTGGTCGTGCCGAGCGTCGCCAGATAATTGTTGTTGCCAAGCGCGGTGAAGACATCGCCAGCCGTCACGTTGTGCGCGGCCAATTTGCTCGAATCGAGCCATGCGCGCAGCGCGAATTGACGGCCGCCGAGAATTTCCGCCGTCTGCACGCCCTGGATCGAATCGAGTTTCGGCTTTACGACGCGCAGCAGATAATCCGTGACGTTGTTGCTCGGCAGCACGTCACTGTAAAAACCCATGTACATCGTGTCGGTGGTTTGTCCCACTTGCACGGTCAGCACCGGCTGTTGCGCCTGCGGCGGCAACTGGTTGCGCACCGATGCGATCTGCGTGTTGATCTCGGTCAGCGCGCGATTGGAGTCGTAGTTCAGGCGCAGCGTCGCAACGATCGTCGAGACGCCCGTGCTGCTCGTCGACGACATGTAGTCGATGCCCTGTGCCTGTGCAATTGCGGCTTCGAGCGGCTGCGTGATGAAGCCCGCCATCGTGTCGGCGCTCGCGCCATAGTACGCGGTGGTGATTGTCACCACACCGTTTTCGGTCTGCGGATACTCGTTAACCTTTAGCGCCGCGAGCGAGCGCAAGCCGAGCACGAGTATCAGCAGACTCACCACCGATGCGAGCACCGGGCGTTCGATGAAGATATCGGTAAATTTCATCGCACGGCCCTTTATTGTTCCTGAGGCGTCGGATTCGGGTTATTCGCAGGCTGCACGCGGTTGTCGATCACCAGCGGCGTGCCATTTTTCAGCTTCAGCTGACCGCTCGTCACGACCTGCGTGCCTTCGCTGATGCCCTTGAGAATCGCGACCTGGTCGCCACGCGTCGGGCCTGGCGTGACGAACACCTGTTGCGCGACGGGCATGATCTTGCCTTGCGCATTCTTTTGCTCGCCGGGCTTCACGATGAACACGGTCGCGCCATACGGGTTATAGGTGATCGCCGTTTGCGGCAGGGTCAGATAGCGCTGCACGCTGCCCGCATCGACCTTCACGTTCGCATACATGCCGGGCAATAGCTTGCGCTCGCGATTGTCGACGGTCGCCTCGATTTGAACATTGCGCGTCGCGCTGTCCACGCGCGGATTGATCGAACGGATCTTGCCGTCGAAGGAGCGGTTGCCGAACGCATCCGTATCGACGGCGATGGTCTGGCCGACGTGCAATTGCCCGAGTTGCCTTTGCGGCAAAAAGAAGTCGGCGTAGATCGGGTCGATGGCTTGCAGCGTCACGATGGCATCGCCCGGATTGATGTACTGGCCGGGATTGACTGTCGTGATGCCGACGCGTCCCGCGAACGGCGCGCGAATCGTCTTCTTTTCGACGAGCGCGGCCTGTTGATCGACCTGGGCTCTTTTGCTTTTGAGGTCGGCGGCGTCGGCGTCGAGTTGCGCCTTGGCAATCGCCTGAATGCCGAACTGTGCCTTGTCGCGCACGTAGACCGTTTGCGCAAGTTCAGCCGCGGCTTGCAGCGACGCGAGTTGCGCGCGGTCCGAATCGTCATTCAGGCGCACGAGCACCTGGCCCGCCTTCACGTCCTGGCCCGAGATGAACACGATCTCGCGCACGAGCCCGGCCACTTCCGTTGTCACGTCGACGCCGCGCACCGCGCGCAGGCTGCCCACGGCGGCAAGCTGCGGCTGCCATGTCTGATAGCCGGCGACAGCAGCCGTGACGGTGGCGGGCGGCGCAGTGTTGCTCGCCATGAACTTCTTGATCATGTGCGCCCTGAACAGATTGAAACCGAACAGCGCAGCTAACAGAAATCCCACGCAGAACAGCATGATGATCATCCGCTTCGCCATCGGTTTTTTCGTCGTCATCGTCATGTCCTTGCAGGGCATACAGCCTTGCGTGGGGCAGAATTCACTTCGGCGTAGCCGATGGGGGCTGGGCTGCCGCGCTCGTCGCCGTATCGTTCCACCAGCCGCCACCGAGCGCCTGGAACAGCGCCGCCGTATCCGCATAGCGCGCGGCTTGCGCCTGCGTGAGATTCACGACGGTCTGCTGGTATTGACGCTGTGCATCGAGCAGCGCCAGATAACTGACGCCGCCGACGCGAAACTGGCCGCGCGCCAGGTCGAGCGAACCGCTGGCCGCGCGCCATGCTTGCGTTTGCGCGTTCAGACCGGTTGCATCGTGTTCTAGCGCGCGCAACGTATCGGCGACGTTCTGGAATGCCAGCAGCACGGTTTGCCGGTATTGCGCATTGGCCTGATCGAATGCCGCTTCTGCTGCGCGCTTTTGCGCACTTAACTGGCCACCGTGAAAAATCGGCTGCGTGAGGCCTGCGCCGATGCTCCAGATCATGTCGGCGGACCTGAAAAGGCCCGCGGGCGTCAACGCCTCGGGTCCATAACTCGCCGAGAGCGTGAGCTGCGGATACATGTTTGCGGTCGCAACGCCAACCTGGGCGCTCGCCTGATGCAGCGTGGCGTCGGCAGCGAGAATATCGGGGCGCTGCCGCACGAGCGACGACGGCACGCTGACCGGCAACGTCTGCGGCAGCGTGAACATCGACATCCTGAACTCGGGCACGTCGGTATCGCTCGGCAGCTTGCCCGCCAGAACCGCGAGCTGGTGACGCGTCTGGTCGAGCGACTGACGCAACGGCGGCAACGTCGCACGGGTCTGGGCCACGAGCGTTTCCTGCGAAAGCACGGCGACGCGGCTCACGCCGCCTAGCGCAAGCTGCTGACGCAATATGCCGAGCTGCGCGTCTTCGTCGTCGGCGATGTGCTCGGTCGCTTCGATCTGCTCGCGCAGCGAGGCTTCCTTGATGGCGGCAGTCACGATGTTTGCTGACAACGCGAGATAGGTAGCCTGCAACTGAAAGCCCTGGTAATCAACCTGCGAGCGCAGCGATTCCAGTTCGCGCCTTCCTCCGCCGAACACATCGAGGTTGTACGACACGTTCACCGATGCGTTGTAGAGGTTCAGAAGCTCCGTGAGCTGCGGCTGGCCGAAAGTGACGCCGGTGAACTTCTCGCGCGTCGCATTCGCCTTTGCATCGACGGACGGATATAGCGTGGTGCCCATTTGCGCGCGAAGATTCTCGCCGGCCTGCCTGAGCGCCGCTTGCGCCGCGGCGACGTTGGGGCTGTTGGCGAGCGCTTCGCGGATCAGCGCGTCGAGCGGATCGCAATGAAAGAGCGTCCACCACTGGGCGGGAATGTCCAGACCGGCGACGAACTGTTGCGGCACGCCCGATGCGCCCGGCGACGAGGCCGTCTGATCGGGTAGTGGCGTGGGTGTGTAGGTGTTGGTGGCGGGCGGCGCGGGCGTATGGTAATTCGGGCCCACCGTGCAGCCGGAGAAGGCGATCAGAACAGCGACCAAAGCAGCGTGCGCAACCATCTCACAGGCTGCATGGCGGCGAGACGCACTGCGCGAATGCCAGCGCAAGCGACTGCGACTGAAACCACGGTTGACGTCATCAATCATCTGTCCACCTTGTTTCGCTGCGCGATATACGAACCGAACGAAATAGCAGATGCAGAGTTTGGAATCATGCCACAACATTTTTGCCTGGGCGGCGAACGGCATGGCCACTGTCCTTAAGCCTCGCCGCAGGTTTCGGGCGATTGCAGTACCGGCTCCATTTCGCGTACGCGCCATCCAGCCGGGATTTGGCGGCACGCCAGCAAGTGCGATTAATTCTCAGACTGTTTCAGGATCCGGTCCAAACATTGGGCACACTAGTGTGGTAGCAGCATGCCGGATTCCTGAAACCCGCCGATGATTGAAAGGATTTTGAAAGTTGAATAATCTCTCACGATGTTATGGACTGGGTGGGGGTTGAAATACGTGCGCCAAGCAACGCCAGGTTACGTTGTGCGCGCGACTGGTGATCACTCGCCGATTGGCCAGTTGAAACAGCGTTATCCGGTCATGCTTGTGTTCGATGGATTTAAACCGGAAGTATCCGTATGGACTTCGCGTCGTAATCAGGTGGCGGGCGGCGCCACTGCGCGATTCCGCCACAGGCGCCACGGTACATAAGTTGAGAATCCTCAAGATCATTTCAGCTCGGCATCAATACACTTATCTACAGGTCGCCGCGGTCTTGAATAAAAACAGCAGCGATCCAGAAGGCCCCACAACCTTCCTCGACAGCGTGGGGCCTTCGCCTTTCCATTTGTGCGTCGATACCGGCTTTGAGGGTGCTGACGCTGCAACCGGCGCAGATCCCGCAGGCGGCATCGGAACTGCAATCGACATTCGCAGATCGCGGGGATCGACTTCGAAAGAGATGCTGCGAGCGCGCTCGCGCCATACGCGGAACCTCATCCATGAGGCTCCGGACAAGAGTCTGTCGCTGTACGCGCTAGTCTGGCTTCCGGGTCAATGGACGCCGGTACACGGCCATGGAAGTTGGGGCGTCGTCGGCGTTATCGAAGGCACTTTGGAGGAACGCAGTTAGATGATGACGGCGGATTCAACCGGTCGGTCTTATGCCGATGGTGCTCAGTTCTCGTGCCGCGATTTTTTCATCATCGCCGGATCGCGCACGATGGTGACCGCGCACGGCGCGTAGGCGAGAACCTGGCGGGCGACCGAGCCGATCAGCCAGCGATCGAACGGCGTATATCCGCGATGCCCCACCACGAGATGGTCGATCGCATGCCGCTCCGCGTACAGCACGATTTCCTTCGCTGGCGGGCCGACCACGAGATCGAACGTCACGGCCTCAATCGAAGCGGCGAGCGTTGCCTTGATTTCGTCGAGGATCTCGTTGGCATGGCGCACTTCAAATTCGATCAGGCTTTTTCGCTCAACTTCGATCGCCCCCCAGTCCGGCGTGCGTGCGACGACAAGCACATGCAAGCGCGCGTCGAAACGCTTCGCGAGATCGACCGCGAAAGCAACGGCGTATTGCGCGGACGCCGAACCGTCATAACCTACCAGCACGTTCTGCATGATGTGCTCCTGCGCTGATGAATGCAGCTTCTATCATGATAGTCCGCCTGGCCGATTTAAGTGATACGCGCTGTCACGACCGCCAGCTGTTCCTGGCCACGCTAATCACTGGACAGCGCCGCGTTTTGCGGATTGTCGGCCATCCCGGTATCGATGTTCAATGTCCACTGTTGATGGCAGCCGCGGCGGCAACAGCGCGCTTCGCGAACCATGCATGCACATCCAACTGCGAGGCAGTCAATGCCAGCGCCTATGCATTGATGAGGTGAGCGGCTGTCACGCGCGCTGCAGATCCGCGATCGTCGCCGCCAGGAAACGCGCCGCTTCGCCGCCCGTCACGACGCGGTGATCGAACGTCAGGCTGAGCGGCAAGATCCGGTGAATAGCAGGCGCACCGTGTTCCGCGACCACCTGTTCATGGATGCGCCCCGCACCGAGGATCGCGACGGTCGGCGGCACGACGATGGGCGCCGCGTACTTCCCCGAAATCATCCCGAAGTTCGACAGCGTGATCGTGTTGCCGCGCATCTCTTCCGGCGGAATCCTGCGTGCGCGGATATCGGCGCGCATCCGGTCGAGACCGCCGCGCAGATCCGCCGCGTCGCGATGCGCGACATCGCGCAGCACGGGCACGAAAAGCCCGTCGGGCAGATCGACGGCAATGCCGAGATCGATCTTCTCAAGTACGTGACGCCGCCCCGTATGTCCATCGAACCATGCGTTCAGTCCCGGCTCCGCGCGGCAGCCCGCGACCAGCGCGCGAATCAGCCGGATCGTCACATCGGTGTGCGGCGACCACGCGTGAATGTCGGCATCGTCGATCACGGTAGCGGCGGCCACTTCGCTTTGCGCGCGCGCCATGTTGCGCGCCATCGCACGCCGCACGCCGCGCAGCACTTCGGGCGGACCGACTTCGCCAAGTATCTTCGCGAGGCGCTGCACGTCAGCCGTCGTGATGACACCTTCCGGGCCGGACGGCGTCACCATCGACAGATCGACATCCAGCTTGCGCGCAAGCGCGCGCGCCGCCGGAATCGCCTTGATCACGGCGCCGCCCGCGCCGACCCCACCGCCCGTGCCAGCCAGCGCAGACGCTTCCTGCATGACATGCTGGCCGACTTCCATATGGCCGACGACCGTGCCCGCGTCTGCATCATCGCCCTCGCCTTCGAACGCGACGAGCGGCGCGCCCAGATGCACGATATCGCCCGCCTGTCCGAACCGCTTCGCGATGCGACCGGATTGCGGCGACGGAATATCGACGATCGCCTTCGCCGTTTCGACCGACAGCAGCGGTTGATCCGCGCCGACTTCATCGCCATCGCTTACATGCCACTCGACGATCTCCGCTTCCTGCAAGCCTTCGCCCAGATCGGGCAGTTTGAAGATTTTCATGGCTTTACGATGCCTCCAGAGCTTGCTTCACCGCAGCGACGATGCGCGAGGCGCCTGGCATGTATTGATTCTCGAGCCGGTAAAGGGGCACGACGACGTCGTAGCCGGTCACGCGCTGCACCGGTGCGAGCAGCGAATAAAGTCCGCGCTCGGCGATACTGGCGGCGATCTCCGCGCCAATGCCGCCCGTGCGCGAGCCCTCGTGCACGATCACGCAGCGGCCCGTCTTCGCGACCGACGCGAGAATCGTGCTCATGTCGATCGGCTTGAGCGTCGCGACGTCGATCACTTCGACCATCACGCCTTCCTGCGCGAGCAGATCGGCGGCGCCCAGTGCATCCTGCACGGCACCACCCCAGCTCACCAGCGTCGCATCCGGGCCGTCACGAAGTGTGAAGCAGGTGTCGAGCGGCAGCGCTTCGCCGTCGTCATCCACTGTCTGCCGGAACAGGCGATAGAGGCGCGTCGGCTCGAAGAAGATCACCGGGTCGGGATCGCGAATCGCGGCCAGTAACAACCCGTATGCGCGCGCCGGCGACGAAGGCGTGACAACGCGTAAGCCTGGAATATGCGCGAACAGGGCTTCGGGGCTTTCGGAGTGATGCTCGGGTGCGTGGATGCCTGCCCCGCACGGCGCGCGGATCACGAGCGGACAACTGAGGCGTCCGCGCGTCCGATGCCGCAGACGCGACGCATGATTGAGCACGTGATC
The DNA here is from genome assembly GCF_042655705.1 of Paraburkholderia denitrificans. Taxonomy (NCBI): domain Bacteria; kingdom Pseudomonadati; phylum Pseudomonadota; class Betaproteobacteria; order Burkholderiales; family Burkholderiaceae; genus Paraburkholderia; species Paraburkholderia denitrificans. The sequence continues at coordinate 130,625 of NZ_JBHSMP010000016.1, read as the reverse complement.
GATCGTCGGGTACAGAAACCCGCTGAACTGGATCTCGACGACGGGCTTCAGTCCCATCGCCGCCATGCCGATTGCCGCGCCCGCAAGCGCTGTTTCAGCGAGCGGCGTGTCGAGCACGCGTTGCGCGCCGAAGCGCGCCTGCAGGCCGACCGTCGCGCGAAACACGCCGCCATTCACGCCGATGTCCTCGCCGAGCAGCACCACGTCGGGATCGTGTTCGAGTTCGTATGCGAGCGCCAGATTGAGCGCGTCGATCATGTTCAGATCAGCCATGGCCGTTGCTCCCATTCCGACCGTTCCGGCCGGAGCCCGCTATCGGCGCGAATCGCTGCGCGCTTTCAAGTTGCTCGCGCATTGCATGCGGCAGGGTCTCGTACAAGTGATCGAACATCGCGGATGTATCGGGCGGCGGGACCGCGAGATACGCTTCGACGGCTGCTTCGACCTGTGCGTGACACGCCTTGCCGAGCTGCTCGTCCTGCGCCTTGTCCCAGACGTTCATCCGCATCAGATACTTGCGCAAACGCAGCAGCGGCTCGTATTCCCATTGCTTCTGAATTTCATCGGAGTCGCGATAGCGTGTTGCATCGTCGGCCGTCGTATGATCGCCGAGCCGATAGCTGAGGGCTTCGATCAGCGTTGGGCCGTCGCCTCGCCGCGCTTTCGCGAGCGCCGCATGCATCGCCTGATGCACGGCGATGACATCGTTGCCGTCGACCTGCAAGCCGTCGATGCCGGCCGCGACCGCCTTCTGCGCAAGCGTCTGCGCCGCGCTCTGCATGCTGCGCGGCACCGAGATCGCCCACTGGTTGTTGTTGATGACGAGCACGACCGGCACCTGCCAGACGCCCGCCATGTTCATCGCTTCGTAGAAGTCGCCTTTCGACGTGCCGCCATCGCCGAAGATCGCAACGGCGACGCGCGGCTCGCCGCGCAGCTTGAACGCGTAGGCCGCACCGGCGGCATGGCACACCTGCGTGCCGATGGGGACGCAATTTGGAAAGTCGAGTCGCGGCACGCTGAAGTCGCTGCCGCGTTCGTCGCCGCCCCAATAGAGCAGGCTTTCCGTCATCGTGACGCCGCGCAGCAATTGCGCCGCATGATCGCGGTACGAAGGGAACAGTACGTCGTCGGCCTGCATCGCGCTCGCGACGCCCACGCCGATCGCCTCCTGCCCCACCGACGACGCAAACGTACCGAGCTTGCCGGTGCGTTGCAGCGCAACGGCTTTGGTATCGAATGCGCGGGTCAGCACCATCGCGCGATAGAGGGAAATCAGCGCCTCGGGTTCGCGCGCAAAGTCCGGCAAGGGCTGCACGGGCTCGCCTTCGGGATCGAGATATCGCGTATACCCGATGTGAAAACTGGCAGTCGCGGTCATGACCGCCCTCCTTATTCTTCAGATTTCGAATCCGTGCAGGAGATCACGCGCACAACCCATGCCGGTAGGCGCGGACGTGCTCGGCGCCCTGAACGGCAGTTCGGGCGGCCTGATCTTTTGACAGGAAAAGCGGGTATAAGGTGCGAAATCTTTCTCGCTGTGTAACGGGCTGCACGCACAGGAGTGGTGTCGAGGCACTGACTGTATTCCGCCAGTCCTGGCGAGAATTCCCCAAATGAACGATTCACCGCATCGCCTTCTGGCCGCCGGTTGAAACGTTTGCGCCTATTATTCCGCGCCCGAATTAATCCTTTCGACTGTCCGACGCCCCGGATATTCCCTCTGGCCATTCCATAATTCTTTCGCTAGGATGCGCCGTGGAATATCGTTCTCCATCAGCGATGAAAATCGATCTAGCCACCCTTTACCTTCTCGTAATCGGAACCTTGTTTGCCAGTTCCGCCATGACATATTGGGAGCACGTGTCTCATCCCAAGCGAGGCAAGGAATTGCGCATGCTGGCGGCCGGATATGCCCTGCTCGGCATCGGCTGCGGGGTGGCACGGTTCCGGGGCGAACTGCTCGGCGTCGCCGGCGCGGCGCTGTCCAATCTCTTGATTCTCGGCGGCTATCTCCTGGTGCTGCGCGGTGTCGCGATGTTCAACAGCCGGCGGTATCTCGCGGCCTCGATCGGTCTGCTGGTTCTGATGGGCGTCGCGTGGGCGGCGGGTGGCGCGCGTCGGCAGGTTGTCATGTGGCTCTATGCGAGCGCCGCTCCCATCGCGCTGGTTTCGGCCATGACGGCCCGCGAGCTGATGCGAGGCGATGGCGTTCCGGCGGTCCAGGCCCGGCGCGTCGCCGTGGTGGTGGTGGTCATTCACGCGTCGTTTTACGCCGCGAGAGCTTTCATCCTGCCCTGGCTGGTCCCGCGGTTCGGCACGAATCTGCTGGCGATTGCCAGCAACATCACGATGTACGAGGGTGTTCTCTACTCGGTCATTATGCCGATGACGCTACTTCGGCTCACCCGAGAGGAAGTTCATGGCGAACTGATGCAGGAATCGCGTACCGATTATCTGACGCGCCTCGGTAATCGAAAGCTGTTTTTCGAAGAGGGGGAGCGGATTTTCTGCGACTGCGCGCAGGCGCGGCGACCGCTCGCGCTCCTTGCATTCGATCTCGATCGCTTCAAGAGCATTAACGACCGCTATGGACACAAAAGCGGCGATGAGGTCTTAAGGTCATTTGCCGATACCCTCCGATTTGTCACGGGTGCCGACGCGATTCTCGCCCGCACGGGTGGCGAGGAGTTTGCTGCCCTGTTGCCGGACTGCGACAGTGTCCGCGCAAAAAAGACCGGCGAGACGGTCGCCCGCCGGTTCGCAGCGATATCCCACGACGCCGACGGCGACTGGGTTCGCGCCACCGTCAGCGTGGGTCTCGCCGAATCGAATCAAGCAACGGCGTGCCTCGCCGACCTGCTCTCGGTCGCCGATCGCGCGTTGTATCGCGCGAAGTCACTCGGCGGCAACCGGCTCGAACAGGCGCCAACGGTAGCTGAGCCGGTGGTCGTCTGGCCGTCGAACTGAAGGCCTGGCGCCTGGATGAACGGCCCTGATCTCCTTCCACATTGCTTCGTAGGTCACTTGCACGAGCCGTTTAGCCAGCGGCGATACTTCACCGACAAGATATGTTTTGCTGGAATCCGCGATGTAGCCATTTTTCTCTAACGTGATGTCGAAATTGACGATCAGTGTTGAATGAGCATCGGTTTCGTAAGCACGCTCGGGCGTGGCGCAGATATCCGGGATCGGCGTGACATGACTTTATCTCGTCACTCCCCCTCACGAGCACCCTTCCGATAATCAGACGGACTACTGCCGGTCCAATGCTTAAATGCGCGACAGAAACCGGCGGCATCCGAAAAACCGAGATCGAACGCGAGCACTGCCACGCTCGTATTCGAGTTTGTCAGCCGATGCACTGCGATATCCCTTCGCAGCCCGTCTTTCACCAGCTGAAAACTCGTTCCTTCGTCTGCAAATCTGCGGTTGAGCGTGCGTACAGAGGTGTGCAACGCCTGCGCAAGATCCCGTATCGTTACCGGCTGCGCAATGTTCTGTTCAAGATACTCGCGCGCTTTAGCCACAATGGAACCGTGATAAAACGCCGTGAATGTCCAGTCTCCAGGCGCGCGCTTCAGGAAGGCCCATAACTCGTGCTTCTCGCGTTTAAACAGTTCCGCGCAATCCTGGTACAAGAAATAAATGCTCGTCACCCCTGAATCAAAGTGCACTGGGCCGGGGTACAAAAACGCATAGTCCTCTACATGCCTCGGCCTCGCGAAGTTGAATTCGACCCGATGCAGGATGATTTCCCTGCCAAGCAGCCACGATGCCATACCGTGAGCCAGCTTCATCATTAACTCATGTCCGAGCGGCGTGACCGGCGTGCCAGGCGTCCTTTCCACCAGAGCCAGTCGCACCAGATCATTCTTCGTTGAAATCTGCAGTCGGTAGTCATCCAGCAGCAAATTCCAGAAGCGAACAAAACGGTTGAACGCGACCAGCACGGTGGGTGCATCCAGCAAGCTGAGCATCAGGTACTTTAACGTGCCGCCCCGGATTGGCCTGGACCACAGTCCCAGCATCTCATCATCGAGTGTCGCCGCGACTGTTCTGTACAACGCGACGTATTGCTCGCGTGTCATTCGCGCATCAGGCTGATTTAGAAGGGACTGGGGGATGGCGGCGCTTGCGAGCGCCTGTGCTGCCCCTTCTTCCCCGTGACGGGTGCGGATGAAGCGCAGCATCCCGTGCAAGAAGTGAGAAGAAACCGTGAGAGGGCGTTGCCAGGACAGGTTCATGGTTCGCTCATTATGGCGCGGTTTGCATATTGATTGGCGCAATGCGTCAATTTCCTGTTCCTCTCCCGCCTATACTGGCGGGTAATTTCTGCAGTGTTTGGTATTTGTAATCGTTGCTACATGGCGCGTTGTGCCAATCATTGGCCGCATATCTTCACCAATCAAAAGTGGGGCATGGTTTGAATACAAGACGCATTGTCGTGACTGGCATGGGCATGGTGTCGCCGTTGGGTTGTGACGTTGAATCCGTCTGGAGCCGTCTCCTGAACGGCGATTCAGGCCTGGTTGGCTTGCCTGACGACATCACGGAAGGAATTGCATCAAAAGTCGGTGGCGTCGTGCGGATGTTGACGTCAGATTGTCCGTGGGGATTCGATCCTGACCTCGCAGTTGAACCCAAGGACCAAAAGAAAATGGATCGGTTCACTGTGTTTGCGCTGGCCGCAGCGCAACAGGCTTTGAATCAATCCGGCTGGCAGCCTGAAACTGAAAGCGCTCGCGAAAGAACGGCAACAATTGTGGCGTCTGGCGTTGGCGGTTTCGGTGCGATTGTGGATGCCGTGAGAACGACTGATAACCGCGGGCCACGGCGGCTTTCTCCTTTCACCGTCCCCTGTTTCCTGGCCAATATGGCCGCGGGCCATATCTCCATCCGGCACGGCTTTCGTGGCCCGCTAAGCGCACCGGTTACCGCATGTGCTGCGAGCGCACAGGCCATTGGCGATGCAGCGCGCCTGATTCGTGCTGGCGAAGCCGATATTGCCGTATGTGGCGGAGCCGAGGCCTGCATCGATCGAGTCAGCCTTGGCGCGTTCGCCGCCGCAAGAACCATGTCCACCGGCTTTAATGACCATCCCGCACAGGCTTCGCGCCCGTTCGATACCGGACGAGATGGCTTTGTCATGGGAGAAGGCGCCGGCATGCTCGTCATAGAAGAACTGGAGCACGCATTGCGACGAGGCGCGACGCCGATTGCGGAAGTGCTCGGTTATGGCACGAGCGCCGACGCATACCATATGACGTCTCCGCCCAATGACGGTGACGGCGGACGACGCGCGATGGAACTCGCAATCCGGCAGGCAAACATTGAACCCAAGCTGATCGGGCATTTAAACGCCCATGCGACGTCCACGCCGGTCGGCGACATCAGCGAACTGGCCGCCATCAAGGCCGTATTCGGAACCGATCGAGGTCCAGCCGTATCAGCCACGAAGTCCTCGACGGGACATTTGCTCGGCGCGGCCGGCGGCGTGGAAGCCATTTTCACGGTGCTTGCGCTGCGCGACCAGCTTGCGCCTCCTACGCTCAACTTGACACAACCTGATTCGGCGGCGGAAGGCGTCGACATTGTCTGCGGATCGGCCCGCAAGCTATCGACGGAGTATGCGATCTCCAATGGCTTTGGTTTTGGGGGCGTCAATGCCAGCCTGCTATTGCGTCGACTTTGATCCTGTTTGCGCGCCGAGGGAAAAACTCGAAGCCTGCCTCGCACCGAACTTGCTTACCTGTATTCGATAGAATGAGTACGCGCGATGTCGCAGCGCAGCGAGAGGCGAGGCGCCGCGCAACGCTGTACTGGTAACGCTTCAGACCCGACTGGAAATGAATGCGTGCAAGATTCTGTCCGGCATCGCGATGGCCGCGCTGTCCATCACATGCGCCGCTGCCGAAGCAGCCGGTGCGTGTTCGCCGTCGTTCTCCGAGGTCGACGTCACGCGCGGACTCGAAGTGCGGACCCGCTGTGCTGTGTCGGCGCCCACGATCGAGCGCGTCACTGAGCGCCTGAACCGTGCGGTGAAAAGCGACGGGCTCTCCGCAGCGCAACGCGTTGCGCTGGCGACAGCCGCCAACGTGATGCTGCAGACTTTCTTTTCGCAGACAGACCACAGCGAACCCACAAGCAACGCCGCGTTCGTCAACTTCGAAACGATCCTCGAAAGCCTCGCATCGCAAATCAGGACGCGCCCCGATATCGACCCCACAGCCGAAGCGTCGAAATGGACCGCACGTTATGAAGATCTGCTGCGCAGGTTGTCGATCACACGCAGCGCGGATCCCACCGAACTGCAATTCGACGAAGCTGCGCGGCGCCTCGATCTGGATAACGCATCCGCGCTTCTCATACGGCTCATCGCTGAAGTGCCCACTACCGCCCAGCTATCCGCGGCGCGCAACTACGACGCGGCGAGCGTCGAACTGCTTCGCTTCATGCCATGGAACGCGTTGCCGTACCTGGAGAAGGCGCACGCATTCCAACCCGACGATATGGACATCGCCACCGCATACGCCGACACGCTGCTCGAGCAGCACGAACCCGAGCGCGCGGAGCCGGTGTATCAGGCGCTGCTGACCCAGTATCGGATGCTCGCGCAACAAAAGCCCCCCACCTTGCAGCCGTCCATCGCGCGTACGCTCGGCAAGCTTGGCAGCCTGTATCTCATGCGGCAGCAGCAGAAGGAAGCCGAAGCCGCATGGCTGCACGCGCTCGAAATCTACTGGGCGCTCGCGCGTGTGAATCCTTCGACCTACAGTCCCGCAGTGGCCAGGACCATTGACAGCCTCGCAACGTTGTACCGCGACACGCAACGTCTTCAGGATGCGGCAGACGCGTGGCGCGAAGTCCTCGCCCTCGACCGCGCACTGGCACGACAGGACCCGGTCATGTACCGGCCCGCAGTCGCGACGACACTCAATGACCTCGGCATCCTCTACAGTGCGACACAGCGCACGCATGACGCGGAACTCGCCTATCTCGAAGCCATCGGGATCCAGCGCGCGCTCGCACACGATAATCCTGCGGCCTGGCGTCCGGCGCTTGCACGTACGTTGAATAACCTCGGAAACTTTTACAGCGCAAACGAGCGTCTGCCGCAAGCAGAGCACGCCTACCGGGAAGCGCTGAAGATCCGCCAGCAGCTCGCCCGCGAAAGCCCCGCGATTTACCGGCCCGACCTGGCGCGTACGCTGGGCAATCTGGGCGTGCTGTACCGACTCGAACGGCAGCCGGCAAAGGCACTGCGGGCGTATCAGCAGGCTCTGCAGATCGTTCACGCACTCTCGCGCGATACGCCTGCCGATTACCAGCCTGACGAGGCGCGGATACTGAATAATCTGGGTGTGCTCTACAGCCGCACGGGCAGGCCGCGCGAAGCGGAAGACGCGTGGCGACGCGCACTGGCTCTTTACCGCAAACTCGCACAGGACGATCCGTCGACCTGGCGGCAGGATGAGATACGCACCTTGCGGAATCTCGGCACGCTGCTAAGCCACATGCAACGTTCGGCTGAGGCCGAAGAATTGAAACGTGAAGCCGACGAACTGATCGATTCGGCGCCAGCACAGTAAGTCGCGAGGCAAGCGCCGCAACACACCACGGCCGCGTGAGCAAAAGGCGTACGTGCTTGCCGCCCGGACGACTATAGTGATCGATGAGCGTCCCGACTAGCGCGTTGCGCAACCGGCAATGGAAGCCCCCGCCGCGGATATCATCCGACTTTTCCCGACTTTCGTATGGTGCCGTCGCCTCGAGCAGGCGTGTTACGAGCCGCTTGATCGCGAGCTAATGGCGTATGTCGACACCTTGATCCGCAGCGGCGTCGGCACCCGTACCGGCGCCGCATGGCAGTCCGGTCACCAGCAACATAAAAGGCCGGAATTTGCTTTGCTGATCGCGCAAATCGAACAGGCTGCACGCGACGTCCTCACGTTTCTTAAAGTCGCTGCTGCCCCGTTTCGCATTACCGGATGCTGGATCAACGTACTGGATCCAGGCGGGGCGCACGCGATGCACAGTCATCCCAACAATTTCCTGAGCGGCGTGTATTACGTGCGCTCGCAAGCTGGTGCCGATACGATCAATTTCCATGATCCGCGCCCGCAGACGAGCGTTATTCGTCCGCCCGTTACTGAGTTGACGGCTTACAACACGGATCAGGTGGTCTTGCCGGTCAGCGAAGGCACCTTGCTGGTGTTTCCCGCCTGGCTATCGCATTCGGTGTCGGCGAACACGAGCGCGCAAGCACGCGTGAGCGTCAGCTTCAACGTCATGTTCGCCGACTATGACGCCACCATGAGCCCACCGCTCTGGGGAATCTGAAACTCGGTGCTGCGAACCGCAAGGCGTCGCCCGGAAGGTCAGCGCCGTGCGACTTCTTGCGATTGATAGCAAACTTCTGGCGTTCGACCTGTCGCGGCTGCGAGTGCAAAAGAGGCTTGCGGGAGGGGTAAAAAGGCCGGTAGAGTCCGTCTGGGATCGTCAGTGGGCCATTTTTATCATGCTTCTGCGCATTCATCACGCCGCTATCATTTGCTCGAATTACGAGGTTTCTCGCCGGTTCTACACGGAGGTGCTCGGCTTGCAGATCGTAGCCGAGCACTACCGCGAGCATCGACAGTCATACAAGCTCGACCTCATGCTTCCCGATGGATCGCAGATCGAGTTGTTTTCATTTACCGATTCTCCTCCGCGGCCGTCGTATCCGGAAGCCTGTGGATTGCGGCACCTTGCATTTGGCGTCGACAACGTCGATGCCTGCAAAGCGTTTCTTGAATCGAAAGGTATCTCAGTCGAGGCCGTGCGTATCGACGAGTACACAAACAGGCGTTTCGTCTTCTTCGCCGATCCCGATGGCCTTCCGCTCGAACTATATGAAGTGTCGGCGTGACAGGTCGCTCACGCAGCTTCAACGGCTTCCACCAAGGAATGTTGACATGGCATCGATCGAGTCCGACTATTTCACGACGGGAAAGGGCGAACTCGCCGCCGATCCGGACACGCTGGACATTGACTGCTCTTCCTGCGCGAATGCGGCGCAGCGCATTGCGCAATTGATGGCAACAGCGGAGGCAGCGTGAGCGGCCCGCGTGAGGTGCAGCTCGAGACGCTGCAGATCGGCGCCATCCGCATGCGCGTCGCGCTGCAGGGCGATGGGCCGCTCGTGGTGTTTTGCCACGGATTTCCGGAGTCGTGGGTATCCTGGCGCGCACAGATGGCTGCGGTCGCGGACGCGGGCTACCGCACTGCGGCGCCGGACATGCGCGGCTACGGCGGGACCGACGCACCGCCCGACCCTGCGCAGTACACGATGCTGCACCACGCAGGCGACATGGTGGAACTGGTCAGGGTGCTCGGCGCCGGTTCGGCGGTGATCGTGGGCCACGACTGGGGCGCGCCCGCAGCCTGGCACAGTGCGCTGCTGCGGCCCGATGTCTTCCGTGCAGTCGTCGGTCTGAGCGTCCCCTATGTCCCGCCCGCGAAGACCGACTTGCTGGCGGCACTCGAACGGCAGGGCGTGACGACCTTCTACATGCAGTACTTCCAGCAGGAGGGTGTAGCTGAGGCGGAGCTTCAGGCCGATGTGGCCGCAACCATGCGCCGCTTCATGTTCAGCATGTCAGGCAACGGCCCGGGCAGCATCGTCGCGGGCATCCTCAAGCCGGGCGCCGGCATTCTCGACAACACCGTCGACCCCGAAGTATTGCCGGCCTGGCTTCTTCAGGACGACCTCGATTATGTCGTCGAGGAGTTTCAACGCACTGGCTTTCGCGGCGGATTGAATTGGTACCGCGCGATTCGCAGGAGCGCGGAACTGCTCGCCCCCTGGCATGGTTGCCCGATTCGTCAGCCATCGCTTTTTATTGGCGGCTCACGCGACGATGTACTCAGGTTGCCAAGCATGCAGCAGCATGTCGCTGCGTTGCCGCAAGTGCTGCCTGGGTTGCGCGGTGCTCACGTGCTGGAAGGTGCGGGCCATTGGCTGCAGCGAGAGCGTGCCCACGAAGTGAGCCGGTTACTACTCTCCTTCCTGAACGAACTCGACGGGTGACCTGGAAGTCCAGGCGTGAGCTACAGCGTCGGCATCGCACGCGGAGACTTCAAGTGGCTCTCTACGTGCTTGACGCCGGGCACGCCCTCGGCGGCAATGCGGATCGCGCGCTTTTCCTCGCTGGACGAGCTTCCGGCCGAGTGGTTCGACGGCCCGCATTGCCGGCGTCATTCATTATTTGACGGTCGGCCACGCGGACAGCATGTCAATGCGTTGCGCGCTCAACGAAGATGTCCGCGTGCACATCTTTATCTTCCGCAGCACAGAGGCGCCGCGATTCGTATCCACCGACAAGGAGCCTTTCGGCCTCGCCTTGCGCGGGCTGCGCTGGTTCTACCGGCAACAGGTTCTCAGCCACGGACTGCTGATCGCCACGGCGCCGCTCACGGCGACGGAACGCAAGGTGCTGCTGGAGCTTCTGGACGGGAAACACGAAAAGATCATCGCTTCACTGCTGGGCCAGAGTCCGAATACGACGCACATCCACATCAAATCGATTTACGCCAAGTTTGGAGTGCATAACAGGGCCGAACTGACGTCGCTTTGGCTCGGGCACTTTCCTTGATGGTGTCGGGGATGGTTATACAGTTTCGTTGGCTAACCGCCCTTACTTCCAGCCCTCCACACTGCCCAAACAAAAACGGCGGCCGCTTTCGCGCACCGCCGTTCATCAACCAAAATCAACCACGAATCAAGCCACCAACACTCAATCGCGATTAGCCTGCAACACGGTCAGCGCCGCCATGTTCACGATCCGCCGCACCGTGGAGCTGGACGTGAGAATATTCACCGGCGCATTCACGCCCAGCAGGAACGGTCCCACCGCCACATTGCTGCCCGCGCTCGTCTTGAGCAGGTTATAGGCGATATTGCCCGAGTCGACGTTCGGGCACACGAGCAGGTTCGCCGAACCCTTCAGGCGCGAATGCGGCAGAATGCGCTCACGCAGCGATTCATCGAGCGCGCAGTCGCCGTGCATTTCACCGTCGATCTCAAGATCGGGCGCCGCCTCGTGCACGAGCTTGAGCACTTCGCGCATCTTCACACCCGATGCCGAGCTGCCCGAGCCGAAGTTCGAGCGCGAAAGCAGCGCGACCTTCGGGCAGAGATTCAGCCACGCCATTTGCCGCGCCGCCTCGATCGTGAATTCGGCGATCTGTTGCGCGTTCGGGTTATCGTTGACGTGCGTGTCCACGAGCGCCACCGTGCGCTTGTCGAGCAGCAGGATGTTCATCGCCGCATAGGTGTTCGCGCCAGGCGCTTTCCCGATCACTTCATCGATAAAGCGCAGATGATCGTGATACGCGCCCACCGAGCCGCACACCATGCCGTCGGCATCGCCGAGGCGCACCATCATCGCGCCGATCAGCGTAAGGCGGCGACGCAATTCCACGCGCGCCATTTCCTTCGAAATCCCGTCGCGGCAACGCATTTCCCAGTAAGTCGTCCAGTACTGGTGGAAGCGCTCGTCATACTCGGGATTCGTCACTTCGATGTCTTCGCCCAGCCGCAGGCGCAGGCCGAACTTCTCGATGCGCGCAAGCAGCACTTCCGGGCGGCCGATCAGGATCGGACGCGCGAGCTTTTCGTCGACGATCACCTGCGCCGCGCGCAGCACGCGCTCATCTTCGCCCTCGGCAAACACGATGCGCGACTTGCCGCCCTCGCGTACGAACTGCCTGGCCAACGCGTACACCGGCTTCATGAACGAGCCCGAGTGGTAGACGAACTGCTGGAGTTCGTTCCGGTAGGCCTCGAAATCGTCGATGGTGCGCGTCGCCACGCCGTCTTCCATGGCGGCCTTCGCCACTGCCGGGGCAATGCGCAGAATCAGTCGCGAATCGAAGGGCTTCGGGATCAGATAGGTCGGGCCGAAGCGCAGATCGGATGCGCCATACGCCGCCGCCACCGAGTCGTTCAGTTCTTCTTCGGCAAGCTGCGCAATCGCGCGCACCGCCGCGATTTCCATGTTGCGCGTAATGGTCGTTGCGCCCACATCCAGTGCCCCGCGGAAGATGTACGGGAAGCACAGCACGTTGTTCACCTGGTTCGGGAAGTCCGAACGGCCCGTCGCCATGACCACGTCGTCGCGCGCCGCGAGCGCCACTTCCGGGAAAATCTCGGGCGTCGGGTTCGCCAGCGCGAGGATCAGCGGCTTCGCCGCCATCTTCTTCACCATTTCCGGCTTGAGCACGCCGCCCGCCGAGAGGCCGAGGAACACGTCGGCGCTCTCGATCACGTCGGAGAGCGTGCGCGCCGAGGTTTCCTGCGCGAAGCGCGCCTTGTCCGGGTCCATCAGCGACGTGCGGCCCTGGTAGACCACGCCTTCGATGTCGGTGACCCAGACGTTCTTGACCGGCAAGCCGAGGTCGACCATCAGGTCGAGGCACGCGAGCGCCGCCGCGCCCGCGCCCGAGGTCACCACCTTGACCTCGCGGATATCCTTGCCCACGACCTTCAGGCCGTTGAGGAACGCCGCCGACACCGTGATCGCGGTGCCGTGCTGGTCGTCGTGGAAGACCGGGATCTTCATGCGCTCGCGCAGCTTGCGCTCGACCGTGAAGCAGTCCGGCGCCTTGATGTCTTCGAGGTTGATGCCGCCGAAGGTCGCTTCGAGGCTCGCAATGATTTCGACGAGCTTGTCCGGGTCCGATTCGGTGACTTCGATGTCGAACACGTCGATGCCCGCGAACTTCTTGAACAGGACCGCCTTGCCCTCCATCACCGGCTTCGCCGCGAGCGGGCCGATGTTGCCGAGGCCCAGCACGGCCGTGCCGTTCGTGATGACGCCCACGAGGTTGCCGCGGCTCGTGTACTTGAACGCCTCTTGCGGGTTGGCGGCGATCTCCTCGCAGGCCACCGCGACGCCCGGCGTATAGGCGAGTGCGAGGTCGCGCTGCGTGACGAGCGGCTTGCTCGCCGTGACCGAAATCTTTCCGGGGGTCGGATACTGGTGGTACTCGAGAGCGGCCTGGCGATCGGTCTGGTTCATATTTCTCACTCGTTTTTGGGTGCCGGGAGCGCCCCGGCAAGGGTCGAATGACGCGATTTTAGGCAGTCGCCATAAGTTTCAAATTTTGATTTACTATAGCCCCATCACTTTTTCATGATACTTGGCAGCTATCGTGCCCTGGCATCCTGCTTTTTGCCTCGCTTTTGATTGAACCCCGTGACGACTTTCAGTCCCGACGAACTCGCCCGGCGCCTGAACACGCGCCTCAAAATGCGCCACCTGGCGCTGCTGCTGCAGATCCGCCAGTACGGCTCGCTGACCCGCGTGGCCGAGCAGGTCGCCACCAGCCAGCCGGCCGTCACCAACGCGCTCGCTGAAATGGAGAGCATGTTCGGCGGCGCGCTCTTCGAGCGTTCGTCGCGCGGCATGACGCCCACCGCGCTCGGCAACGTCGTGCTCGCGCGCGCCGAAGCTATGCTGAACGACCTCGACCATCTCGCCCGCGACATCGAAGCCGTCGTGGCGGGCCATGCCACGCGGCTGCAAATCGGCGTAATTCCGTTCGTCTCCGGGCGCACGCTCGCCTCGGCGATCCAGCGCACACAGGCGCGCCTGCCGCAGCGGCTCACGATGACGATCCACGAAGGCACGAGCGAGGCGCTCATGCTGCTGCTACGCGATCACACGCTCGATATCGTGATTGGACGCGCCTCCTCGTCAGTCGATCTCGCGCAACTGCGTTTCGAAGTGCTGTATCAGCAGAAGCCCCGGCTCATTGCGAGCCGGCGGCTGGCTGCGCGGCTCGCGCGTACGCGCCTCAGCCTCGACAAACTGCTCGAACTCGACTGGATTCTCGGTGCGCCGCACACGCCCATGCGCGAGCAGATCGCGGACATCTTTCTGCAAGCGGGCGTCGCGCCGCCCGTGCCGATTGTCGAGAGTTACACGTCACGGCTGATCGGCGAGATGATCGTCGCGAACGAAAACGCGGTGTCGATCGTGCCCGCCGATATCGCCGAGGAACTCGTGCATTTGACGGGCGTGGCGATCGTGCCGTATTCGCTCAGCTGGACGCTGCCGCCCGTCGCCATGTTTGTGCGCGAGGGGATGACGCGCGAAGTGGGCGCGGCGTTCGGGCAGTCGCTGCGCGAGTTGTATCTGCAAGCGGAAACCGGGTGGACTGAGTAAGCCATTGCGTTCTGCTTGTCCTGCTGTAACCGTGGCGCGTCTCCAGTCGAACTAACACGTACGAGCGTAGACGCCTGCGAACAGTTGCCTCCCCCGGGCGGCGTGCAGAAACTGAGCGGGAATATTCGGCGACGCAAGGTGTTCATCCCTTCGAACGCTTGCGGATCGCGACGCCCCCGCACGGCGCTCCCTGCAATGGAGACTCGCACCATGGCTCTTTTCCTGATCGCCTGGCTTGGCGGCGTGCTGACCATCGTCAGCCCGTGCATCCTGCCGGTATTGCCTTTCGTATTCGCCCGCACGGGCAAGCCGTTCCTGCAAAGCGGCCTGCCGTTGCTCGCGGGCATGGCGCTGTCGTTCAGCGCGGTCGGCGCACTCGCTGCCGTGGGCGGCGGCTGGGCTGTCGCGGCGAACCAGTACGCGCGTTTCGCCGCGCTCGCGCTCCTCGCGCTGTTCGGCCTCACGCTGCTCGTACCGTCGCTCGCCGAGAAGCTCACGCGTCCGCTCGTCGCCTTCGGCGCGCGGCTCTCCGACTCTGCCGGACAAGCGCGAGAAACTGGATCGGGCATCGGTTCGTCGCTGCTGCTGGGCGTGGCAACCGGCCTGCTGTGGGCACCGTGCGCCGGGCCGATTCTCGGTCTCATCCTGACCGGTGCCGCGCTGCAAGGCGCAAGCGCACGCACCTCGCTGCTGCTGTTCGCCTATGCCGCGGGCGCGGCTACGTCGCTTGCGCTCGCACTTGCCGTCGGCGGCAAGGTGTTCGCGGCGATGAAGCGCTCGCTCGGCGTGAGCGAATGGGTGCGGCGCGCGCTCGGTATTGCGGTGCTAGCGGGCGTGGCGGCGATTGCGCTGCGGGTCGATACCGGCATTCTGTCGCGCGTCTCGCTCGCCGGCACAACGCAAATCGAGCAAGGGCTGCTCGACCGCTTTCACCCCGCGCACGCGGGCCCGCAAGAAGGCGCTGCGGCGCTCGCAGCGCGCAGTGCGTCGCCGCTCGCGGTGAAAGCATCCGACAACGCGGCACTGCCCGTGGAAGGCACGCTGCCGCCGCTCGACGGCGCCGTGCAATGGCTTAACTCACCGCCGCTCACATCTGCGGATCTGCGCGGCAAGGTCGTACTCGTCGATTTCTGGACCTACTCGTGCATCAACTGTCTGCGCACGCTGCCGTATGTGAAGGCGTGGGCCGACAAATACCGCGCGTCCGGCCTCGTCGTGATCGGTGTGCACGCACCGGAGTTCGCGTTCGAAAAGGACATCGGCAATGTGCGCCGCGCCGTCGCCGATCTGAAGATCGACTATCCGGTCGCCATCGACAACAACTACGCGATCTGGCGCGCGTTCAACAACGATTACTGGCCTGCGCACTATTTCATCGACGCACAAGGCCAGATTCGCCATCACCATTTCGGCGAGGGGAATTACGCGGAATCCGAACAGGTTATCCGCGCGCTGCTGACCGAAGCGGGTGCGAAAAATCTGCCGGGCGGATTCGTCGCCAATACGGGCACGGGCGTTGAAGCGCCGCCCGCGATGAGCGAAATACAGTCGCCCGAGACGTATCTCGGCTACGAGCGCGCGCATGGTTTTGCATCGCCCGGCGATCCTGTCGCCGACCAGCCGCACCGTTACGCCGCCGGGCCGCTCGACCTGAACCAGTGGGCGCTTGTGGGAACGTGGACGCTCGGCGCCGAGCACACGGACCTCGATCGCGCGGGCGGCGGTATCGTGTTCCGGTTTCGCGCGCGCGATCTGCATCTGGTGCTCGGCCCGTCGGCCAGCGGCGAGCCGGTGCGGTTCCGCGTGAGCATCGACGGCGCGCCGCCCGGCGCGAACCACGGCACCGACGTCGATGCCGGCGGCAACGGCATCGTCACGGAACAGCGGCTGTATCAGCTGATCCGGCAGCGCGACGCAGTCGTCGACCGCACGTTCGAGATCCGGTTTCTCGACCCCGGCGTGCGCGCGTATTCGTTCACGTTCGGCTAAAACGCGGGTTCGTCCGAGCGTTTGGAGAATTCGTTAGAAAACGCCGAGCGCGAGGCCCGCCGCAAGGCCCGCGCCGAGTTCGGCGCACTGCGCGAGATCGTCGGCGCCGAGAATCTTGGGCGCGAGAATGCGCTCCGGCGTTTGAGCATGCGTGCACACGATCAGCCCTTGCGCCACGCTCCTGAGCCGCCAGCCCGTCGCGATGCGATCGATCTGGCGCAAGGCGTTCTGGCCGTCGCTGCCCGCACAGATCATGGCCGCATACGGACGGCCATTCACGCGGTCGAGCACCGCGTAATAGGTGCGATCGAAGAAGTCCTTCATGATCCCGGACATCGCCGCGAGATTCTCCGGCGTCGCGAACAGATAGCCGTCCGCGGCGAGCACGTCGTCGGCGCGCGTCGCGTCAGCGCGTTGCAGCCGGACGTCGATGCCCGGCTGCTCGCGCGCCGCCTGGGCGGCAGCCTCGGCCATCTGCTGCGTTCCCCCGGTCATCGAGTGATAAACGATCAACAGCGTTTTCATGCGTGTTTTTCCACGGTCCGGCAGCGCCCACTGCTCTGTGGCGCGATGGGTCGCTACAGCCAGCGCCAGATGCCCGCGGCCCAGCCGGTGAGCGGAATATGCGCCCAGGTCGCGACAAGCCAGACAACGAGGCCGCCAGCGAGCGAGTGCATGCCGAACCCGCCCAGCCGCGCGCGACCGGCGAGGATCGCCGCGAACGGCCAATAGCTCGTTTTCGATTCCCATACAGGCCAGAGTTCGGGCTGAAGCTGCTCCTTCTTGCGGTCCTGCAACGCCGAGCCGACGAGCGCGAGGATCACGACAGCCGATCCGAGCACGACGTTTTTGACCACCGGATACACGGCGATATGGCTAAGCCCCCAGAGTGCCAACGCCCACATCATGGGATGACGCGTCACCGCGAATACGCCGCGCGCCACTTCGGGAAACGGACTGGGCCGCCCGCCAGTGGGCAGCGCCGGATTGCGGATCAGCGAGCCCATCAAGAGGATCGACGCGATCAACATGACGGCGCTCGCAATCGCCCACAGAACGTCCCCGACCGGCCATAGCGTCGCGGTAACCGGGGCCCGCCTGAAGGCGTACACGAGCCAGCCAAACGTCAGGAACGCCACCAGCGAATAGACGCCCTGGAAACCCCGCTCGCCGATCGCGCCCGCCAACGGCTTGCGCAATGGGTGGGACAAGATGAAATGGGTGCCCACGAACGCGACTGCCGCCGCCGTCACTGAAGTCATGCTTCCCATTGGCCTGCCTCCTTGCGTCGTTGCGTAGATGTCGTTGCGTAGTTGTGTCTGTTGTGTCTGTTGCGCGTCCGCCCGTGTGCATGAAGATGCGTGAAGCTACGTGAGCGCGGCGGGTGAACGCGTCGGCATAGAGGATACGCCGGAATGAGAACGTCTTCTTTACAACGTCTCGCAGCACGACGAACGCCGTGCGTGCGCGCACGCAAACAACGCACAACGGCGCGCCAGGCGGATCGACATTGCGGAGGAGGAAACGGATGTTGCGGGACGCAACATCCGTGTGATGGACGGCGGAATCGGGAACGGCGAAGCCGCTACACCGGAAGAGATAGAAACGCGCGAAAAAGCGCGTCAGGCATCGTCCGGCGTCTGGTTGTGCGTCACGGTGGACATCTTGCGGTAGATCGTATTGCGCGAAACCCCGAGCGAGCGCGCTACGGCCGAGACGTTGCCGCCGTGGCGCGCGAGCGCGGCGGCGATCACCGACGCGGCGACATCCTGCAGGCGTTCGCCCTGCGCAATCAGCGCATCGGCGGCGCGCGGCGCGGGTGCAGCGGGTTCCTGCACACCGTCGCCAGACAGGTCCTCGAAGAAGTCTTCGGGTAGATGCTCGCGCCGGATCTCGCCATCGTCGTCGACCATTGCCGCCGCCGTGCGCAGCAGGTTGCCGAGCTGCCGGAAGTTGCCCGGCCACGTGCAGCGCGTGAACAGCGCCATCACGTCGGGCGCGACGCTGAGCGGCTGTGCGCCCGTGCGCGTCGCCGATTCCCGCTGGAGCATCTTCTGGATCACAATCGAGAGATCCGTACGCTCGCGCAGCGGCGGCAAACGAACCACGAGTCCGTTGAGCCGGTAGTAGAGATCGTCGCGGAAACGGTGCTGCGCAATCAGTTCGCGCAGATCGCGGTGCGTCGCGCAGATGATCGCGATGTCGACGGCAATGGTCCGCGTCGAACCGAGCGGATTGACGAGCCGCTCCTGCAACACGCGCAAAAGGCGCACCTGCAACGGGTACGGCATGTCGCCGATCTCGTCGAGAAACAGCGTGCCGCCGTTGGCCTGCAAGACTTTGCCGACTGCCCCCTTGCGCCGCGCGCCGGTGAACGCGCCCTCTTCGTAGCCGAACAGTTCGGATTCGATCAGCGTCTCCGGAATCGACGCGCAGTTGACCGCGACGAACGGTCCATCGCGGCGCGGCGAATCGTTGTGGATCGCGTTGGCCAGCAGTTCCTTGCCGGTGCCGGTTTCGCCGGTGATCAGAATCGGGATGTCCTTGCCGCTCACCTTGCGGACCTTCGTGATGACCGATGCCACCTGCGCGTCGCCGGTATCGAGGTACGCGAGCCGCGACAGACCCGCAGCCGACTGCGCGACGACGGCGTGCGCGACGGGCTGTGCGACGACGGCACGCGCAACGGGCTCCTCGCTGACGTGGGTGTCGGCAAGGCGCTGCGCCCCCCCGAGCGGCGCGCGTCTGAACTGCACGCGTGCGCGCACGACGGCGCCGTTGCTCAGGCTCAACGTGATGTGCGGCTCGTGGCTCGCGCGCGCACGGTCGATCAATTGCGTGCTCGTGAGCTGGAACAGCGACGACAACGTATGAGCCCGCAATGCCGCCAGCGGCATGCCGAGCTGGAATTGCGCGCTGCGGTTCGCGGACAGGAAGCGGCCATCGTTCGTGAACGCAACGATGCCTTCCATCAACGTTCCGAGGAACTCGGCGCGGCCATGAAACGACACCTGCAACGTCTCCTGAAAGGCCGTCGTAAACAGATGATTCTCGATCATCTGCACGGACATCTTCGCGAGCGCCAAGGTGTGCGGGTGATAGCTGCGGTGGTCGCCCGTCACGTCCAGCACGCCGACCACGTTGCCACAGGGATCGAAAATCGGCACGCTCGAACAGGTCAGGAAACGATTCGCGACGAGATAGTGCTCCTCGCCGTGGACCACCATCGGGCAGCCTTCGGCGAGCGCCGTGCCGATCGCATTCGTGCCCTGCCGGTCTTCGGCCCAGTTCGCGCCTGCACGCAGCGCGACTTTCTCCGCGCGCTCCAGAAAATCGTCGTCGCCGATCGAATAGAGAATCAGGCCCTCGGCGTTCGTCAGCACGATCATGCTCTGCGTGTTGATGATCTGCTCGTGCAACGTCTCCATCACGGGCATCGCATGCGCGCACAACACGCTGTTCTGCTCGCGCTTGAGCGTCAGTCCCGTATTCGAGAGAACGTCGTAGTCGGGGCGCGCCGATGCGCACAATCCGAAAGTTTTCGAACGTTCGTGCGCCTTCTGGATCGATAGCGCGGGCCAGCCAGCAGGCCGCACAGCCGCGTGCCCGTCGGCTGATTGAATGGCTTCGAGCATGATTTCCTCCAGATGGCCCAGCACCTTGCCGGATTCTTTCCGGACTTTCGCCGGATTTTTGCCGGATTTTTACCGGATAATTGGCGTCGAACAACGCAAGCGCCAGATCCGTGAATCGGCATGGAACGCGCGCGGGGCAAGACATCGGCCAGCAGCGCGCGCGGTACATAAACGTGTAAACGCCTTGTGTCTTTTACAGGAATCGGCGTCGACCAGCTATTCGGACTCACCCCGAGTCTTCGGTCGTTCGGCGTTCGCGCGACGATCGATACGCGCACGAATTTTCGCGGCGCAAGGCTCGCATAGCCGATTACTTACAAACACATTACACACGACACGCCGCATTGCGCAAAACGCACGACCGTTAAAATTCGACTCCTCCGGATCGCCGCAGAAGTGCATTCGCAGCAATGCTCACTCCGATGCCCACGCGCTGTTGTACATGCCCGCTATTTTCGCCCTGTTCTGCGCGCGCTGCATCGATAACCCCATCTGCGAAAAGGAGCATCTGAAATCGCCTGAAAATGGCAACGATGTGATTAGGGATTTTTGCATTGCGCCATTGCATATGATTCGGACTCCCATTTTTTCAGGCAGCGGGCGCGGCCCGATGTAGCACCTCGCGCAAGACATGATCCGCGTCAAGGAGCCAGCGCCCATACATGCTCCAATCGAATCATGGCGCTACTGCGGCGCGTGACTGGGAGTCGACGATGAAACTCACGTTTCTGGGCGCGGCGGAAACCGTAACGGGTTCGCGCTATCTGCTGGACGCCGCCGGCAAGCGCGTGCTGATCGACTGCGGCATGTTCCAGGGCACGAAAAACCTGCGTCAGCGCAACTGGGCGCCCCTGCCCGTGCCCGCCGGCTCGATCGATGCCGTCATCCTGACCCATGCGCACATCGACCACTGCGGCTACCTGCCCGTGCTCGCGCGCGACGGATTTCGCGGCCCGGTCTACTGCACGCCCGGCACGGCGGATCTCTGCGAGGTGATGTTGCGCGACAGCGCACGCCTGCAGGAGGAGGAAGCCGCGTTCGCCAACCGTCACGGCTACTCCAAACACCACCCGGCCCTTGCGCTTTACACGGTCGAAGACGCCGAGCGCGCGCTTCGCCTCATCCGCCCGCACGAGTTCGATGCGCCCGCCGCGCTCAGCGCCAGGCTCGGCTTCAGGCTGCTGCCCGCAGGCCATATTCTCGGCGCCGCCAGCGTCGTGCTGTCCTGCGACCACACGCTGCTGGCGTTCTCCGGCGACCTTGGCCGCCCCAACGACCCGCTGATGCGCGCACCCCTGCCGCCCGCGCATGCCGACTATGTCGTGGTCGAATCGACCTACGGCGACCGCCTGCACGCGGCGAGCGATCCCGAGGACGAACTCGCGCAGATGTTCGCGCGCACCTTCGCGCGCGGCGGCATCGTCGTGATGCCGTGCTTCGCCGTGGGTCGTGCCCAGGAAATCCTGTATTACATCGCGCGCCTCAAGGAAACCGGACGCATGGCAAGCGTGCCGGTCTATCTCGACAGCCCGATGGCGATCAGCGTGACCGGCCTGTACCGCCGCCACATGCGCGAGCACCGTCTCACGCTCTCGCAGTTGCACGCAATCGACCATGCGACGTTCACCGCGCGCACCGTGGAAGAATCAAAGGCGATTGCCGGGCGGCGCGGGCCGATGGTGATCATCGCGGGCAGCGGCATGGCAACCGGTGGCCGCGTGCTGCACCACCTCGCGCTCTACGCGCCCGATCCGCGCAACACGATCGCGCTCGTCGGCTATCAGGCCGCCGGCACGCGCGGCGCGGCGCTCGCAGCGCACGCGCCCACCATCAAGCTGCACGGCGAATACGTGAGCGTGTGCGCCGAAGTCGCCGCGATCTCGTCGCTGTCCGCCCACTCGGATTACAGCGAAACGCTGCGCTGGCTCGGCGGCCTGACCTGCCCGCCGCTGCGCACCTTCGTCACGCACGGCGAACCCGCGGCGGCGGACGCGCTGCGGCGGCGCATCACCGAAACACTGGGCTGGCGCTGCGAGGTGCCGGGTTACCTGGAATCGGTAGACTTGCCTGAGCCCGCGCCGCGCGATCAACCCTGCGCCGCCCGCGAAGCCGCGCTGCCCGCACAACCCGGATCTGCCTCAGCATGAAGCGCGCACCTTTGCAGACCGGCATCACCGTAACGGCGCCCACCACGCACACCGCGCCGACCGTAACCGCTTGCCCCCTTCGTGCGCTTCGTGCGCTACCCAAGGAGTTGCCGCGATGACCTACAAAACCCTGCTGGTTCACCTCGATACGAGCAATCGCGTTCAGGCGCGGCTCGAGATCGCCCTGCGCTTCGCGCGCCGGTTCGAAGCGCACCTCACCGGACTGTTCGCGACCTTCATGCCGGACCCGCGGGGGTTCCATGCCATGGCTGGCTCGGCCAGCTGGTTCGAAACGCAGCGCAAGCACCACGAAGAGCAGCGCGGCGCAACCGAGCGGATCTTTCGCGCGGAGTTGCAGCGCGCCGGGGTGAAAGGCGAATGGATCGCGGTGTCGCAGTCCGCCGAGCCATCGGTCGTCGCGCATTGCCGTTACGCCGATCTCGTCATCCTCGGGCAGGACGACCCGGATGACCCACAAACCTATATCGCCGACCGTTTTCCCGAGTCCGTCGTGATGGCGTCGGGCCGGCCGGTACTCATGCTGCCGTATGCGGGACACCACGAAGCGGTGGGCTCGCGCGTACTCGTGGCATGGAACGGCACCCGCGAGTCGGCGCGTGCGCTTTTCGATGCCATGCCGCTTCTCGCCGGCGCGCAACGGGTCACCGTCGTGCGCATCAACACGCCGGGCTCGGGCGCACCGGTACGCGCACCGGGCACCGACGTCACGGCGACGCTCGCACGGCACGGCGTGAACGCCAGCTACACCGAAATTCGCAACGATATCGACGAGACCAGCGGCGACGCGCTCCTCTCGTTCGCGGCCGGGGAAGGCTACGATCTCGTCGTGATGGGCGCGTATGGCCATGCGCGCTGGAAAGAGCGCGTGCTCGGCGGCGTGACCCGCACGATAGTCGATTCTGCGACGGTGCCGGTGCTGATGTCGCATTGAACGCATGGACACGCGCTGCGGCTCTGCTGCTGTGTGCGCAACGTTCAAGCAAAGCGAAGCGAGACGAAACGAAACGTATAAAGCGCCAACGGCCATCGACGACGTGACGGCCCGCTGAGCCAACGATTATTTGGTCGGAGGAATACACGGTGTACTCACGCATACTCGAATTGCCCGAACCGACACCACTCGTCAACGCGCAACACTGCATGTTCTGCCATACCATGGATGCAGCTTTTCTCGCGCCGTCGTTCCGTCAAATTGCCGAACGCTACCGCAAGACGCCCGACGCAAGCGCGATGCTGGAACAGAAGCTGCTGATCGGCGGTCGTGCGCACTGGGGCGACACGCCGATGCCGCCGCCCGAACAGCGAGGCGGCCCGCTTTCCCGCGACGATACCCATACGCTCGTACAGTGGGTATTGAGCCAATAAACCGACGATTTTCATTTTCGGAGTGCCATTATGCGCATCACCGCTCATCTGGACCGCTACGATCGCCACAACCCCGACGCCTGCGCCATCGTCTGGCTCGACACGCAATCGGGCAAGTGGTCCCGCGAAGGTCATGTCGGAAGCGGCGTGCCGCCCTGGGGGCATGCGGGGCACGCGTCGGACGGCACCTGCCTGCTGGCGGGCAGCGGCGAAGAGCCGCTATGTGTGCTGGAAGGACTCGATCTTGCTTCGCCGGGCGGTCCGTTCGAAGGCGAAACCGGCGCAATTCGCTGGCTTACCCACGACCGGCACGACCAGTACGACCGGGCTGAGAGGGAGGAAGGCAGATGGCATGTGCAGTGTGTGGACCCGACTGAGTGCGTGGCCGCCGACAGCCTGTTCGCCGACGAAGGCATGTAAATCGGCACAGGCGGACAGCACACACGAGCGTCACGCACAGGCGGGCTGCGCAGGGCATCACTCAGACATGTGCTCGCACATGAGGTCACACATGAAACGCGTGACGGGATTTCAGTTCGATCCACAGCATGCCTTCGCGCAACCCGTCCAGCACGGCATCGGTTTCGTTTTCAAACGTGCTGTGATGGGCGAACGTGTGAGTGAACTGCGCCTGGGGCCCTGTGTGCTCGACGTGAATCAGGCAACCGTACCCACCCTCCGGCGATGGCACGCTTTCCGCGGTCACGCTCCACGTACCCGCGTCGATGTTTCCGTTGAGAGTCATGACTCACGCTCCATAGCAGGCGGCTCGCCCTGATCGTGCGGTTAATCCGCGGCCGTTCGCGGGTACGCTATCGATTTGAGCATAGACCCGGCAGGCCGTGCGCGGTTGATGTGCATCAATCGGGCTTTCCCGGTTCGCGCCGAACCGGCTGCCGGGCCGATTCGGGCAGGCAGGGTACAACGCGGGGAGTGACGGCTCGCGTACGGCAGCGAGTCCGTGTCTTCCCGACTCAAGGAGCCAACGTCATGGCCATGCGTGTCGATCTGAGCGGCGTGAAGCAGCGCTACCGCCTCTGCTTCGTGCGCGACACATGGGCGTTCTTCACCCGGCTCGACCTCAATCGGCAGTGGGGCGACGGCTGGGAGCGCACACCCTACGAGCAATACGCCGGGGAACCGTACGCCGGGGAACCCGGCCAGATTCTCAAACTCGCGTTCGACGGCTCGCTGCTGCGGCCCGAAAGCGGCGCGCACGGCGCAGCGTACAGCGTGGAAACGATCAACGACGGCCACGTTCCGTGGCTGCGCACCGAAAACTACCTGGTGCCGAAGCCGCTCTTCATCATGGGCGGATCGACGATCGAGAAGTTCGTCGAATGCGTCGAACTGGTGGGCGGCACGGTCTACGCGCCGCTCGGCTGGGGCGATCTCGTTCGTCCCCAGGCCCCGCCAACTCCGGCAGTACCGGACCACACGCCTTAACGGCGCCTGCCGAAGGGCTCGGTTGGGAAACTGCGACGCTCAGCGCCTCGTAAAACGCACGCCAGTGTCGTCATTTCACGGAACCTTACGCTGCATCAGCATCCGGTCTCGCTCGCCAGGCGAGACTAGACGGGTAACGCCCGCTTCGAAGGCCGAATGCACGCGCTCGCCGGTCCATCCCGCCTTCGGTATACAACCCGTCGTTCTGGCAAGGAGACTGTTGTGCAAGCAAATATCGGAACCGTCGACCGGATTCTCCGGATCGTGATTGGGCTGGCCCTGATTGGCCTCGCCGCAACAGGACGCATCGGAGTCTGGGGATGGATTGGCATCGTGCCGCTCGTCACGGGTCTCGTGCGCGTGTGCCCGGCCTACCGCCTCCTTGGGCTGAGGACCTGTCCGCTGTCCAAATCCGATTCGAAGTGAGACCGCTTTAAAGCTCGCCCCGCTTTACGGTCCGCTTTAAAGCCCGCTGTTTTAAAGCCAGCCGCTTTAAATCCTGTTTAGCCAGCTCCACTCGCCGCGACGTGCGCAGGCCATCTGCGCACGTCGAAACAGCCTGATGCGGGACCATTGCAGCGTGGCGGCACGACGAAATCATCTGGTCGAGCCATGCTGCCCTTCCCTTGTCGTCCGCCGCGTAGCCGGATCGACCCGCAACATCCCCAGATCGCCTGCGACAACTTGACACTCAAGTTTCAGGACGCGCCCGCCGTTGAGGCGCGATGGGTCTAATCAGCGACCGGCGATGTTGGATAAGGCTCGCCGGTATCAATCGCCTGGTCAATCGCCTGGGGTCCGCAAGAAAATGTATACCAGCAGCTACCACGTTCCGATTTCGAGCCTGATCGCACGTCCGTTACTCACCTGCACGCCCGACACATCGGTGCGTGAAGCCGTGCGCCGCCTCCTGGCCGAAGGCTGCAGTTCGATCGTGGTGATGGAAGGCGCCAGTGCCGTCGGCATCTGGACCGAACAGGACGCACTTTCGGCGGGCGAGGATGCGAACACGCCCGATCTCCCGATCGGCGCCGTCATGAGCGCCCCGCTGCTGACGCTCGATGCCGATACGCCGCTCGGCGAGGCGGCGGTTCGCTTCAAGCAGTCGGGCATCCGCCACTTCGGCGTCGTGAAAGACGGCGCGTGCATCGGCGTGATCACGCAAACCGACGTCATCGTCAACCAGGGTGCGGAGTTTTTCCTGCGCCTGAAGTCGCTCGAATCGATTCAGTTGCGCGCGCCCGTTGTCGTGCCGGAACAGTATCCGCTGCATGACGCCATCGCAACGATGCGCAGGAACAAGCTCGATGCGGTCGTCGTGGCCTATGCAGACGGCGAGCACGGCATCCTGACCGAACGCGACGTGGTGCGGCTGATCGCCAACGAAACGCTCGCTGGCGTGGTCAGCGATCATGCGAGCCGCCCGCTGCGGGCGCTGGCCGCCACGCAGAGCCTTTATGCCGCGCAGCGCTTCATGTTGCAGCAGCATATCCGCCATCTCGGCGTGCGCGACCCCAAAGGCCGTCTCACCGCCGTGCTGAGCTTTGCGGACATCATGCAGAACATCGAAGAGGAGTATCTGAGCGAGCTGCAAAGCGCGCTGGTCGAGCGCGACGAAGCGCTCGAACGTGCCCGCTTCAGTCTGCGCATGGCCGATCTCGTGTTCGACTCCGCGCTCGAAGGCATCATGGTGACCGATCGCCACGGCAAGATCGAGCGCGTGAATCAGGCCTTTACGCGCCTGACCGGCTACTCGGACGAAGAGGTTTTCGGGCGCAGCCCGAGCCTCTTGAACTCGGGCCATCAGGACGCGTCGTTCTACAAGAACATGTGGCACTCGCTCGTCACCAACGGCCACTGGCAAGGCGAAATCTGGAACCGCCGCAAAAGCGGCGAGCTGTACCTCGAATACCTCACGATCACGAGCATTCACGATACCGAAGGCAACATCTCGCACTACGCGGGCATCTTCTCGGACATCACGCAGCGACGCCAGAACGAAGAGCGGCTGCGCTACCTCGCCACCCACGACGTACTGACCGGCCTGCCGAATCGTGCGCTGTTCGAGGAGCGGCTCGAACGCGCGATCATCCATGCGAGCCACAGCAAACGCCAGGTCGCGGTGATGTATCTGGATCTGGACCGGTTCAAGCTCGTGAACGATACGCTCGGCCATCATGCCGGCGACGAAGTGTTGAAGACGGTAGCCTCGCGGCTCGCTGCGGGCGTGCGCGACAGCGATACCGTTGCACGGCTCGGCGGCGACGAATTCGCATTCGTGCTGGAGGAATTCAACGACGTGCGGGACGTGGGCCGTATTGCGAAGTCGCTGCTCAATTCGGTCGGGCAGGCCATCGATCTCAACGGGCACGATATCTTCACGACGCCGAGCATCGGCATCAGCATCTATCCCGACGACGGCACCGAGGCCGAGCAGCTGATGATGCTCGCCGATCAGGCGATGTACGGTGCGAAGAACCAGGGCTGCAATGCGTTCCAGTTCTTCGAGAGCAAGATGACGTCGTCGGCGATCGCGCAGCTCGATATGGTCGGCGAACTGCACCGCGCACTCGAACAGAACGAATACTGCCTGTTCTACCAGCCGCAATACGATCTTTCGAGCGGACGCGTCGTCGGCGTCGAAGCCCTGCTGCGCTGGCGTCATCCGCATCGCGGGCTGCTTTTGCCCGACAAGTTCATCTCGATCGTCGAGCAGTCCGCGCTGATCGTGCCGCTCGGCCGCTGGGTCCTTCAGGAAGCCTGCAGACAGGCGCGCAACTGGCTCGACGCGGGCCTCGAATTCGGCCGCATCGCGGTCAATCTGTCGGCCCGGCAGTGCCACACCGATAGCTTCCTGACCGACCTCACGCGGATACTCAGCGAAACCGCATTGCCGCCCGAACGCCTGCAACTCGAACTGCTCGAAAGCACAACGATGAATACGCGCGAGGAGATCGGCGTCTTGCTGCGCGAACTGGAAACGCGCAACGTAAGCATCGCCATCGACGACTTCGGCACGGGCTACTCGTCGCTCGCATATCTCAAGGATCTGCCGGTCGATACGCTGAAGATCGACCGATCGTTCCTGAGCGGCTGCGACGCGCACAGTGCGGATCGTGCGATTATTCGCGCGATTGTGGCGATGGGACGCGCGCTCGACCTCGACGTCGTGATGGAGGGCGTGGAAACGCCGGAACAACTCGCGTTCCTGCAGGATGCGGGCTGCCATCAGGGGCAAGGTTTTTTGTTGGCACGGCCCGCGCCCGCGGAACGGGTCAACGAGCTTTTGTCATGGCAGCGTAATGCTTTCCCCATGCCGCCGGGTCAACATCATGCGAGTAAGACGGCGCTTGCGGGGATGTGAGGGCGGCTGACGCTGCTCCGGCCCTCACGCGTCCTTCAGTACGAGTTCGGCCTGAGCTAACCTGCTCAGGTCCGCGCTCACGCGCGGCGAACTGGTCTACGACGATTCGTTGATCGTCGCATTCGCCGACCTCCGGCGCATTCCCCACGAATATTCCGTTAAACGATTTCACGCACGCATTCGGCATCGAGCCATCGACGCGTCGCACCGAATCGTTTTCACATTCACTCCGTTCGCATACATCGACTGGCGCCGGATATAGGCTTGCACAGGCTACGCCCTTACTAATCAGAATTCCTATACGATTTGCTCGCAGGCATCCGGCGGATTCATAGGCGACAGATCATCCGTTGCAGGCCATGAACAACACGCCCATGCCGACGCGTTGTCAAAGATCCGACACATCACCAACCTACTCACGATGCTTTTCGAATCGCCTTCATAAAGAAATTCAATTGTTCGTGCCAGATGCGTTCCGGCATGATCGGCTATCCCCCCGCAGGCTGCGCCAGCTGTGGATTTCACGATGTCTATCAACCAAGTGAGAGCGACATGTCATCCGAAGCCAAGTGCCCATTTACCAGCCATGCCGCCGCCCAGGCCATCGGCGGCGGCGCAACCAGCAAAGACTGGTGGCCGAACCAACTCCGCGTCGATCTTCTCAATCAGCATTCCGAGAAATCGGATCCGCTCGGCAAGAAGTTCAACTATCGCGAGGAATTCAAAAAGCTCGATTACGAAGCTCTCAAGGCCGATCTGCGCAAGCTCATGACCGACTCGCAGGACTGGTGGCCGGCCGACTTCGGCCACTACGGCCCGCAGTTCATTCGCATGGCCTGGCACGGCGCTGGCACCTATCGCAGCGGTGACGGTCGTGGCGGCGCCGGACGCGGCCAGCAGCGCTTCGCACCTGTGAACTCGTGGCCCGACAACGTCAACATCGACAAATCGCGCCGGCTGCTGTGGCCGATCAAACAGAAATACGGCCAGAAGATTTCGTGGGCCGACCTGTTCATTCTGACCGGCAATGTGGCGCTCGAAACCATGGGCTTTCGCACCTTTGGTTATGCCGGCGGCCGTGAAGATACCTGGGAACCGGATAACGACGTCTACTGGGGCGCTGAGAAGGAGTGGCTGGCCACCAGCGACAAGCCGGACAGCCGCTACTCGGGCGAGCGCGATCTCGACAATCCGCTCGCTGCCGTGCAGATGGGCCTGATTTACGTGAACCCGGAAGGCCCGGACGGCAATCCCGATCCCGTTGCGGCTGCACACGACATTCGCGAGACCTTCGCTCGCATGGCGATGAACGACGAGGAAACGGTCGCGCTGATCGCAGGCGGCCATACGTTCGGCAAAACCCACGGTGCGGGTCCCGCAAGCAGTCTTGGGCCCGATGTCGAAGCCTCGCCGCTCGAACAGCAGGGTCTCGGCTGGGCAAGCACCTACAAGACCGGCAAGGGCGCCGACGCGATCACCTCGGGTCTTGAAGTGACCTGGACGCAGACGCCCGCGCAATGGAGCAACTTCTTCTTCGAAAACCTGTTCAATTACGAATGGGTTCAGGAAAAGAGCCCGGCTGGCGCAATCCAGTGGGTGGCAAAGGATGCGGAAGATGTGATTCCGGGCCCGGCAGCCGGTTCGCCCAAGCGCAAGCCGACCATGCTGACGATCGACCTCTCGATGCGCTTCGATCCGGCCTACGAGAAAATCTCGCGCCGCTTCCTCGACAATCCGCAGGCCTTTGCCGATGCATTCGCGCTCGCGTGGTACAAGCTCACGCATCGCGACATGGGCCCGAAGGCGCGCTACCTCGGCCCGGAAGTGCCGAAGCAGGACCTGCTCTGGCAAGATCCGATCCCGGCTGCAACGTTCAA
This sequence comes from Paraburkholderia denitrificans, assembly GCF_042655705.1. Classification (NCBI taxonomy): domain Bacteria; kingdom Pseudomonadati; phylum Pseudomonadota; class Betaproteobacteria; order Burkholderiales; family Burkholderiaceae; genus Paraburkholderia; species Paraburkholderia denitrificans. Next base: position 100,568 of record NZ_JBHSMP010000016.1, on the reverse strand, counting down.
GCCGAGCGAGGCCGACATCGACGCGCTCAAAACCACGATCACCGCATCGGGCCTGTCGGCTTCTGAACTCGTTGCGCTCGCATGGGCTTCGGCCTCGACGTTCCGCGGTTCGGACAAGCGTGGCGGCGCAAACGGCGCACGCATTCGCCTCGCACCGCAGAAGGACTGGGAAGTCAACAAGCCGGTTGCGGGCACGCTGGCCACGCTGGAAAAAATCCAGAAGGCTTCCGGCAAGGCGTCGCTCGCCGACGTGATCGTGCTGGCCGGCGGCGTCGGTATCGAAATGGCCGCAAAAGCCGCAGGCGTCAACGTCAAGGTGCCGTTCGCACCGGGCCGCGTCGATGCCTCGGCTGAGCAGACCGATCCGACGACTTTCGCGGTGCTCGAACCGCTTGCCGACGGCTTCCGCAACTTCGTGAAGAGCAAGCCCGCTGTTCGCGAGGAGGCGCTGCTGATCGACAAGGCCAAGTTGCTGATGCTGACCGCGCCCGAAATGACCGCGCTGATTGGCGGCCTGCGTGCGATCAACATCAACGCGGACGGCAGCCAGCACGGCGTATTCACGGCCACGCCTGGCGCACTGACCAATGACTACTTCGTCAACCTGCTCGACATGGGCACCGAGTGGAAGCCGGCGGGCGACCTCTACGAGGGCTGCGACCGGAAGACGGGCAAGGTCAAGTGGACCGGCACGCGGGTCGACATCGTGTTCGGCTCAAACACGATCCTGCGCGCACTCGCCGAAGTCTATGGCAGCACCGATGGCCGCGAGCGCCTCGTGGATGACTTTGTCGCCGCGTGGGTGAAGGTCATGAACCTCGACCGCTTCGATCTCGCCTGATCGCCTGATCACAAAGAGCCATCTGCTGGAAACGGTAGCTGGTTCTGCAAAAACGAAAAGCCGCGCGGCTTCGTGCCGTGCGGCTTTTTTATTTGTCGCTTTATCTACCGGATCGCTAGCCCATCAGCACGTTCACGGCGTCTTCAAGCGCCTGGGCCTGCTGGTTGAGCGCGGCCGACGCAGCAGTCGATTCCTCGACGAGCGCCGCGTTCATCTGGGTGATCTGGGCAAGCTGCTCCACGGCAATCTGCGACTCGCCGATCTCGACGCTTTGTCCACTGCTTGCGTGCGCAATATCTGAAATGGTGCGCGTGAGTCCCGCAATGGATTGCTCGACCTTGCCCATGTCGCCCCCGGCGCTGGCCGCGGCCTGGGCGCTTGCCGTCATCAGTTCGAGCGAGTTGTCGATCAGCGATTTGATTTCGCGCGCTGCGGCCTCCGACTGCTTCGCGAGCGTACGCACCTCGTTCGCGACCACGGCAAATCCGCGTCCGTTCTGCCCGGCCCGCGCAGCTTCAACTGCTGCATTCAAGGCCAGCAGGTTCGTCTGAAACGCGATGCCGTCAATAGTGGCCGTGATTTCCGAAATTCGCCGCGAGTGGCCAGCCAGTTCGTCCGTGAGCCGTGCCGAGCGGCGGACAGCCTCTGCGGCAGCCGAGGCTGCCTCAGCCGTGCGCTCCCCTTCGGAGCTGGCCTGTTTCGCCGATTGAGCGTTGTGCTTCGCCGTATCGGTGATCTGACTCAGCGTTGCCGTGGTCTGTTCGATGGCGCTCGCCTGCTGCTCGGTACGCGCAGACAGATTGGCATTCCCGGTGGCGAGTCCCGCGGAGGCGTCGCGCACTCTGTCGATCGATACGCGCGTGTCCATCAATACGCCGATGTACTTGCCGTTCATCTGGTTCAGCACGCGCCCGAGACGCTGCGTGTTCGTATCGCCCCGCTCCAGAAAGCGATGATGCAGGTCGCCCGCGAGAACCTTGAGCGCGCTTGCGTTCATCTCGGCGAGCGGCACGAAAATATTGCGGGACAAGTAGACGGCCATCACTCCGCACAACGATGCGGCTGCGATGGCAATCGACCATCCAAGCTGCACGCCCGCCGTATGCGCGAGAAGCCCGGTTGCCGTGCAGATCGGCACCAGCAGGATCATCACTGCCTGAAGCACCATTAATGCGTCGAGGCGCATGCTGGCCGGAAGGCTCAGCAGTCGCTGCGGAATGCCAAAAATACCCTTGCGGATAGCGCGCCCGCCTTTCAGACGCCACCTGGACCCTTGCTCCTGCTTGAGGTCTGCATACAGGCGTTCGGCCGCAGCGATCTCCGCCTCGGTCGGACGCGTGCGCACGGAGATGTATCCGGTGACCTTGCCGTTGCGTACAGAGGGCGTGACATTGGCGAGCACCCAGTAGAACCCGCCGTCTTTGCGCCAGTTCTTGACGACTCCGGTCCACGGACGGCCACTCTTGATCGTCGCCCACAGGTCTTCGAAAGCGCACGGCGGCATATCGGGATGCCGGACGATATTCTGTGCTTTGCCCAACACCTCTTCGCGTGAAAAACCGCAGGAGCGAAGAAATGCATCATTGGCGTATTCGATTCTGCCTTTCAGGTCAGTACGAGTAATAATGACCTCGTCCTGCGGCAATACGTACTCGTCATTCGTGACTGGCTGGTTAATACGCATGATTCAATCTACACCGTTTTTTCGGACTCTCCGCTTCAATAAAGAAGCGGCACTGGGCGTGTGGCGTTCTCATCCTGACAACGCTTCAACACGCCGCAGACCACCGATGGCGAATACAAGTATTCGCGCGGGCGAGTCTACCGTATTCCCGCCCGAATCAAGCTGATGCAAATCAATTCAACTTTTTAACCATTTAAAAATAATTAGCCTGAATTACATCGGACAATTTGACACATTGCGTAAGTATTCCGATAAATTTACGGATCGCCGAAGTGAAATTCGATCTTGGAGTCATTCCAGACCCGATTATCGAGAAGTTAGAAAAAACGACAACGCATGAGGGTTTTCCGAACGCGCGCCATACGCGATCCGGTCGCGCAACACGTTACGCTTTCAAACCGGATTGGCTATTCGAAACTGTGGCCGATGGCGTCCGCACGTCGAACGCCATCGGTAACTGAAGCTTCAGAAGGTTTCCCAATCCGAAGCGCTGTCGTGCGCAACAGCCGCTGTCAAAAGGGGAGACTTCGGTGCATCGGCAACGGTTGATTTGCCTGGCGCGCCAGCGGCTCCAGCGACCGGCGTCTGCTGCGCCTCGACAACTGCCGCTTTACCGTGTGTCGCAGCAGCCGAACCGGACCGCTGGAAAACCGCGGTTTTTGCGGGCCGCGCCGTCGATTTCGGCGTCACTGCCCGGCGTGGCGTTTGCCCGGCGGACGCAGCCGTCTTCGCTGCCGCCACCTGCGTGCCCGATATCTTGAACACCGACACCGCGTCCCGCAATCCGAGCGCCTGGTTGGCCATCGACTGCGCCGCAGCCGACGCCTCTTCCACCAATGCCGCGTTCTGCTGCGTGACTTGATCCATCTGCACCACGGCCTGATTGACCTGCTCGATGCCACGGTGCTGTTCGTCCGAAGCCGCAGCGATCTCGCCCATCAGATCGGTCATGCGGCGCACGGCAGACACGACCTCGTCGATCGTCCGTCCCGCTTCATCCACCTGCGCCGTACCCGCCCTGACGCGGTTCACCGACTCGTTAATCAGGTCCTTGATTTCCTTCGCGGCGGTCGCCGAACGCTGCGCCAGTGCGCGCACCTCACCCGCAACGACGGCAAAGCCGCGGCCCTGCTCGCCGGCGCGCGCTGCTTCCACTGCCGCATTGAGCGCAAGAATATTGGTCTGGAATGCGATGCTTTCGATCGTGCCGATAATATCGGCCACTTTGATCGAGCTGTCCGCGATCTCCTGCATGGTGTTCACAACACGCCCCACCACGTCGCCGCCGCGAACGGCAACTTCCGATGCGTTCGCTGCCAGCATGTTGCCCTGCTTCGCACTTTCCGCATTCTGGCGAACCGTGGCCGTCAATTCTTCCATGCTCGATGCGGTTTCTTCGAGCGATGCTGCCTGTTCCTCGGTGCGCGCACTGAGATCGGTATTGCCTGCCGCGATCTGCGATGCGCCGGTCGCAATGCTTTCGCCACCATGGCGCACCTGACCGATCAGATTGGCAAGGTTGCCGTTCATGTTGCGCAATGCGCCGAGCAACTGGGCAGTTTCGTCGCGGCCCGATACATCGATTTGCGAGGTCAGATCGCCGTTCGCGACAGTTTCCGCGACTTTAACCGCTTGATTGAGCGGATGGGTAATCGATCGCGTGATGATAACGGCCATGCCGACACCCGCCACGCCAGCAATCACGATCAGCGCAACAGTTGCCCAAAGCGCGGCTTCGTAGGTCGATTCGGCGCTATTGCGCGCTTCGTTCGAACCCTTGGTCTGGAACGCGACATCGTTCGCGATTGCCTCGTTTAGCGCCTGGAACGTAGCGGACGATTCGCCAGTTGCCAACGTACGGGCTGCTGCATCGTTATTCGCGTCGGAAAGTTCGAGCAGTTGCTTGTCGACCGCCAGATAGTCGGCCCAGGCCGACTTGATGCGCTGAGCGAGCGCAGTCTCCTCAGCGCCCGAAACGGTCTTTTCGTACGCGCCCATGGCCTGGTCATACAGCTTCAGCTGCGCGTCATGCTCGGCGCGCTGCGTCTGCTTCTTCGCAGCGTCGCTCTCAAGCACGACACGCAAGGATGCGCGGCGTACGCCATTCGCAGCGGTACGCGCGCTTCCCAGCGTACGCACGCTGGCCAGCCAGTTATCGGCAATATCGACCGTGCTGGCATTGATGCGCGACGCCTGCCAGGTAGCAAAACCGCCGACCGCGCATAACAGCATCAGCAAGATTCCAAAGCCGACGCCTAGCCGCACGCCGATGCGCATGCCGTTAAGACCTAACCCCATCTGCAACTCCTTTGGTTGACAGCCTGCTCAAAAATTATGACGAACTTGCCTCATCCAGACGCCCGCCCTCACGGCAGCCTCCAGACTGTCTCCCAGATTCAGGTCAGGTGATCCTCAAACCTGTGCGTCGTCGGTCTTTAGAGACAAGCTGCAACATCTTGTTAGTGTGAATCGCAGCGTTCATTCCCGCAGTTCACGTACCTTCCGCGCATAACTGACTAACGGCAATTGCCGTTGCATCTTGAATATTTCTTTGACGAACACGTATTACAAAATGCTTCCACGATGTCCGTGAAAGCGTCGATTCATACGACGGGATCGCGCCATCTGCAATCAGCCTGGCAAGCACAGATCAGGCGCTTGACCATTCATCATCATCCCCTGCTCAACGCCGCAATCAACCGCTCGCGAGCGGCCAAATATTGCGGGCCTGCAATACCGTGCTTCGCCGCGGCATCCAGCAGCGCGGTCTGCAACCCCGGATTGGCCGATCTGAACGGCGGAATCAGCGTGTAATCCGCCAGAAATTCGACCACCCTTGAAAGCGATGTGCCGAACAGAAGCCGCACATGAAACTCCTGTGTCCGGCACCGAGATCGTCCTCGGCGAGCTTGATGCCAAGTGCCCGAAATCGCTCCAGCCCGCGACGTTCGCTATCGCGCGAAGCCGCATCCGATGTCTCCAGCACTTCCAGCATCAGCCGCTGCGGCCGAATGCCGTAGCGGCGCTGCGCTTCGCGGGTAATGTCGTAATAGCGCGGATCGTCGAGCGCCTCGGCCGGCAGGTTCACGGAAACCAGAATGTCGAGCCCGTCGCGCAACCAGCGTTTCTGAATATCACAGAAACGTAAAAGCAAATCGCTTTCCTGCGGTTTAAATTCCAGCGCGATAATTCACCAGGATGGGAATGGAAAAAGCGTGCGCTACCTGGTGGCAAGCTGGCAGAATCTTTCGAATCTGATAAGCCGGATGGAATGCGACGGTCATGTCCAAATTGCGCCATCGCTCAAGCTGCTTGACAAAATGAAACGTATCGACGACGCGAAGCAATCGACGGCGAGGGGAAAAGCGCACTGTTCGCTGCGAGGCAACGCATGAATCGTCTGGTATGGCTTTGTATCGGGCGCACCGGCGCCTGCATGGGGACGATGGCATTTGTAGGCGCATTGCCTGTTCTCCGGCACACGTGGCATATGAGCGCTGGAACGGCGGGCACGATCCAGACTGCTTTCAACCTTTCGAACGCCATCGCGCTGCTCGCCGCAGCCTGGCTATCCGATAGCTTCGGTGCGAAGCGCGTCTACCTTTGGTGTACGTGGGCTGGGACGATCGCCCTTGCGTGTTTCGCGCTATTTGCGCGCTCTCCCGAAACCGCACTCGTATTGATCATCTTCGTTGGACTTACGCAAGGCGGCTCATATGCCCCCGCGCTGATGCTCGCGGCGGACCTGAGCTTGCCGTCGAAGCGCGGACGGGCGATGGGGATGATGCTGGCCGCCGGTTCATTCGGCTATCTGCTTTCCGTCTTCTTTTCGTTGTGGGCCACGCAAACATTCGGCGTCGCAGCGGGCTTCGGTGTCTGTGCCGTTGGCGTATTTGCAGGCACCGCAATCGGTCAATTGAGTCTGGCCGGAATGCAGCCCGCGAAACACACAAAGCATGACTCGGGCAAAGCAAATGCCCCCGCATTTCGCTGGCGCTCGACCTTCACGCCGGTCGCGGTTTGCCTCTTGATCGGATACATCGCGCACTGCTGGGAACTGCTCGGCCACTACGCGTGGACGCCTTCATTGCTTGCGACTGCACTCGAACCGCTTCATCTGAATGCCGTAACGATGGCGCTAATCGTGGGCGCTGTCGTGCACCTGTCCGGCATGCTGGCCACGACCGCAATCGGTACCTTATCGGACAGACTGGATCGCTCGAAAGTCCTTGTTTTTGTGGGCGGCGCGGGCGCGGCCTGCTCGTTGCTGATGGGATGGTCGATTCACTGGGGCCCTGCGTGGACCGTTGTGATCGCATCAATCGGCAGTTTCTTCATCCTCGGCGACTCGGGCGTGCTTTCCGCCGCCATGACGGATGAAGTGCCGCCCGCGAGCCTTGGCCGCGTGATGGGCGTTCGATCCGTGCTTGGCTTCGGCTCCGGCGCATTGGCGCCCGCAGCGTTTGGTGCGGCCTTCGACGCAACCCATCAATGGGCCTCGGCCTATGCAACGCTTGCCGCCGGTGGCGTGGCAGCCTGCGCGGCTGCCGTGTTCCTGAGCCAATTGACGGCCCGCTCGGCGCTCCGTGAGCGCGCTTTGGGAAGCAACCACTTGCGGTGACCGGTTCGGTTCAAGGCATCGAGAACCGGGACGAACCGTGCTCGCGGCAAATGACGGCTCATCCCTTCCGGGCGTGATCGCAACCCCTACCGCCTTCTCCCCACGGTCAGTCTGTTGAACACCGACCTGACGCCGAGCACCGATCTTGCCGCGATACCCGCGCGCGAGATCTGCCAGCTCTCCGGCACCTTGCCTGTGAGCGTAACGACGCCGAAGCGCACCCTGATGTGAATTCTCGAATCGTCGAGCCCCGGCACGCGCCTGAAGGCACGGCGAACGTCGCGAATAATCGAAGTATCCGGTCTGTTTCGAGGCGGCACCCCAGGGACCGCTACCCGTTCCACGACCGCGCCGAGCGGGGCAGTCACATCCGTTTGCGCACTCGCGCTCGCACTCACACCAGCCGCCCAGCTCGCGATGGCCGCAATCAGCATTGCGCCGATTAATCCGCTCGCACCGTTTTTGTTCATGCTGCCTCCTTTGTGTTCTGTTCGCCTGGCAGTGAAAAAACAAACGAGTTAGCCGCAGCCCTACCGTTTTTTTTTGCATAGCTGACGCCGCTCGCTTTCCTTATCTTACGCAACTCCGTCAACGTGACAATCCCAGGTGGCACAGACGAAAAAAACGGGCGCCGCAGCGCCCGTTCCGGGGAAAATCACACGCGTTTTTTTTGTTCCTGTTATTTGCTGCTGTTTTTTGCTGCCTTATTGCTTCTTGAACGCGAGCCGGTACTGATGAAGCAGCGGCTCGGTGTAGCCGCTCGGCTGGTCCTTGCCTTCGAGCGCGAGCGCACACGCGGCCTTGAATGCATACGACGTGCCAAAGCTCGGCGCCATCGGGCGGTAATTCGCGTCGCCCGCATTCTGACGATCGACCACCGCCGCCATGCGGCGGAACACGTCGAGCACGAACTCGCGCGTCACGACACCGTGCCGCAGCCAGTTCGCAATGTGCTGGCTCGAAATGCGCAGCGTCGCGCGGTCTTCCATCAGGCCGATGTTGTTGATATCCGGCACCTTCGAGCAACCCACGCCCTGTTCGACCCAGCGCACGACGTAGCCAAGAATTCCCTGTGCGTTGTTCTCGACTTCGAGGCGGATTTCCTCGTCGCTCCACTGCGCGCGCTCGACAACCGGAATCGTGAGCAGCCCGTCGAGCAACGCGCCGCGCTCCGTTGCGTAATCAATCTGTTCGAGTTCCTGCTGGACAGCCTGAACGTCGACCTCGTGATAATGCAGCGCGTGCAGCGTCGCCGCAGTCGGCGACGGCACCCAGGCGGTGTTCGCGCCCGCGCGTGGATGCGCGATCTTCTGTTCGAGCATCGCGTGCATCAGGTCGGGCATGGCCCACATGCCCTTGCCGATCTGCGCTCGGCCGCGCAGCCCGCCAGCGAGACCCGCCAGCACATTGTTGCGCTCATACGCGGCGATCCACGCCGACGACTTCATGTCGCCCTTGCGGAACATCGGGCCCGCTTCGAAGGCGGAATGCATCTCGTCGCCGGTGCGGTCGAGAAAGCCCGTGTTGATGAACGCGACACGCGAAGCCGCCGCTGCGATACACGCCGACAAGTTGATGCTCGTGCGGCGCTCTTCGTCCATGATCCCCATCTTGATCGTGCTGCGCGGCAGGCCGAGCATGTCTTCGACGCGCGAGAAAATCGCGTCGGCGAATGCGACTTCGGCCGGACCGTGCATCTTCGGCTTCACGATGTAGATCGAGCCCGTGCGCGAATTACGCTTCGCTTTCAGGTCGTGCATCGCGCACAGCGTCGTCACGACGCCGTCGAGAATGCCTTCGGGGATCTCGTTGCCGTCGCGGTCGAGCACCGCGCCCGTGGTCATCAGGTGCCCGACGTTGCGCACGAAGAGCAGCGAACGGCCATGCAGCGTCAGCGTCGAGCCGTCCGGCGCGTGATACTCGCGATCGGCGTTCAGACGCCGCGTGAACGTGCGCCCGCCCTTCGCAACTTCCTCCTGCAGCGTGCCCTGCATGAGCCCGAGCCAGTTGCGGTAAAGCTCGATCTTGTCGCCGGCGTCGACGGCCGCGACCGAATCCTCACAGTCGATGATCGTGCTGACCGCCGCCTCGATCACCACATCCTTCACGTGAGCCGGATCGCTCGCGCCGATCGGTGTGGATGCATCGATCTGGATTTCGATGTGCAGCCCATGATGCTTGAGCAGAATCGCGCTCGGCGCATCGGCGCCGCCCTGGTAGCCGGCGAACTGCGCCGGATCCGCGAGGCGCGTCGCACCCGCGCCGGTCTTCACCGACAACTGGCCGCCCGCCACCGTGTAGCCCGTCGCATCGCGATGCGAACCGCCCGCAAGCGGCGCCGCGCGATCGAGGAAGTTGCGTGCGAAATCAATCACACGCTTGCCGCGCACCGGGTTGTACGCCTCTTCGCGCGTGGCGCCGCCGTCTTCGGGCAGCGCATCGGTGCCGTACAGCGCGTCGTACAGGCTGCCCCAGCGCGCGTTCGCCGCGTTCAGCGCATAGCGCGCGTTCGACAGCGGCACGACGAGCTGCGGGCCCGCTTGCGACGCGATTTCGCTATCGACGTTTGCAGTCGTTGCGGCGACGCTCGAAGGCACCGGGACGATATAGCCGATTTTCGCCAGAAAATCGCGGTAGGCGCGCAAATCGCGCACTGGTCCCGGGTGCGCGCGGTGCCAGCTGTCCAGTTCGCGCTGCAGCCGGTCACGCTCGGCGAGCAGGGTGCGGTTGCGCGGTGCAAGCTCGTGCACGAGCGCGGAGAAGCCGCGCCAGAACGCGTCAGTTTCGACGCCCGTACCCGGCAGCGCTTCCGTTTCGATAAACCGGCCGAACGCCTCGTCGACCTGAAGTCCGTGATGTTCAATCATTTCGCTCTCTTCCTGAATCAACTGAAAATGCTGTGGCGCTCAGGCTGCGATGCTTCGCACGCCAGCCTTGGCGATCTGCGCGTCCTGGTCGGATTTCACGCCCGAGACGCCGACCGCACCGGCCACCTGTCCATCGACGATAACCGGCACGCCGCCTTCGAGCGTCGCCGTGAGCGGCGCGCTCAGGAACGCCGTGCGCCCGCCGTTGATCATGTCCTCGTAAAGCTTCGACTCGCGACGGCCAAGGGCCGCCGTGCGCGCCTTTTCCTGCGCCATGTACGCGCTCACCGGCGCCGTGCCGTCGAGACGAGCGAGCGCGATTGGGTGCCCACCGTCGTCGACCACCGCGATTGCGACGGCCCAGCCGTTGCGCTGCGCTTCGTCGCGCGCCGCATCAAGGATCCGGTTTGCTTCGGCAATGCCGAGTGCGGGTTTCATCTGCATCTCAATTCATCTCCTGGTCTGGTGTCAACAGCGAATCGACAAGTTCGATCCAGTGCGTGACGTTGGAGCGGCCCGCGCTGTTCAGGTGCGTCTGGCAGCCGACGTTGGCAGTAACAATCGCGTCCGGCCGTCCGGTTTCGAGCGCGTCGAGCTTATTGTCGCGCAATTGCTTCGCGATTTCCGGTTGCGTGAGCGAATACGTTCCAGCCGAGCCACAGCACAGGTGTGCGTTCGCCACGCCAGTCAGCCCGAAGCCAAGCCGCGCGAGCACGGCTTCGACCTTGCCGCCCAGCCGCTGTGCGTGCTGCAGCGTGCACGGGCAATGGAACGCAATCTGCTTTGCGGCGGCAGGCGCGAGCGCGTTGAGCTGTTCAAGCGGCTCGGCGGCGATCACCTCGACGAGGTCGCGCGCAAGCGCGCTCACGCGCCGCGCCTTGTCCGCGTAGGCCGGATCGAAACGCAGCAGATCACCGTACTCCTTCACGAACGCGCCGCATCCGCTTGCCGTCATGACGATCGCCTCGGCGCCCGCCTCGATTGCGGGCCACCATGCGTCGATATTGCGCCGCGCACGCTGAAGGCCCGCCTCCTGCGCGTCCATGTGGTAGTCGTTTGCACCGCAGCAACCGGCCTGCGGCGCCGGCGTCACGCCGATCCCGAGCCGGTCGAACACGCGTGCGGCAGCGGCGTTCGTGTTCGGCGCAAGCGACGGTTGCACGCAGCCTTCGAGCATCAGCACGCGGCGCGTATGGCGCGCGGTCTGCTGCATGGACGGTCGCGGGCTCGCCACGGGCGCACGTGCGGGAATCTTGTCGCGCAGCGTTTCGGGCAACGCCGCGCGCGCCACGCGGCCCGCGCCGAGCAGCGCGGCGAACAAGGCAGGCCGCGACACCGCATGACGCAGCCCCGCCCGCAGCCAGCGCTCGCGCGCCGGACGCACCGTGCGGCGCGCAACCTCGGCCCGGCCGATGTCGAGCAGCGCGTGATAGCGCACGCCCGAAGGGCACGTCGTTTCGCAGTTGCGGCAGCTGAGGCACCGGTCGAGATGCAGTTGCGTCTTCTCGGTGACGGGCTCTCCTTCGAGCAGCTGTTTGATCAGATAAATGCGGCCGCGCGGCCCGTCAAGCTCGTTGCCGAGCAACTGGTAGGTCGGGCAGGTCGCGTTGCAGAACCCGCAGTGCACGCACGCGCGCAGGATCGATTCCGCCTCTTCGGCGCGCTCGAGAGACTGCGCCGCTTCGCTCAGATTGGTTTGCATCGGACAGAATTTTCGGGTTCACAGATCCGCGTACATGCGGCCCGGGTTGAAGATCCCCAGCGGGTCGAGCTGCGTTTTGAGGCGCTTGTGCAATTGCATGAGCGGCCCGGGCAGCAGCTGGAACGGCGCGTCGGTGACGCCCGGCGCAAACGCAGTTGCATGGCCGCCCAGTTCGCGCGCGATGCGGCGCACTTCGTTTGCGCCCGCATCGGTCTTGAGCCAGCGCTGTGCGCCGCCCCAGTCGAGCAGCGCGTCGCCCGGCAACGCCACATGCGGCGCCGCAACGGGCAGCGACAGACGCCACAGCGGACGCGCATCGTCGAAGAACGGCAGTGCGAAGTCGCGCAGTTGCGTCCAGAACGATTCGTGCGCCTCGACGCCGCCAATCGTTTCTTGTGCGCCGCGCACCGAGCCGACGCCGCCTTCCAGACGCACTTGCAGCACCCCGTCGGCGTGGCATGCGCCGGTGACGGGCAGCCCCGCGCGGCGCCAGCCCGCGATGCGCTCGCGCGCCACCTCCGGCGTGAGTTCGAGCGCGACGTAGCGCGTCGCGCGCGGTTTGGGCAGCACCTTGAACGACACTTCGGTCACGAGCCCGAGGCAGCCGAAGCTCCCCGTCATCAAGCGCGACACGTCAAAACCCGCGACGTTCTTCATGACCTCGCCGCCGAAACGCAGCGGGTTGCCGTCGCTCGAAATGATGCGGCAGCCGAGCACGAAGTCGCGCACCGAGCCCGCCCACGGACGCCGCGGCCCGGACAGGCCGGTGACAAACACGCCGCCCACCGTGGCCGCCCCGCCGAACGCGGGCGCCTCGAACGGCAGCATCTGGCCGGCTGCATCGAGCGCGGCCTCGACTTCGGAGAAAGGTGTGCCCGCACGCACCGTCACGACGAGTTCGGTCGGGTCGTAGGTCACGATCCCGCGATGTCCGCGTGTGTCGATTGTCTGCGCAACGACCGTGCGTCCGAGAAACGCCTTGCTGTCGCCACCGCGAATGCGAAGCGGCGTGCCCGCGGCGCGCGCCGCTTCGACCTGTGCGATCAATGCAGCGCTATCGTCCATCGAATTCAGTTCGCGTCGCATTAAAACCGCTCCAGTCCAGGAAACAGAAGTTGACCGCCGTGAACGTGCATCTTTCCGAACTCGGCGCAGCGATGCAGCGTCGGGATGTTCTTGCCGGGATTGAGCAGGCGCGACGGATCGAACGCGCCCTTGACCGCGTGGAAATACTCGATCTCGGTGTGCCTGAACTGCACGCACATCTGATTGATCTTCTCGCGCCCGACGCCGTGCTCGCCCGTGATACTGCCGCCCACCTCGACGCACAGTTCGAGAATCCGGCCGCCGAGCGCCTCGGCGCGGTCCATTTCGCCGGGCTGGTTTGCGTCGAACAGAATGAGCGGGTGCATGTTGCCGTCGCCCGCATGGAACACGTTCGCCACCCGCAAGCCGAACTCGTCGGCCAGCGCGGCGATGCCTTTGAGCACGCGCGGCAACTCGCGACGCGGAATCGTGCCGTCCATGCAGTAGTAATCGGGCGAAATGCGGCCCACGGCCCCGAATGCGTTCTTGCGGCCCGCCCAGAAACGCAGGCGCTCGGCCTCGTCGCGCGCGACCCGCAACTCCACGGCACCGGCCTCGCGCAGCAACGCACCGACGCGCTCGGTGTCTTCCTCAACGTCATCGCGCGCGCCATCGAGTTCACACAGCAGGATCGCTTCGGCGTCGACGGGGTAGCCCGCGTGAACGAAATCTTCGGCTGCGCGGATCGACAGGTTGTCCATCATTTCGAGGCCGCCGGGAATCACGCCCTCGCCGATGATCTTCGCCACGGCTGCGCCCGCGCAGGTGACGTCGTCGAAGCTCGCCAGCAGCGTCTTGACGCTCGTCGGCTTCGGCAGCAGCTTGACCGTCACTTCGACGACGATGCCCAGCGTCCCCTCCGAGCCCGTGAAGAGCGCGAGCAGATCGAAGCCGGGGCTATCGAGCGCATCGGAACCGAGCGTGACCTGTTCGCCGTCGATGGTCAGCATCTCGACCTTCAGGACGTTGTGGACGGTCAGGCCGTACTTGAGGCAATGCACGCCTCCGGCGTTCTCCGCAACATTGCCGCCGATCGAGCAGGCAATCTGCGACGACGGGTCGGGGGCGTAATGGAGACCGTACGGCTCGGCCGCCTGCGAGATCGCGAGGTTGCGCACGCCCGGCTGCACGCGCGCGACGCATGCTTCGAGATCGATATCGAGGATCCGGTTGAACTTCGACATCACGAGCAGGATGCCCTTTTCGAGCGGCATCGCGCCACCCGAGAGACCCGTGCCCGCGCCGCGCGCCACAACCGGCACGCCGCGCGCGGCTGCGGTTTGCAACACGGTCTGCACCTCCTCGACAGTCGACGGCAGCACGACGAGGAGCGGAACGTTGCGATAGGCAGCGAGGCCGTCGCATTCGAATGGCCGCAAATCCTCACGCTCGGTCAGGATTTCCATTTCGGGCGCACGCGCGCGTAGCGCCGCCACGAGTTCGACGCGGTCGACTGTCGGCAGCGGGCCGTCGATCGACTCGTCATACATGAAGCTCATTTCCGGTATCTCCGTCATGTGCCCGGCGCAGGCCGCGCCTGATTTTGAATTCCGCCGATTCTTCTGGGTACGCGCCCCGCTGTCCAGAGCCCGCAGCAGTGGTCATACCAGTTTTTTCAAGGCGTCTCGTCTCAGCACCGCCGCATGGCCCTCAAAACCAGCAACAACTTGATTTATGCCAAAATTGCGTCCGTTAACTCAAAGTGGTCATACCAGTGACGATGAAGGAAGAAACGGCTGTCACCCGGCGCGTCGCCGACGTCGTGGCCGAGCGAATCGAGAAGCTGATTGTCGAGGGCGTACTCAAGGCCGGTCAGGCGCTGCCGTCCGAGCGGCGCCTCACGGAAAAGCTCGGCGTATCGCGCACCGCGCTACGCGAAGGGATGAAGTTGCTGCGCGCGCGCGGCATCATCGAGACGCTGCACGGCAAGGGCTCGTTCGTCTCGAACCTGAGCGAACAAAAGCAGATCACGCCGATGATGCACCTGCTCGCGTCGCAGCCGCGCACCCTCTATGACCTGTTCGAGGTGCGCGAGATGCTCGAAGCGGAGGCCGCGCGGCTCGCGGCGCGCCGCGGAACCCAGGCCGATTTCATCCTGATCACGCGGCGCTACGAGGAGATGATTGCGCCACAAGCGCAGGATTTGAGACCGGACGAACGCGCGAAGCTCGATCACGCGTTTCATCGCGCGATCTGCGAAGCGTCGCACAACCCGGTGCTCGTCAACACGCTGCAGTCGCTGACCGATCTGCTGCTGAGTTCGGTGTTTGCGTCCGTCAACAATCTCTACCACCGCGAGCCGCTCAAGAAGCAGATCGACCGCCAGCATGCCCGCCTTTACAACGCGGTCACGGGCAGACTGCCCGAGCAGGCACGCAAGGCCGCGAGCGAGCATATCCGCAACGTCATCGACTATCTGCGCGAGATCGAAAGCGAGGAGCAGCGGCTCGTGCGAGCCACGCTTCGGCTCGAAGGATGGAAGTAGGCACGCGCACGGCGTGCCTTGGCGGCCGATAGCGTCGAGCCGCTTACGGCCTCGCGATGAGCTGGTGGTGCGCCGTCACGCCAATGTCGCCGCGCAGCTTGCCGTGCGATTTCCCATCGGAGTGGTAGACCACCAGCACGGCGTTGTCGTGCGTGAGCGGCGCGGGAGCGATCGTGGTCAGCACCGCGTTGCCTTCGGCGGCGGGCGCGCCCTCTTGCGCGACGAACACCTGCGGATCCAGCAGTGCCTTTTGCCCGGTTTCTTTGGAGAAGAACGCGGCATGGGTTTCAAACTGCAGCACCTGGGTTTCATCGGCGGCATGCGCACCGAGTGCGGTCATGCCAACCGTTACAACCAGAACTTTGAGTGTATGAGCGAGTTTCATCGCAGTATCGTTTTCCTGTTTATCTACTGTGGATACTCTGCCAGTTCAAACTATAGCGTCCTTTAAAACCCGGTCCGCGGTTCCCGGCGTTATTTCCACGATACTTGAAATATTGAAATGTTTCGACTATCCTTTCACGCATGAATTCCAACCTCGCCGTGCGCGCCCTCGGTGCGCTTGCCCACGATTCGCGTCTCGCGATATTCCGCGCCCTCGTCGTTGCCGGTGCCGACGGCATGCCGGCCGGAGAAATCGCGCAGCAACTGGGGCTTACCCCGTCGAGTCTGTCGTTTCATCTGAAAGACCTGTCCCACGCAGAACTCGTGAAGTCGCGGCAGGACGGTCGCTTCGTCATCTACACCGCCAACTTCGACGCGATGACGGGCTTGATCGGTTTCCTCACCGAGAATTGCTGCTCCGGTGCGACCTGCACCGCGAGCGATCTCTCCAACGCCTGCGGAGGCAAGCAATGAAACGCATGCACATTCACGTGTCGGTCGAGAATCTCGACGACAGCATCCGCTTTTATCGCGCGATATTCGGCAATGCCGAGCCGACCGTGTTGAAGCCTGACTACTGCAAATGGGAGCTGACCGACCCGGCCGTCAACTTCGCGATTTCGAAGCGTGGCGCAAAAACAGGCGTCGATCACATCGGCATTCAGGTTGAGACCGATAACGAACTGGCCGAGATGAATGCGCGTTTCGCTGCGGCGCAATTGCCGGTTGACGAGCAAATCGGCACGACGTGCTGCTATGCGAAGTCGGACAAGACGTGGACCGTCGATCCGCAAGGTGTCGCGTGGGAGACGTTTCGCACGCTTGAAGCCGCGCCGGTTTTTGGCACGTCGCACGAACCGGCTGTGACATCGGCCGCATGCTGTGTGCCGGTCGAATCACGCGTGACATTGCGGAGCCGTGGATGAGCGACAAAGTCTACTCAGTGCTGATCCTCTGCACGGGCAACAGTGCGCGCAGCATCATGGCTGAAGCGCTGTTCAACATCCTCGGCAAAGGGCGATTCCGCGCGTATAGCGCAGGCAGCCATCCGGCTGGCAAGGTGAATCCGTTCGCGGCGGAACGCTGCGCGGCGTTCGGTTACGACACCTCGAACCTGCGCAGCAAGAGCTGGGACGAGTTCGCGAGCCCCGAAGCGCCGCAGATGGATTTCGTGATCACCGTCTGCGATCAGGCGGCTGGCGAGACCTGCCCGTTCTGGCCCGGCACGCCGCTGACTGCGCATTGGGGCTTCGAGGATCCGGCGGCCTTCGTTGGATCGGACGAAGCGAAACGCCACGAATTCGACAAGGTGTTCCGGCAAATCATGAACCGTGTGATGCAGTTCGTGAATCTGCCGCTGCACATGCTCGACCATGCAGCAATCCACCGCGAAATGCGGGCAATCGGCGAACGTGCACCGGAGATAGCCAATGGCCAGCACTGATACGGCCGTCTCCGGCCGTCGCCCGGCGATTGGATTCTTCGAACGTTATCTGACCGTCTGGGTCGCGCTGTGTATCGTCGGCGGGATCGTGCTCGGGCAGGTGCTGCCCGAGGTGTTTCAGACCATTGGCCGGATGGAAGTCGCGCACGTGAACCTGCCGGTCGGCGCGCTGATCTGGGTAATGATCGTGCCGATGCTGGTGAAAATCGACTTCGCTGCGATGGGACAGGTTGGCCGCCAGTGGCGCGGGATCGGCGTAACGCTCTTCGTGAACTGGCTCATCAAGCCGTTTTCGATGGCGCTGCTCGGCTGGATCTTCATCCGGCAGGTGTTTGCGCCGTGGCTGCCCGCCGGGCAACTGGACAGTTACATCGCCGGACTGATTCTTCTGGCCGCCGCGCCGTGTACCGCGATGGTGTTCGTGTGGTCGCAACTATGTAAAGGCGATCCCTATTTCACGTTATCGCAGGTCGCGTTGAACGATACGATCATGGTCATTGCGTTCGCGCCGCTGGTCGCGCTGCTGCTCGGCTTGTCGTCCATTACCGTGCCGTGGAATACGCTGCTGATCTCGGTCGCGCTGTACATCCTGATTCCGGTCGCCATCGCGCAACTGGTGCGACGCCACCTGCTCGCCAAGGGCGAGGCCCATTTTCAGCGAACGGTCGCGCGCTTTGGCCCGTGGTCGATCGGCGCGTTGCTGGCCACGCTCGTGCTGCTGTTCGCGTTCCAGGGACAGGCCATCGTGAGCGAACCGCTCGTGATCGTCATGCTGGCCGTGCCGATCCTGATTCAGGTGCTGCTCAACTCCGGACTCGCGTATCTGCTCAATCGCCGGCTCGGCGTCGCGCACTGCGTGGCCGGTCCTTCGAGCCTGATCGGCGCCAGCAATTTCTTCGAGTTGGCCGTCGCAACTGCAATCAGCCTGTTCGGATTTCATTCCGGCGCGGCGCTGGCGACCGTCGTTGGCGTACTGATCGAGGTGCCGGTCATGCTGTTCGTCGTTGGTGTCGTCAATCGTTCGCAGCACTGGTACGAACGCCGACGCCGCATTTCGGCAGCCTGATGCCGCGCAATCTCACGGCATCAGTAGTAGCGCCACTCGTCAGCGATTTCGTTGGCGAGCGCGACTTTCTTTCGAACTGTTTCGGCGATGTCGGCCTGCAACGGGTCCGTTTTATCTAACTGCTTGAACAGAAATTTCAGCGCAGCGGAATTGATCGGACGCAACACGCGGCCGTCGATGGCTGACATCCGTCGTACGTTGCGCTTCGCTGCACCCACCAGATTGCGTGTCGCGCTGAGATCGGGCATCAGGCCGGTGCTCGCCCGAAGTCGCGCGCCAGGTTCAGCCGCGTAATCTGGAGACTGTCCAAGCAGATCCGAATCAACGACAAGATCCGCGCTCTTCAGCGTCTTCCAGACGCAAAGAATCCGAAGAGCGATAAATGCCCGATAGGCGTCGCTGCCATCGACCGTTTTTCAGACATTGACATCACATCACTGGATCGCGATGACGACTTCCGCTGTTGCTTTGTATTTTCCGGCGGAAACCTCCCCTTTCCCCGGATGAAACGCCTCGAAGGTCGCATTGACCGTGCGCGTGTAGTAGTCCCAGTTGCTGTCCGAGCCGGTTTGCGTTGCATCCTGGAGCACCGGATACCAGCCGTCCTTGGCGCCGCCCATCGTGAGGTAACGGCTGGTGAGGAAATATATCGGTGTCGTGCCGTTCGATCCGTACAGCACGACGCTAACGCCCTTTGCCACATTCTTCCCGCCGTAGCCGTCAGACAGCAGATCAGTCACGGCGCTTCCGCCCGTTACGAGTCCCAGTGGTCTCGCGTACGCAGCGTTCTCCTCCCGAGCCATGATGCCCATTGCGGTCTGATTGGCACCCGTTCCGCTACTGAGTTTGCCGAATCCGCTTTCGCACTGAATGTCGATCGTGATCGGCATCGTGGCCTTCTCGCCGCCCTCGAGCTCCGCCACCGACATCGGCCGAAAATTAACCACCGGCGTCGTATTGCGCACGGCACAGGTCACCTTTCCGGTTCGTACGTTGAGATTCGGCTTCGGGTTAATCGCGCCGGGCCAGTCGTTATGCCAGCCCGACCAGTTGTTGTTGTGATCGGCGCCAACGGAGAGGTTTGGGCTCATGGCGTTGAGGCCTGCCCCCCCCTTGAACGCGACGTACGCAATCGGCTGCATCCAGGAATCCGTTTCTGAACCGCAGGCCTTGCATTGATACAGATCGACCTTGTACCGGCTGAAATCTTTCACTTTCACGAGAGTCCAGCCCTGCTCATCCTTATCCAGGTTCTTCATCTGCCGCGCCAGCCAGTAGCGCGTCACCACCTGATTCGTGTCCAGGTTAGTCACGCGCGATATGATGTCCTTCTCCGGGAAGCGGTAGGTACCGGGGATGCCGGAAATGTGGCTAATATCGTCCTTGCCAGCATTCGGGTTGTCGCCGTTCGTCGAGAAGAATTCGTGCAATTCGCCTGCATCGGGAGAGCACCGGAACAATACCTGTTCGCCTCTGTAGCTACCGACGCCTTCGCGGCCCATATCGTCGAGCGAGGCGGTGCTGCTTCCGATCAAGTCGCCGTCGTTGGAAAAACCGGTTATCTGGACCGTCATGGGATACGCGCCTTGCCCCGCAGCGTCAGCGGCACCCGCCCAAGGTTTATAGTACAAGCCGGGTTGCGTATACCTCGGCGAGTTCTTCTTTTTCATTTCGGTTTCGATCTTCCAGCAACCCTTCTCATGCGATGCAGCCAGGACGGAACCTGGTACGAGTGCCATTGCCAGAAACGCTAGTGTTGCCGCGCAGGTACTTTGCCGCGTACGCATTGTTTTCGATATCATATTAATTTTTACGTTACCTTTAAAAATGCTGAATAAGCGGCGAAATGAGTAGCCGCGCCTGGCTCCATGAGCCAATAGTGGGATCTATTTAGTCACTCTTAGCAATTCTGTTTTCGTGCTGTCGGCGTCAGTGCAGCAGTTAAACAGGTCCGCGAGAACAAAGACACAAAGAAGCAGCAGCTTTCTCAGGATCATCCGGAGATCGAGACCGGCGCCGCACAGCGCCGCGTGGAAGAGCTGTCGCTCCACATCACACATCCCCCGCCCTGCAAATCTCGCAACACCATTTCGGCCTCCAGGATCCGTCGCACAAGGCGCTCCGAATTGTTCAGTGCCGACTCAGTAAACGCAGGCGGGTCCGGCATTCATGCCGGACCCGCGCATTGCCACTACAACTCGGTGATCGCCGGCTGGTTCTCGCCAATCGCCACCAGCCTCTGGTGGGTATCCTGTGCTGCCAGGAAGTCTCGTCGCAGTACATCGAAACGCTCAACGACGTAGCACAGCATAAGCGGAGCGAGCCCGACGAGATAAATCAACGCGAAATTGCGCTGCATATCAAGCATGTCGAAGCCCACGCACAACACGATGCTCCAGACAGTCATCGCGATGAAATAGCACACACAACGTCGCAATTTGCTCAACTTGAAGAACGCGCCGCCGCTGGGGGAAAGCTTCATAAAGCGTTTATCGAGTATTCCCAGCATCAGTTCTCCGGTCATTGCAAAGCGCCTGGACTTGCCGGCAAACAGGAGCAGAAGCACATGCACGATCGACATCAGAATCAGGAACGCCACGATGAAAGCCGGGTTCCCGTAGCCATGCTGCAGATCGAATGCCGGCTTGCGCGCAATCGGCAGCACCAATGCGAGATTGATCAGCATCGTAAAAAGAAGGTCCATGCCGATGATATCAAGCACCCGGACTCTGGACCGCTCTTCATGCATGGCGAGATTTTCCACACTATCGATCACTCTTTTCACCTGCATCTTCGCGGCCATTTTTGCGGTGAACTGCACCAGTTTTGGCTGTAATGTCAGGCAAAATAAAAATATGAAGATATGAATGTTCGACTGGAACAACGCATACGCCGGGATGCAGACAAGGGCCGTCAACACAAACCCCAACAACGCGCCCCGCACGGGATACGGCAAGAATTTGACCAGAATCGGCGGAACGCTTTCTTCCATATACTGCTTGCGGCGCTCCTTCGAATCAAATAACTTCACCGAGCACATCACATAGAACCAGTAGCCACGGCTATCACGTAACAACGCATAAATCAGTGACGCACTCATTACACCAAGCGACACAACCAGTTCGGCAAGCGAGATATCCAGAATATTCCGCGTGATCGATGCGGCAAAAAATGCCGTCATCGGCAGAATAAAAACGAATACAGAAAAAAGATGCTTGCGCAGATAAACTTCAAAACTCGGAATCATCGATTTCACTCATTGAACGCGTCCGAAAACGCACCGGATGGCCGGACCATCAGAACATCGGACTATCGGACCATCGGTCTCAACACCAATCAGGGAAACATGAGACCGTCATCTGATCCCCCATCGCGTAGTGCGCGAGCATGCCGCCCATAACCTTGCGCGTACTCATCTCAACGAACTCGCTATAGCCTTCGCGATAGACCGCTTCCATCGTTTCGCGCCAACGCACCGTCTGCGTCAGGTGATCCGAGAGGTTGTCCACGATCTGCCCGACCTCATCGACGGGCGCCGCCGTGAGGTTCATGTAAATGGGCCTTTCTGGCGCCCGGATCGGCAATCCCTTCAATGCCTCATAGAGTCGCGAGCGTGCGGGCACCATCAGATCGCTGTGCCATGCTCCATTGACCGGCAGTTTGAGCGTGCCATAGCCATCGCGTTGCAACTGCGCAGCCAGTGCACGCACGTCGTCCGCGTTACCGGACAAAACCTGTTGACTCGGCGAGTTATCGTTTGCAATCTGTACCGGGCCGTGCCACGTTTGCCCGTCGATATAGCGCTGCAGGGTCGCGCGATCGATCGACTTGATCACGTACATTGCCCCGTCGCTATTTTCTGCCATCTCCTGCATCAGCGTCGCCCGGATGACAATGCTTCTGAACAGCGTTTCGAGATCGAATGCCCCAGCTGCATACAGCGCGGCATATTCTCCCGCGCTATGGCCGGCGAACACCGCGTTCTCGATATGCACCGAATCCTGAAGCTTTTCGAACATCGCAACACTGACGGTCGTAACAGCCAATTGCTGGAAGCGCGTCTGCGTCAGCTGGGACATCGGGCCTTTCTGGCAAAGTCTGCGCACATCGATTCCCGATATGTCGCTGGCACAGTCCCATACCACTTCGCTGCGAGGAGAAACGCCACGCACTTCGGCGCCCATGCCGACTGCCGGCATCCCTTGCCCCTGGAACAGGAACACGTGATTCCGGATCACACGATCAGATGACAAACCGAACGCCTGCATAGATTGTTTTCCTCTGCCCAAATTGACCAAATTCAGATTGCTGCGACCCAAAGCTAAATGAGGTGCCTGCATGTAGCACGGTGTTCTTCGATACGCTGGTGCTCAGGTTTGCCTTCAACACCGTGCCCCCATCGGCCAGACTGGTTGTGGAAGACACGCTCCAGCCCACTTTGCGAAGCTGCTCCGTCTTCGAACTCGCGAACAGCGTGATGTAGTGCTTGCCGAGAAAGTTATTGCCCCGATTGGCGTTGTCAGTCTCCACCGCCAACAGGTTTGCGTATTGCCCATAAAGCGGCGCTAGCGACGCCCCCAACCCGGTCGGAAGACCGGCCGCAAATCCGCCATTGACGAATCTGACTGTCTTGAAGTAATTCCGCCATTCACTGCGGCTATAGCCTTCGGTTTGTCCGAAGTACTCGATGCCGTATTCCGTACGACTGGAGTCGGTATATCGCAGCCCGACGGCGAGGTTCGCGGTCAGTCTCCGGCTGTTCTGCCCGAATGGATCGCCGACATTGCCGTATTGCTGAATGGCGGTTGCCGCCTCCATATTCAGATGACGCCAGCGCTCACCTCGTGCAACCGCGGACTCCATACTCAGGATCAGGTTGTCGTTGACATATCCACTAACGCCCAAACCCAACGCGTTGTACGACGACCCGGCCACCATATTGACCGTGGGATTGAAATCGCTGAATTTGCTGGTGGTAAACGCGCCGTAGAACCGGTTGGTCGAATTCGTGCGTTCGAGCATGCTCCATTTTTCTGCCGACTCGCGAAACGAATCGTTAGTCGTCAGCTTGGGGAGCGCCGCAAGTTCGAACGTGCCTGAATCGGCATACACCGTGCCGCCAACTCCGATCGACCCCTCCTCGTAAAAGCTATTGGGATTGTTGCTATCGGCATTCACCGTGGCGGAACGGGGATGGCCAGATGTATTGCGCAGCAAGTCCAGCGGATTCATCGAGAACATGAAGCCGTTACTGCGCTTGATTTTCCCAATGTCGATGAACACCTTTTCGGACGGCGTATAGGTCAGGTAAGCCTCGGTTGCGATCGCCAACGCGCTGTTCTGCTTTCCGTCGAGCACACCGGGCTCACGCACCGAGCTGGCGTATTGCAGAACACCGCTCGCGGTTGCCTTCAGGTTGTCGGCCAGCATGCAGCTTCCGCTTGCCGCCGCGTATGTGTTGATCGTGAAGTTGTCGCGAAACGCCTCGCCATTCGGATGCCAAAGCCCCTGGCTCTTAAGTGCGCCGACTCCCTCCGTGCCGACATAGCCACGCCCGGAATTGCATGACATGGCGTGTGCGGGCGACATATAACCGTGGGCAATCAACACGGCACACACCGTGAGGCTGAGTCTGTTATTCATGAACTATCGGTCCCGTCAAATGGTCACCATGCTGAACGTAGTCGTCCAGCACGTCAGTTCAGCCGCATCAGGTAGTCTTTCTGAAAATAACTTTCCGGAAGCGATTCAAGACGAACGTCCGAATAATTCATCGTTGTGTAATTGCCTTTCTGCAGCGCGTCTTCCACGACAATCTGAAGCGGCCTCACCCTGCCCGCGGCCATCTGGTAGTTTTTATAATAAGAACGCTTCATCACCAGGTTGGAGTCCGACATGAAATCGGCACGGTAAGGATAGTAGGTGTCCTTCTCGACCCAGTATGTGATCTTCGGATAGGTCACGTGCAGCCAGCGTCGAACCAGTTGCAACCGGTAGCATGTCTTGTCGCCGCAACGCTCCTCGCCCTGCAATTGAGAAATGTACGAGTAGTCGAAATCAGCGGCCACAACGTCACCATTGGAAATCTGTCCGATCAAACGCTGCTGCTTCGAAATAGGAATGGGCCGTCGCAGATCAGGCGCGTAGTACCACATCTTCTCGAAATCAGAAAACATGGCCTTTCCTTTATCGCTCGCGGGCGACACAAAGCGCACCAGCGCCCTGGCATCGCCTTGCTCGTGACCCGGACCTGGCTTGTAGAAGCGCATCGATACGTCCAATTGTTGCTGCGAGGCACTCTGGCTTTGCCTGAATGCCTCGAGCCGCAGCGTATAGCGAAACGGCTGATCCGGCGCGCGGACGCGATCTGCATTGCGAATGATCCCCTGGGCTCGCGCGTCCTGCTGAACGCCAACCTCCGAAGCCGCGGTGTCGGCATTGACGGCCGACTGAGCAGCCGAGGCACAAGCGGTCACCGCGATCAGTAGCGCCGCAAAAAACCTATGGTCGAGTTTCAAATCTCATTTCCTGCATGGAATGACAGACGTCACCTGAAGATTGCCTGTGCAACAACCGTCTTCACGCCCGCAGTGCTGTGCCAAGATCGGCCTGCAGAATCTCGCCTCGAATCGCCGAGGATTCCGGCGAAATGAGGAACGACACGATATTGGCCACTTCGTCCGGTTCAACCAGCCAGCGGCGCTTTTCCTGATCGCTTTTCGCGCACATGTCCGGCCACATTTCCTTGAGAAACGGAAACATGTCCGTGTTGACCACGCCCGCGCAAATCCCATTGACCCTGACGTTCTCGTCATAAAGCTCGACCTCAAGGTATCGCACCAGGTTTTCGAGCGCGGATTTCATGATCCCCAGCGGATACTTATCAAGAACGCGCTGGCTTCCAAGGCTGGAGATCGCGCAGATCGTGCCGCCTTGAGTCATGAAGGGAACGGTTTCGTTCACGCACGCCACGTTTCCAACCAGATTGCTGTTCAACAGCAGCTTCCAGTCGAAGCGGTTCATGTCCGAGAAATGCTTGAAAGGCGCGCTAGCGGCGTTCAGCACCAGGTGATCGATTCTGTCGATACCCTGATTACGAAGGCTCCTGTACATGTTCTCGACGTCGCGCGTTTCTGCAATGTCTGCCTTGACCAGCGTAACCTCGATCTCTTTCGCCACGTCGCTTTGCTCGAACTGCTTCAGATTGGCAATGCTCTTGCCCTGGTCCGAGCGATAGTTGAGGATCAAATCGTAGCCTTGCGCAGCAAGCTTTTGCGCAATCGCGAGTCCGATACCGCGGCCCGCACCTGTAATCAAAACCCGCTGATTCTTTTTCATATTCATACCTTGGATTAAACAAACCGGAACGCTTCCGCGATCACCAGATTGGCTGCACGACGGGACGGAATGATCGAGGCGATCACGGCCGTCACAAGCGGCAATGCGCAGGCGAACCAGAACAGGTGGTAATCACTGTTCCACAATACAAAAGCCAGATAGCCTTGGGTATAACCGGGAGAGGGCGGCATCGGAATGCCGTTAATGTTGATCAGCTCTGCAATACCGATACCCAGCACCACACTAATCACGGCGCCGAAAATGCCGATCATGATGCCCTCGAGCATGAACAGTCGCCCGATATGACGCTTCTTGAGCCCGAGTGCGCGCAGCGTGGCAATCTCGCGTGTTCTCTCGACCACGCTCATCATCAACGTATTGCCGATCATGAACACCACGATTACGCTCACCAACGCTTTGACGAAGAAGAAAATTCCCTCGAACAGATTGACGACCTGGTGATAGAACACCGCCAGATCACTCCATGAACGGGTTTCCAGCGACAGATCGTGATCCGCGATCAACTGGTTGACGCGTTTCATCACGCTGTCCGTCTGATCCGTGTCGTGCAACAGAACGATGATTTTGCTGACGTTCGACGTCTGCAAAAGTTGCTGGGCCGTCTGCAACGGAAGCTTGATTGTGGTGTCGTCGTATTGCTTGATTCCGGACTGGAACACCCCGCGAATCTGAGCCGACATTGCATTCTGACCACCGCCCGGCGTGACGACGAGCATGTCGGCCCATTCGTCATATCCGGCCTTCAGGGCGGACGAGATACCTGAGCCGATCGTCGCGCCATTCAACTCCACGCGCGACAGATCGCTGCCCGACACGATCTGATCGAACGAACCGAGCATCAGCGATGTCTTCGGATCAATTCCGACACCCGAGAAGAACGTCGACACCCCGCTCTCGTAGTGGGAAATGATCCCGGAAAATTCAACCTGACCGGTAATCGTGTTGATCTTCGATCCGATCTCCGGATCGGAAAGCAGAAGATTTTTCACCTCGTCATAGTTCGAGATGCTGTACGTCATGGTTCCGGTCGCCGCACCACTTTCCAGATAACCCTTCTTGTAGAGCTGGATATGTCCAAGATTGGTTCGGATCGTCTGCTCGCGCAACGCCCAGTACGAGTAGTCGACAAAGCCGCCGAATATGAAAACCGATATCCCGCCCAACACGATCGCCAGTAGCGTGATACCCGAGCGGCGGCGATGACGCAAGAGATTCAAAAAGGTGTACTGAATATCTGTGCGGCGAAAAATTATCGCACCAACCACCACAACCAACGCATAGATCATGATTACGTTGGACACGTAAAACAATGCTTTCGTCATGCCTCACCTCCCACGGCGGCTTGCAACACCTCGCTGATTTCCGTCCGCGTCAGGAACGGCACGGCGGCACGGCCGGATTGCTTCATCTGATCAGGTGCAGCACGGTCCGCTACGCCGCAAGACTTTTGGGCGCGCGCTTTCATCATCGAGATCATCGTATCCAGCGACGCTGGCGCCCTACCGTTTTGCGTCATAAAGTCGATGTCTTTGAGCGCAACGACACAGCGACCGTTTCTTGCCGGGACGAATGCATCCATACGCGTGCGCAAATAGCGCAGCCGCCAGTTGTCCGGCGAACTCTCTGCCGCCTCGTCAATGTAGAAAAAGCCCTCTTTCGAAAACTCTGCCGCCTTGATGTAATTCTTGTTTTTCAGATAATCGCCGGCGAGAAACAGTAAGCCGTAGCCGTAATACATCTCGGCATACCGGTCGTCCGGGTTGGCAACGATATACGATTCCAGTACCCCAACTGCATTCCTGACGTCGGATGGTGACGTTGGTCCGGCGATCTGCAAGATCGCCTCGTTACGTGCATTGCCCCGGTTCTGCTCGACCATCCCGGCTATCGTCTGCCGCACTGTCTCCGCTTCATCCGTATGCGCGTCGGCATATGCGAGTGTGAACCTTGTTGAAAGCAGCATCACCAATAGTATTCCCGCGATGCGCTTAAGCCTCGACGTGACCATCCTTCAACCTCCCATCCTCAATTTCGATCACGCGCCTTGCCATATCTCTAAGCTGCGGTGAATGCGTGGATATCACAAACGTCGTTTGCAGCGCCTGGTTCATTTCGAGCAGCAGTTCGATGATTTCGTGACCTGTTCGGGTATCGAGATTGCC
Source organism: Paraburkholderia denitrificans (assembly GCF_042655705.1). Classification (NCBI taxonomy): domain Bacteria; kingdom Pseudomonadati; phylum Pseudomonadota; class Betaproteobacteria; order Burkholderiales; family Burkholderiaceae; genus Paraburkholderia; species Paraburkholderia denitrificans. The sequence continues at coordinate 72,867 of NZ_JBHSMP010000016.1, read as the reverse complement.
AGTGGGCTCGTCCGCAACCACGAGCGCCGGACGCTTGACCAATGCGCGCGCGATTGCGACACGCTGCTGCTGCCCGCCGGACAATTCGTCTGGCCGCCGGGTGTAGTGCTGTATCAGGCCGACCTTTTCGATCATCTCCATCACATCTTCGCGAGCGGCGCCACGACTGCGTCCGTTCAGCATCAGCGGGTAATAGACGTTATCGAAAACGCTCAGTACCGGCAGCAGATTAAAAAACTGGAAGACAAACCCGACCGAATCGGCCCGCAGTCTGGCCGCCTGTAGGTCATTCAAGGCGGACAGGTCGTGATTCATCAGGAAGACCTTGCCTTCCGTCGGGCTGTCGATCCCCGCCATCAAATTCAACAACGTGCTCTTACCGCTGCCGGACGGTCCACAAAGGGCGATGAACTCGCCCCGGCTCACCGTCGCGGTGACGTCCTTCAGTGCATGAACGGTGTTGCGCTCTCGTCCATAACGCTTGCTTGCACCCTGCAGCGAAACAATGGGCAATGGCTCTGCAATCCTGCTGCTCATGGTGTTCCTTTTCGCCGTTGCGGCGGTAATACGGATCGGCTTGAATCCAGTGCCAACGTGTATGCGGGCGATTCTTCATAAACCAGATATCCATCCGGAGAAATCCACGAACGGCGGTTTAACGCGTCTCTGGTACTGTGCGTCTGAACCAGACACAACGGGGATGTCGAACTCGCGAGGTTCGGCAGCCGCGCGCTACCATAGCTGACGTACTCGCTGGACACCCGGTCGATCCGTTCACCAATCGGATCGAGCATGCGCTTGTCGAGTTTCTCTCCGACCGATGCCGGTCCACATGCCTTTGGAAACCGCAACGCAAAAGTGGTGAAATCGTAGTCGGCCGCGGCAAACCGGGAAGTGCGATCGGCACTACTCCCGTCCTCTATCTTCACCAGCAAGCCACCGTTCAGCGGGTCGCGCTGGCCGTTGATCAGCCTCTTTCTCCCGTTGTTGACTTCCTGTGCCTCGAAGGCAACATCGTCCCGGGAATCAAACCAGACTACATCGGCATAGTCATATTTAATCCGTGAAAGGAAAGCCCGATAGTCGAAATTGATCTCGCCCGCCAGCCGGTACAGCTGCTTCTCGGGAACCCAGTTCAGCCGGACCTGATAGCTTCCGATCTCCCTGCTGCTACCGGGTGCGTAGACGCGATACACGGCCCGGTAGTTTTCATACGCGGGCTCAGCCACACAATTCGCCGCCAATAAACCAAGCATTGTCGCCACAGTAGATTGCAATCCGGGTAGCACGAACTTAACCATTTGCGCCACTCCAGCACTCGATCAGCCAGATTCCTGCCTGTCCATCATCGGCGCTGATGAGCGCATGGCGCCGTTGCTGAAGCTGTCCAGTCGAATGAAGATGAGATAACGCGAGCATCGGATTCAGGCACGCGCTGTCGCCGTACATATCGCAGATGGAAAAATAGTTCGCTTTGTGCTCAAGCCGATCAAACGCACCGCTCTCCAATGCCTGCATTGCGCTGCTGGGATGCATGCCTGCATAGACGCTTGCCGTGTCTTCGCCTGTCGAGGCGCGCCAACGTTCTGTCAATTCCCTTCGCGCCCGGCGAGAATGTTCCGGTAGCAGGAAATAGTCCGAGACGTTGAGGGCGATGCCCGCGCCAGGATCCTTGCGTAAAATCACACACCCTGACCGCTCGATGGAGTAGTTGATCGTGCTGTTCAGATGGGTCTTTGCTCGCCCGTGCAGCGCATTGGCGCTCGACGCCTCCGAGAGCACCATGCCGGGAAAGGCACGGAAGATCCCGAATAACAGCACGGTGTCGACTTCACCGGAGTTCAGCACATCCGCCGCCACGCGCAGGCCTTGCAGAAAGCCACTTCGTTCGCCACGCAGCTTGCACGAAAACGCACTCACCCCATATTCCCGCGCGATTGCCTTTGGCAACAGATCCAGACTAACCGCATCGCGCCAGCTATTCGGCGTCTCGAAGATGGAGCTCTCCCCCCACGCATCGAAATAAACCAATGCCGACCGCTGCCTGCGGATCTGGTTTTCCATCTTTCGGCTCAGACAGTCGAAAGCCTTTTTACACGCGGTGCTCAGACTGTTGAGAGCCTCGCGGTAATGCGCCCGGCGCAGATCCTCCGGCGACCGGGATTCAGGCTTCATACCAAAGCGCTTAAACGTCCAGGTCTCTTTTCCCTGACGACGCTGTGCAAGTTTGTGAAATTGTGCTTCCCTGACGTTAACCCAGCTCGGCTTGAAATCGACAAACCCGGCATCGCTTTCAACCACTCCAAGTCCGATCATGCTGATCGCAGTATCCGGAGGGCCCAGTTTTTCCATTTTTTCCACGGCAGTCTTCGTCAATTAGCAAACGTCCTGTTTCAGGAAAACCTGGCTTATTCATGATGAGAAAGCGTTAGCGCAACAACCGACCCGTCCAGCCCGAGCGACGTTTTCAGAATAGCGCCGGACTTGACCGGCAACGTTGCACGGTTCGCATGAAAATCCAGTTGTAAGGATTCGTCCAGTTCGTAGTGCGCCGAGAACGGAATCAGTTCCTTTCTCTTGAGCGACTCGGCCGCAATGATGAGATCGGCTATGCCGCTGCACACCGAGAAATAGCCCGTCTGCGCCTTGTAAGTCACGACGGGTATGCCTTTCTCGCCCCAAACTCGCCGGATTGCCATGGCTTCGGCCTTGTCGTTCGCGTAGACGCCATTGCCGTGCGGAAACACGCATTTGATCTGGTCCGCAGACAAGTCGGCCTGGATCATCGCTGTTTCGATTGTCGCGGCGACGGCGCGAAAATCAGCGGAAAAGGAATTACCACCCGCCGTTCCACTGCTTTGCCATGACGTCGTGCTGTTCAGAACGACATACTCGTTCAAACCGCTCTGCGCTGCGTCGTCTTCTTTTTGCAGCAGTATGCCGACGACATTGTCCGCCGGCAGAATGCCACCGCCCTTCATCGAAAACGGCTGAGGCGGGTTCACACCGGAGCAGGCCAGCAAGCCTTGAGCACCGAGCGACAGCATGTCCTGCATCGCGTACTGCATCCAGCCCACCACCAGCGCAAGACGGATCTCTCCGCTGCGAATTGCCTGATGTGCCAGATGAACCGCCGAACTCGACGATGAACTGGCGCTATTGACCGGCACGGGTGGCCAGGACAGCCCGTACCGGCGCACCAGACCGTGAGCGAGCACGTCCTGCCCATAGCTGGCCGCGCTCAACTGCTTGATGGAAGGAAAGAAAAGCAGATCTTCTTCGTCGTTACGATCCCGATACCCCGCGCAATCCAGGAGGTCCACGCGAGCGCCATGCCCCGGCAGATAAACGCGCACGTCCTTACCGCGCAGACACGCTTCATCGAGGCCCGACATCTGAAGTGTCTGCGCGATGGCCTTTTCAATCGTCTTCCGGAGATAGTCGACGCCTAGCGTTCTGACCTTCTTCGACATGCGCAAAAACGGCACATGGCTCGGATTGACTGGCAGACGTAACCGTTCGACTTCTTCATCCGTGGCGAAATAGGGCGTGCTGGCAACATGGCGTCCCTCGGACAACCCTGCAATCAGCCCATCCGTGCTGTCGGCGAACAGACTTTGTATGCTGTATCCCCTGACCACCGTGCGGGATTTGCCTACACTCATCACGCACCTTGCTTCAGCAGAAACGCGTAATGATTTCCGCCTTCAGTCGAACCCAGGACAAGCGCCGTGCCAACCTGTTTCCTGAGCGGTTCGACAACAAAGCCGAATTCATTCGAGCAGAATTTCTTCGTGTACGGGATCGGCGGAATTTCTCCGCGTTTCATGATCTCGATCACCACGGCCATATTCAGAACGCTCACGCACGAATCGACCATGCCGAAGCAGGCGGTATAGTTCACCAGCGGCACCTGGTTAGTACGGTCGCCCCAAATGCTGCGAATCGCGTCGAGTTCAATGTGGTCGCTTCGTTGCGTGCCTTTGCTGCTGCCGCAGATCAGATCGACGTCATGGGGTGTAATGCCCGCTTCGTCCATCGCCTGGCGGATAGCCCCGGCCATCGACGCGCTGCGTGCGCTCCAATTGTCGCGGTCGAAATAGGAGCCGTCGCTCGCTTTCCCGTATCCAACGATTTCAGCGAGTACCGGTACGCCGCGGTTCTTTGCGTGCTGGTAGTCTTCGAGGAACAGAATGCCCGCCCCTTCGCCCGGCAGAAAACCTCGCCCCTCTTCGCTATAGACCTGGAAATCCTCTGGCTTGGTGGTGAGCTGCAGGCCCTCCTCCATCGCCTGCAGATAGGCCCAGAACTTCGAAAAATTCTCGTCGGAACCACCCGCGAGCACCTGCGGCTGCAGATCCTGGCGCACCAGCTCATAGGCGTAGCTGAGCGCGCCGAGCGCAGCATTGGCGCCAGTGGCAAGCGTCGTGTTGTAGCCTTTTATGCCTTCTGTAATCGAGCAGAACGTGGAAATCGCATTCATCAGCGCGCCTGGAAACTCCGAGGTGCGCACCTTGGTCGGCTCGGGAAACAGGCTCTTCAGATAGCGATCCACAGTCGTCTGCGGCCCCTTCGCCATACCGAGGATAAGGCCAAGATCGTGACCATCGCGCTTGATCTTACGATCGGCTTGCTTCATGGCCTGTGTGATCGCCAGCAAGGCGAACGTGCAAATCGCGTTGGCCTTGCGCGAATCGAAACGGCGCAGATATTTTCTCGGGTCGAGATCCTGCACCGAATGCAGCCAGACGGACTGTTCGAGCAATTCTTCGATGCCACCGTCACCGCATTTGCTGCGCAGATAGTTGGACACGTCCTCATTGGAAGAGAAACTTTCGAGCAGCGTGCGGGCAGCCTCCTTGAAGCCGACATCGTTTTCGCCAATCAGCTTGCTCGCCGCGCCAGCGGACCGCGCCTCCCAAACGCCAGCCACGATGCTCTGAAAATCGTGGCCCAACGAAGAAACGGCACCGATACCGGTAATCGCAACGCGCTTCGGCTCGTAGTGCGTTGCCGGACTGGCCTCGGCGCGCGTGCTGGCAACGATGCAGCAGTTGTTGCCGCCAAACGCGTAATTGTTCTTCATGAACAGATCGACCTGCGCTTCCTGAAACTCGTTAGGAACGTAATTCAGATCGAAATTCGCGCGTGGTGTCGTGAAATTGAGCGTGGGCAACACCTTGCCTTCCGGCAACGTCAGGAAACATGCCACGAGCTCGATAATGCCGGCGGACCCGATGTTATGTCCGACATAAGCCTTGGTGGAACTGACGCGAATATCCGCAATGTTCGGAAACACCTTCTTCATCGCGAGGGTCTCGCACCGGTCATTCGCTTCTGTTCCCGTGCCGTGCGCGTTCACGTACTGAATGTCCTGCGGACCGATCTGCGCATTCGCCAGCGCAGCGCGCATCACCTGCACCGCCCCTTCCGCCCGGGGATCGGGTGCGGTCTCGTGATAGCCGTCGCCCGATGTCGCGTAAGACACGATTTCGCCGAGTATCGTCGCACCGCGCGCGATGGCGTGCTCGTACTCCTCGATCAGGATGGCACCCGCGCCTTCGCCGATCGACATGCCGGGATTCCCGGAAAAGGGACTCGCAGGCTCCGGCTTCATGGCGTGAAGCGCATAAAATCCCGCGAAGGTAGGCAGATAAAGCGGTTCCGTGCCGACCACCAGCACGGCCGGGTTCTTGCCGTTCTGGATCTGATCGAAGCCCATGCCGACGGCATTCGTACTCGCCGTACAGGCCGTGGCAACCAGTTCAAAGCCGCCCTTGAGACCGAGCAGCCCCGAGACGATCGCGCTGGACGAAGCAAAACTGCCGGAAATCATCGTTTTTTGCAGCGAGAATTTCTCGTAGTCCCCTTCGATAACCGGCATATACGCTTCCGTACCAGCCGACGACACGCCGATAATCAGTCCGGTTTTCTCGCGGAACGCGAGATCGTCCGCCTTCGCCTGAGACAGCGCTTCGTAGCCGACCTTATAGGCCCACAACGCAGCCTTGTCGAGCGAGGCTTCCACCTCGGGAGTCAGGTTCTCGTACGTGACATCCTGCAGCACTTCGGACGCGTTTGCGTGCTCAAAGTAAGCTGCAAATCTTTCGCTGGGCTTGATTCCGCAGACCTTGTTCAAAAGCGCCTGTTTGAATTCCGGCACATTGCTGGCAATGGACGAAAGATGTCCCATTCCAGTCACAACCACGCGTTTTCTCTGGACGATCATAATCTTGGTTTAGCTAACGATAAGGGTGTGACAGATTGGAATGTCACCTTGCGAGAGCGGCGCTTTCAGTGGTATTCGGGGGAAGAGGTGTACTTCCCAAAGCGGTCCGGGACAGACATCCCGAACCGGTCTCTCATGCCCTCATCCAGGAATGCCAGGCCTTAAGCCTGAACCCGCTGCGCCTCAGCCTGCTGCGCCGCAGCCAGTTCCTTTTCGGCCAGTTCCTTTTCGGCCTTCGCTTTTGCCGCGGCCTGCCACTCCAGCTGCTCAAGCAGATGTTTGGGGCGGGAACTATCCACGTAGCTATGCTCAGACGGATTGATCAGGAAACTGAAGTTCCGATAGATCGGCACCGCCGTCGTTTTGAGGTTCAGGCGACCCGAGCAGGTTTGCACCTCATATTGGTCGAGGTCGGCGTAAGCGTAGGCTGCATTCAGCAGCAGTCGACCGACCGTCGCCCCGATGTCTTTCGAGTAGCCACACGTGATGACCACGCCGATCTCGCTCTCGCCCACATAAACCTTGTCGCCGCGCGCAACATCCGCCGGGGCTGCGCCCTCGATCGAGAAACCAACCGCACGTCGCTCCACGCCTCGCCCGAGAACCGAATTCAACGCGTCCTTGCCCTTGAATTGATCCTTGTCGTAGCGCACCGTCCATTGCATCTGCAATTGAATCGGGCAACGCGAAAAATCATTGAACACGTCCGGTTCCCAGCAGGGGTTCTCCAGCCGGACATCGCGTTGATAATCCAGACCGCCCACCGCCATGTCATATTTCTCACCCGTTTGTACTGCCTGTTCCCAGATCGCTTCCAGGCGGTCGTTGTTTGCGATCAGCTTGTACGAGTACTCGCCATGCTCCCCCGCGCGGAACAGGATTTCATCGTCACCGACGTGCATGTGTTCCTGAAACGGCAGGCCCAGCACGTCCATACCGTACATTTCCGCCAGCAATTCCCAGCTGTAGGGCCCTTCGAAATGAAGCACGCCCACGCTGTTGCTCAGCGAGCCGATATGCCCGATTTCCTCGAATTCACTCCCGTGCTGTTCGAGCAGGTGCTTCATCATCTCGCTGATTGCGTCGCCCGTGAGCCATTCGGACATCACGATGAAACGCTCGTCGTCGCACAGGATATACACGTCGGAGACAATTTCTCCCTCGTCGTTCAGGATGATCGTGTACATGCCCTGTTCGTCGCGAATCGAGCCCACATCGCCCGCAACCATCAGGTTCAGCAGTTCATACGCGCCTTCCCCGGAGATTTCAGCCATCCCCAGATGCGAATAGTCGGTCAGCAGAATAGTCTTGCGCATCGCGACACGTTCCGCTTCCGGCTGGTTGTAATTCAGCGGCACGCTTGCGCCATTGCGGGTGCCCATCGCGGCGCCGTTCTTGATATGCAGGCTTTCCAACGCACTCATTTCGATTCCTCAACTCTGGTTGTTTCTGTTTGTTCATCAGCCGCCTGACTTATGCATCCGCCTCGTCCGCTTCGTCCGCTGCGGCCGCTTCCTGTTCGCGCTGCCGGCTCAGGACAAACGCCGCGAGCGTATTGATGTTGCGCATATAGGACGGATCGTCTCCTTCCGAGACGCGAATACCAAATGCCTCATCGAGCAACACGATGATTTCGGTTGCGTCGACGGAATCCAGCTTGAGTCCGCTGCCGAACAAAGGTGTGTCGTCATCGATCTGGTCGACCGTCTGGTGGAGATTCAAACGGTGAATCAGGCCCGACTTGATTTTTTCCAGGACGATCTTGCGCTGTTCAATTGCCTCGTTCACTTTTCCTTCAATTGCGTCATTCATTGTTCTGCTTCCCTTCAGCACTGTTACCTTGAAACACCCGAATTCTTCTTGGCGATGATCGCTTCCCGCTCAGCCCGGAAGTTGATGACCTTTCCTTCCGCTACGACATGTCGTCCGACTCGCGCTTCCACCTTGTAGTGATGGAACCCGTGCACGTCCGAAAAACTGAGCGCGCTCTCAACATGGATCGTGTCGCCCGGATAGACCACTTTCTTGAACTTCAGGTCCTGTGCGGCGAGAAAGCCGGCAATTCGCTCGCGTTCCTGCAAGATGATCTTCTCGCCTTCCGGCGTGTTCAATGCACGGCTAACGTCATCGCCCTTTTTCAACGCCTGGTTCGATGCCTGTGCGTAGGCACGGCAGAAGTCGTCGAGCAGGCTGAAATACTCGCTCGCCTGCCCGAAGATTTCGGCGATCATCACGCCAGGCATGACCGGATTGCCGGGAAAATGAGCCTCGATATAGGGTTCGTTGAACGTAACGTGCTTGGCGACAACGATGTGCCCCTTCTCCCCCGGAGCAAATTCCTCAATGCGGTCAACCATGAAGATAGGGGAGCGCCACGCACCGATTTTTTGCAGCAATTGCGCCGTGGTAATACTTCTTTCCGATCTCGACATAATTTCCTCTCAGGCCTTAACGCATTACCAGTCCGCCGTCGGCTACCAGTGTCTGACCGACGATATAGCTCGCCGAATCAGAACTGAGGAAAGCCACGATGTTCGCAACCTCGTCCACACGCCCCATCCGCTTCACCGGAATCGCGTCGAGAATGGTGCGCACGATCTGCCGGGGCACTTTCTTGACCATCCGCGACTCGATCATGCCGGGCGCCACCGCATTGATGCGAATGCCTTTAGATGCGAATTCGCTCGCAATCGTGCGGGTAAAACCGATCACGCCTGCCTTGGCCGCGCTGTAGTTCGACTGGCCAAAACTCGAGGTGACGCCCGAGACGGACGCCACGTTGACGACGCTCGCCTGGCCCGAGGACCGCAACAGACGCAGCAACGAACGGCAGAGATTGAACGTTCCGTAAAGATTGACTTTGACGACGTTGTCGAAATCTTCGTAGCTCATCACGGAGAACAGGTTGTCCTTGCAGATGCCCGCGTTGTTCACGAGCACGTCCACCTTGCCTGCCTCGCTCTCCAGCTTTTTTGCCAAACGCTCGACATCGCCCTGATCCGACACGTCGCATTGCTCCATGCTCAACAACGCGCCGTTTTCATGTTCACTGGCGAGTTTTTCGAGCCCGCCTGGCGAGCTGTTGTAAATGGCGAAAACCCGACTGGAAAGATCGAGATACTTCCTGCAGACAGCCAGTCCGATATCTCCGCTCGCGCCAGTTACAACGACATGCTTACCGGAAAGATCTGAATAAAAGCCCATATAAATTCCAGAACAAAAACACTATTGGTCAGCTCAGTATGGCAACAGCGACCGTGTGCGTTCCGCAATGGGAGATGCTCAAAGTTGCACTGTTTAACCCCTTACTGGCCATGATTTTTTTGAATTCGCCGTGAAACGTGTAGTACGGCTCACCCAGAGAGCCGTGGCTTATCCTGATGTCGTGAAACACGATTCCGTTCCGAAAACCCGTGCCCAAAGCTTTGACCGCGGCTTCCTTACTTGCCCAGATGCCCGCCAGGCGTTCAATGTTGCTATCGCTCATTGACTCCCGCTGCCTTTCCTCCTGGGACGTGAACTTTTCAAAGAAGGCTTGTCCGCTTCTATTCAGAGCACGGCTAATCCTCTCGTTTTCTACAATATCTATGCCTATATGCATGCTCTTCTCAGCTCACTCGATTCAAGGTCGCAGGTCTCCCGGCGAAAGCTCGGGCTTTCACCATCAGGGCACACAATCCGGATATCCGTAAATTCAGGGCATCGATCAGCCATCAACCGGCGGACGCACGCCGGAGGCGGCGTACACGAGGCGTCGCTTTCGGAACGGGCAGACGGCTTTCCAGATCATTACGCTTTTCTGCATTTCTGATTATTCCGATTACAACTCGAAGCAATCTTCACGCGTCTGCGTATTGGTATGCCCGGCGAAGCCTAACCGCCGAAACTACCTTTCATCAACTGGCGACGGTGCACGGGTATTTGCCGTTATTCTGGAGACCATGCATGACAGCGTGATCGCCTATGGAATATCGAACGAGATTGTTCACCTGCGGATGAAGCAGGCCCTGCGCCCGCCATTACGGTGACATTGCGACTCGCGTCAAGTGGACTGGCCGAGTTGGCCATTTTGGTATTGCGCCCAAGGTGATTCTGTTCAGCGACGCTATTCATTTATTTCTTGTACCTCAGATGCATGGTGATGCCCCGCGCAATGCAACGGCGTTCAATATTTTGACAACGACGCCAAATCGTGATGATCGATTTGGCGTCGCCCTTCGAATTGCTTGTGTGTACTGAGTAAAAAGAGGTTACCAGAGAGCGTTGATTTCAACCACCAGACAAATCTTAACTATTGTTAATTTGGAAAAATTGCGCCATCCAGTCGACTCGACTCCAAAGCCGCGGGGTCTATCTCGCTCTACCCGTTCTCATAATTCGTGTGGGTATGTGGGCTGGCATTTTTGGCGTACTGGATCGAGATGAGCATAACGCGCTCAGCCCAGCCTGTTAGGTGGCTGTGACTCAGGCCACGGCCCCGCAACATGATACGTTGCGCCTGTCCGGGGCGTCATGCCAAATCGCGGCACTTTTCAGCAGCCCGCTAGAACGTCTTCCAATCCGCAGGGTTGTTACCGGTGGCTGCGACCGGTTCTGGACGCTCGGCGGCGACAGCAGTGACCGCCTTCACGAACCGAATCATCTGGATCATTAACCAATTACCCAAAGGCCGCGCGCAACGGATTTGACTCACGACGATGCTCGCGCAACGTTCCAGGATAATGGGATCGCGGAGGGAGTGATGAAAGACTCTCCCGACACGTTCGCGAACGCGCCGTGGATCACGAAATTTGAACGCTGCACTTCTCCGGCAATCGCCATACCGCCTCTCGTCCAATCGTGCGTTTTCCCTTCGATGACTGCGCAGCCAACGTTAGCCCCGGTCGCCCGTGCACAAGAAAATCGCGTTTCGACGCTCTCCGATCAACTCCTCTGAGGATTCAGGCAGGACCACGATCAGGATCAGGGTAGGAAACGTCGCGCAACCCGTATTCCAGACGCTCCCGTGCTGGCCACCTTCACGCCTTCGTACATGCTGGAACTGGCGGGCCGCGTGATCTCGCCGTCGATGATCGCCGCCGTCGTCGCGGCCGTGCTCGCATACATCGTGCTCAATCGCTGGATACGCGTGACGACCTTCGTGTTGATCGCGCTGATCGTGGCGCCGCTATGGCAAGGCATCGGCACGCTGATTGCTCACGCAACCAGCAGCACGTCGCTCGCCGACACCGTCGACAACGGCAACAACAATCGCAATGCGACGCGCGACGAGCGGTCGGGCAGCTACGACCAGCAACTCGCGGCATTCCGCAGTAACGAGCAGGGGCGCCACGTCGGCTTCACCGCGCTCACGAGCGAACCGGCCGATGCGGCGATGACGTAAAGCACAGCCGGTGAGCCGCGCACCGCGGCTGCCGAGCGATATCGACGGGCTTGCCCGGCTCGTGGAAGGTGTGGAGCGCGACACTTATTTCGACGTGCAGGCGCAGGACGCGTGGCACGGCGCGGCACGGCGCTGGCCGCTGGTTGCCGCCGTGCTCGAACTCACGCTCGAAGGCGGCTCGCGCGGCACAGATCGTCAGCGTAATGACGACGGTTCGGCGGCTTGATATCGCGGCACGGCTGGTTTACCAAATCGCATATCGATCCACAAAGCATGATCTGCGACAAAGAATCGATTAATCGTTGATTGCGCAATGGATGTCGCAGCCGAATACCGCAACGGAATTAACGCGGCATTCGAATCAACGATAAATAGCCCTGCCTGGTGAAGCGTTAATTGCCCCATTTCGTTCCCTGCCGGGTTCGTGCGGGGCCGCGAAGCCTGAATCGATTCAGGCTGCATAAAGTCGGCGCCTACCGGGCTTGCCTTCACCCGCAAAGCATCGCTCCAATCTTCCCTCCTACGCGCCTTTACGCGCGACGTTACGGTCGAAACGCCAATTCGTGATCTGCGGTGCGAAACGCTGTCTTCAAGACTGACTCCCGTCTGTTCCCTATTACGCATATCACGGCATTTACGTGGATGAGAATCTGGTTTGTCGCGCCAGGAGCGACTTTGCTGCTTCGAACGTGACAAATTTCTTTCACATTTTTCTACGGGGTTGATATGGACCGCACTGAGTCAGTTCTTTTAACGCAAAATTCGGAATACACGTCGCTCGGAGAGAGCTTCAATCAGAGTGCCGTAAAGAAAACGGAGACGTTGCCGTTTACGATAAAGGTGGTAAGCAGCGTGGCTGATCTCGACAAGGCCGTCGAGATGCGCCGCGCCGCTTATCGGCGTCACGTTCCGGAATTCGCCGAAACCATGGGTATCGAGGCGATGGATGCTGCGCCCGGTACTGTCGTGCTGCTCGCGCAGTCGCGGCTGGATGGCGGCCCGCTCGGCACCATGCGGGTGCAGACGAACGAGTTCGGACCGCTTGCCGTCGAGCAATCGGTCGTCCTGCCGGACTGGCTGGGCCAGACGCGCCTTGCCGAGGCGACGCGACTTGGCGTCGCGCGCGGGACGATCGGCCGGCTGGTGAAGGTGGCGCTGTGCAAGGCTTATTTTATGTATTGCGCGCAAAAGGGAGTCGACTGGATGCTAATTACGGCGCGTTCACCGCTTGATCGGGAATACGAGGCGATGCTGTTCGACGATGTATACGGGCAAAACGAATTCCTGCCGATGGCGCACGTCGGCGGGTTGCCGCATCGGTTGATGGCGAAACCGGTTGCTTTAGCGCGTCAACGCTGGGCGCGGGTCAATCATCCGTTATTCCGATTCGTTTTTGAAACGAACCACCCCGACATCGATGTTAGCGTCGTAACGAAACACGGCGACGTCGGCCGCAGCGCTAAATGCGGCGATCTGCCGGGTAGCACCGTTAGCCGTCTGCGGTCACTGAGCGAAGCGTAAAGTGAGATGTCCGCTCGAAGGCATTCGGGCGGACAACCGGTCGGTAGCGTCAGCACAATTGTCTTTCGCTACCGACTATCGCAGCATTGCAATGAAATCAAGAATGAAGTCATCGGGGAAAGGGCAGCACATGACAAGCGATACGTGGACGTTTAGGGACCGACTGACCGGATGGATTTTCGGTCGGTTCTCAGTGTACGTAGCGCCAATTTTGATTGTGCTTGGCAGCATTGCAGTCGTGCTTTGGGCACCGCGCCAATTCGATACTACGGGAGCCGTCCCGCTAAGCTTTCCCGCGATATCGGATCCGTCGGCGACAATGCCACCCGCCATCGCTATCGCCCGCCTGCGCGATGCGGCACCCACTGCACGCTTCAGTACCCATCTCGCGGAAACGCCAATCTGGTTCTTGCTCACCCCGCCTGTCCTCACTAACGGAGGCTCCACGTTCCTCGACCTGCCGTCGCGGCACGCGAAAACGCTATCCTGCTGGCGGACGACCCCCGATTTAAAGCTCCTCGGCGCGGGCGATCGCCACGGCACGAGCGGCGAGATGCGCTTCAACAAGGCCGGATTTGCACTCAGGCTCGTTGAGCACACGCCTGATGAGCAGATCCTGTGCCGAGGCACCTTCTCGGAACCCGCCTATATCACGGCCTTCGCAGCGAGCGGCGACACGCTCAAGGAAACAAACCTTGATTTCCAGCAGGGCGCATCGCTGATCACCGGCGGCCTGCTGACACTCGCTACCTTCGTATTTATTACGGCAATCATCAATCGTGAATGGACTTATGTGATCTTTGCCGCCTGGCTCGTCGGCAACCTCCGGTTGAGCGCAAACGCAATGGGCTTCGATACCGAATGGTTGGGCCGGCTGATTCCTCCCGACCATATTGCGTTTTTACGGGAATTCACGTTCGCTTCCTATTACGTGCTGACCGCGACGCTCTTTTCGGAGCTGTTTCGCCGCGAGCTGAGAGAAATTGGCCTGCGCTGGAGCCTGCGCGCCGTGCAGTATGTTGGCTGCCTGCTGATGGCCGCAGCATTCACACTGAACTACGCACGTTTCATCCCGGTGCTATGGGCAAGCGCCAGCTTCGGCATACTGGTACTGACTTACTTCCTGCTGCAGTTGGTCTTCAAGGTGCGCTCACGCGCCGTGCTGTGGTATGTGGCGTCAATGGCCATCGTCCTGGTCGCGTCGCTATCAGAAGTGCTCGCTGCCGCGCTCGGCGTGAAAGCGCTGGCGGGCGGGCTGAGTCCCGTCGTGACGGCGCTGTCGTCAAGCATGCTTTGTGCGGTCGCCATTGCAGAACGTGTGCGCGAAGAGCGCACACGCCGCCAGCAAGTGGAGACCGAGCTGCGCAAGACGTATGACGTGACGCCAATCGGCCTTTTCACGCTGAACGCGGAAAACTGCTTCGTCCGCGTCAATCCGGCGCTGCGCTCGATGCTGGGCCTGCCGTACGAGCACGACGGTACGCAGCGCTGGGCCGACTATTTCATCCCTGGCGCCGAGCACGCCCTCGCCGAGCTCCTGGAGCGCGAAGACTCTGCGTCAATCGAAATCGGGGGCACAGCCGACACACAGACAGAGGCGCGGCGCTATTCGCTGCGGGCGATTCGCGCGAACGGCTTCATCGAAGGCTCGCTTGAGGACGTGACGGACCACTCGAAAGCCGTGGAGCGGCTGCACTTCCTGGCCGAGCACGACCCCCTCACCGGGCTCCTGAACCGTCGCGGCATCGAGCAGGCAATTAGCCGCCGATGCGGCGAAAGTGGATCGTGGGCACTCGCATATCTCGATCTCGACAGGTTCAAACAGTTCAACGACCTGTTCGGCCACGGGACCGGCGACGAAATATTGCGGCACGTCGCGACGCGCCTCGTCGAGTGTTTCGGCTCCCACGTCCCTATCGGGCGAATTGGCGGTGACGAATTCGTGTGGGTGCTCGCGAATGCGGCGATCAACGACGCGGCAGCGTGCTGCCGCGAACTTGTCGTCGCGCTGAATTCCACACCGATTCACGTCGATACACGCGCGTTCCAGGTCAGGGGATCGATTGGTGTTGTCGAGTGCTCGCCAGGCGAGCGGGTCCTTGATGCCCTCGCCCATGCCGACCGCGCGTGTCGCGCCGCGAAACGCGGCGGCAGCGCGCGGCTTGTCACACTGCGCAAGGGCGCACCGGCATTCGAGGAGCGTGCCGCCGAGATCAATCTGATCGAGGCGCTGGGTCAGAGCCGCCTGCCCGAGGGATTATTCCTCGTGATGCAACCGATCATGTCGATGCGCGCACCGGCGGAATCGCTCGACTTCGAGGTGCTGCTGCGCCTGCGCATGCCGGACGGCTCGGTGGCGACCGCCGCGAAGTTGATTGCAGCCGCCGAGGACACCGGCACCATCGTCGAGATCGACCGCTGGGTGCTCTCGACGACGCTCGCATGGCTGCGCGAGAACCGTGCAATGCTCGCCACCACTTGCTTCGTATGCGTGAACCTGAGCGGTGGATCGCTCAACGACGAACACTTTGTCGACGAGCTGTTCGCATTGTTCGCACGTCACAAGGACGTCGTCCATTACCTGTGCATCGAAATCACCGAGAGCGTCGCACTGCACGATCTTGAGCACACAGAACGCTTCATCGCGCGCGTGCACGAGATGGGTGCGAAGATCGCGATCGACGATTTTGGTGCAGGCCACACATCGTTGCGGTACTTGAAGAAGCTGTCGGCCGACGCGCTGAAGATCGACGGCGAGTTTGTGCGCACGATGTGTAACCATCCCGCCGATATTGCGATTGTCGAGGCGATCATCACCCTCGCACGCAATCTCGGCATGCGCAGCATCGCCGAATGGGTTGAAGATCTCGACACCTTGCGTGCGCTGAATGAACTAGGCGTCGATTACGTGCAAGGCTTCGCAATCGCGAAACCACAAGAGGCCGAGGCCATTCTCGCGAACGACTCCGCCGCGAGCTTCGTGACGAACGCCGAGCTTATGAACTATCTGAATGCGCAGCAGACGCTGCACCGTGGTGCGGATGACCAGAACATGGAGCAGGAAATTGTGATCTGATCCGCAATTGCCCGGCAATCAAGCCGTATCGCTCACCATGCCGCTCGACGAAGCGCCCGCAGCAGCGCTGGAATGCGCGCCGCCATGCGTTCATCAACCAAGCGTGAGTAGAAGCATTCTAATTTCTGGACGTTGCCTTCGCGCAAATGAGCCAATACCAGTTTTCGATTCCCCCCCAAAACGCAAACGTTTTCGCAACCGCATATTTACGATTTCGCATACGTTCATCGAATCAGCCTTCTTTTGTCACAAGAAGTACACGGAGACACCTTAGCTTGCGATGTTTCCGCATACATCGACTGGCGTTACCATGCATCCAGCGTTCTCGGGGTTTCGCCGCTCTTCCGCACAGAGGAATCTGTCCACAGCGGGAGACTTGTGCCAGGAAGTTCCATCCGTTGACGCCGAGGACACCAACGCCCTGGTCATGGAGATTTTTTCGGCGCGGCGCGATATGGGGAGCCTGGCGGTACTCGACGATCTCCGACCAATTGGTCTGATCAATCGCGATATTTTCATGTCGCAAATGAGTAAGCCTTTCCATCACGAGCTCTACGACAAGAAAAGCTGCATCGCGTTCATGGATAAAGAGCCGCTCGTCGTCGATGCAAACGTCAATATCGAAGTGCTGGCATTCAGGGCCGTCGAGGCCGGAGAAAAGGCGCTGGTCGACGGTTTCATCGTGACCCGCGACGGACGCTTCCTCGGCTTGGGCAGCGGTCTTCAACTGGTAAGCGCAGTTGCGGAAATGCAGGCGGAGAAAAACCGTCAACTCATGCAGAGCATCGAGTACGCCAGCGTGATCCAGCGCGCCATGTTGCGTACTTCCAGTGAGACGCTCTCGACAAGGCTTCGCGACGGCGCAATGGTCTGGGAACCGCGTGACGTGGTCGGCGGCGATTTTTATCACTTTGCCGCCTTTCCGTATGGCTGGTTTGGCGCTGTCGCCGATTGCACAGGCCATGGCGTTCCTGGCGCGTTCATGACCTTGCTTGCCTCCGCGTCGTTGTCGAAGGCGCTCGAACAGATAGGTCCGCGCGACCCGGCCGCCCTGCTCGCAGCGGTCAATCGAAACGTCAAAGGCCTGTTGGGGCAGGTGAACGATGCGGACGAAGGGAGCCAGTCCAACGACGGCCTCGATGCCGCATTCTTCTGGTTCGATCCCAGGGAGAGCGTGCTGCATTTCGCCGGGGCGAGGGTCTCGCTGCACATCCTGTCACCCGACGCCGTACAGTTCGAGACGATTACTGCAGATCGAATGGGCGTGGGTTATGTCGACAGCGGCGCGGACTATGCATGGAGCCTGCACTCGATTCCGGTAACGGCCGGCAGCCTGCTGTTCATCTGCACGGACGGACTGACCGATCAGATCGGCGGCCCGCGAAGCATTGCTTTCGGCCGACGCCGCGCGCTGGACATGATTCTCGATCACCGAACAGAACCACCGTCGACAATCTGCGAGCACCTTCGGCTGGCGCTCGCCGAATGGCAAGGCGCGCAGCCACGCCGCGATGACGTCACGCTTTTTTGTGCCCGTATCTAGTCAAGTCCAAGAATGTCTCAACTACTCGATCAAGACAGCGCTTTTTTCGAACTCGCGCAGCGACGCAACGTGCTCTTCTACCACAAGGGCTACTTCTCCCATAACGTCGTCGCAGCGATGGGCGAGGTTGTAAAGCTGCAACTGGAAGTCGCGGGGGTAAGCGGTCCGACCCGTCGCAAACTCTTCTCGTCCTTTATCGAGCTGTCGCAGAACATCGTCCATTACTCATCGAATGCGCTCCAGCCGGCTGACGAAGGCAGAGGCGCCATACGCGAGGGAGCCGTGTGCATTTCCAGGGACGGTGAGCATTATGCGATGTTGTGCGTCAATCCAATGGCGACCGACGAGGTCGAGAGCTTGCGCAACAAGCTGGAACCTCTGCGCAACATGTCGCTTGAAGAGATCCGGCAAGCATACAAGGTAACGTTGCGCGCCGACACGCCTGCGAATAGTAAGGGCGCAGGTCTGGGTTTTCTGACAATGGCGCGCGATGCGAGTGCGCCCCTTGAATTCGCTTTTCATTCGCGTGCCGACGAACCCGGCACCACGCTGTTTTGCCTCATGGCCATTATCTGATCAAGGAGGCATACGAGCCATGGATAATCTACACATTGCCGCTACGACGACCTCACCCGAGGTCGATTTCCGCTTTCATCAGCACGTGTTGTCGATCAAAGGCGAGTCATATCCCGAGAACGCGGCAGCGTTTTACGCTCCCATCATCGAGCAGTTGCGCAGGTATCTGGCCGAGAACGCGGGGGCCGTGATCACCATCGACGTCGCGCTGACCTACTTCAACAGTTCGAGCACCAAGATGCTGTTCAACATGTTCGACACACTGGATCAGGCGGCGCAGTCGGGAACCCGCGTGTTGATGAACTGGTACCGCGACGAGGAAGATGAGACGATCGCCGAGTTTGGCGAAGAACTGAGGGCCGATTTCTGCGCAATCGAGTTCACGGATCGTCCCATCGCGGACGAAGGGCGATAAGGATGCCTTCGACATCCTTCCGCGAATTAACCCCGGGTATCGCGCCCGATCTGTTCCAGAGCGAGAGCGCCGCACTGGAGCAAGCTCGAGCGAAGCACGCCGTTACCGATGCCGATGCGACCGACTATCGCCGGTCGTTGGGTGAACTCATCGAACACTTCGAGCGCCTGATACGCGAGACACGGCGTCTGATCGGACATAGCGACCGCGCCGAGCGTGAAATGCAATCGCTCGCTCAACAGTTAATGCATCGGGCGTCGCACGATGCATTAACTGGCGTGCTGAACCGCAGTGCTGTAATCGAACGGACCACCAGGACTTTGCGCTTTAACAGCGCAGTGATGATCGTCCTCGACATCGACGAGTTCAAACGGATCAACGACGATTACGGCCATCCCACGGGAGACGCGGTGATCCTCGGTGTCGTCGATTGTCTCCGGCGAATTGTCGGTGAACAGGGCTTTGTCGGGCGCGTGGGCGGCGAAGAGTTCACCGTGCTGTTGCCCGGTCATGAATCGGCCAGCGCAGCGCTTCTTGCCGAGCGCATGCGCGTCGCCATCAGCGATACCCTGATCGTTCCACCGGTAAATCGTCGCATTTCCGCCAGCTTTGGGGTCAGCATCAACGAAATCGGAACCGGCTTCGATACTGCATACTGTCTGGCCGACGCAGCGCTGTACCGCGCCAAGCGCGGCGGGCGCAACCGCGTGGAATTCGCCGATCAATAGGCCGGTTCTACCACCGGGCCCTGCCGGTCGGCCATATGCACGCGCGGGGTTTGCCGAGACAGTTTCTCTCCCGTTGAGTCGAGGCGACGATCGTCCCGTGCACCTTGGGAGAATCAGGATTGAGGAGAACGACGCCAGGCGTTACGTTACGATACAGTTGCGAAGCAACTAAAGCAGGCCTTGCGGCGCGACCGGCAAATCGAGGCACAAGCCATAGTCATCGAAGCCGCCTGAACATGCGCGTTGCATTCGTAACGAATCTTGAGCCGTTAAAGCGAATGCAGCCATGCAATCGGGCGCTCCACTGGCAAGGGGACGGCTGCAATCATGCGTACATGGCATAGAGAGAAAATCAACGCGAAGTTGCTCCGGCCGATCGGGGCGGCTCTCGTCATCATGCCTGCGACGGTGAAATTGATAGCGGCCGTCGTGATCGTCAGCCTGGTGCTCGCTACAGCATGGCTGGTCTATACGATGGGAGGCATCCGCTATTCCTGGTCGCACCTGATATACATTCCGGTCGTGCTGGGTGGCTTCGCGTTTGGCATACGGGGGGGCATACTCGCGGGCATCGCCAGTGGCCTGGCCCTCGGGCCGTTCATGCCGATCGACACGCTCACGGGGGAGATGCAGACGTACCTGAACTGGATCTACCGCCTGATCTTCCTGTGTATCAATGGTGCGCTGGTCGGCGCCTTGTCGCACCTGTATCGCCGATACCTGCACAAGCTGGAATGGCTTCGCACCCATCATGAGGGTGCGGACGTACTCAATCGTTCGGGACTGACCCAGGCGCTCGACGCAAAAATACGCAAAACGCCCAAAGGGATCACGCTAATCGTCTCGGTGATCCAGCTTAATGCTTTTCTCGACATCCAGAATACCTTCGGGTCCAGTTTCAGCACGCGCCTGCTGGCACAGATCATTGAACGCACCAAGCAAATCGTGCCGCCCAGGTCCCTGCTTGCGCTGATTCAGGATGACCGGCTGGCGATCGTGACCGATGACGTCGAGTCGCGCCAGTTGGCGCTCGCTCGCATCGAGGGGATCTTCGACGAGTCGTACATCGTGGATGGCGTACCCATTCACGTAGACGCCAGCGTAGGTGCGGCGCATTTTCCGGATCACGCGCAGACGGCCGAGGGTCTGCTGCAAAAAGCGTGCGTTGCCATGTATTCGGCCAGTCTGAGCAAATCCCCCAGCGCGCTCTACAACATTGCAAACGATCGCACCAACAAGGAAAACCTGAGCCTGCTCGGAGCGCTGCCCGGAGCCATCGCCCGCGGCGAGTTGTCCGTGTGGTATCAGGCCAAAGTTGCGCTGTCCACCAACGATGTGGCCGGCAGCGAGGCCCTGGTGCGCTGGCTTCACCCGCAGCGCGGTTTGATCACGCCGGGCCTGTTCATCCCGCAGGTCGAAGAGACGATGCTGATCGACCGGGTTACGCGCAACGTGATCGCCACGGCATTCGCCGATGCCGCAGCCTGGCGTACAGCGGGATACCCGCAGCGGGTCGCGGTGAATATTTCAGTGCGCAATTTGCGTGATCATGGGCTGCTCGATGCGATCGACCTCAATGCCAGGCGCTGCGGCCTGATGGCGGACGACATCGAACTGGAAATCACCGAGAGCGCGGTGATGATGGATGTCGACCATGGCATTCGCGTGATTTCAGAGCTGCGCGAGCGCGGATATCGCGTGGCCATAGACGACTTCGGGGTAGGTCATTCTTCGCTGGCTTACCTGCAAAAGATGCGCGCTTCGGCCCTGAAGATCGATCAGATGTTTATCAGGACGCTGGCCGTGGATCCCAACAATCAGAAGATCGTCCGCGCCATCTTGCTGCTGGCGAGGTCTCTGGGATTGGAGACGGTGGCCGAGGGCATCGAGGATCCGGACTCCCTGTCGCTGCTACGCGAATGGGGCTGCGATTATGGGCAGGGCTATGCGATTCATCGTCCAGCGCCAGAACCCGAGTTCCGGCACTTCCTCTCCAGGATTGGCGAATTGCCGCTTTACCGTGTCAAACGTTCCTGAAGAAACTCGATAAAGCGCTGCGTTTTCGCGGGTAGCAGGCGCGTTTCCGTGATGGCGTAGACCGGTATTGGCGCGCCGCGCCATCCTGGCATGACTGGACGCAACGCCCCGCTTGCCAACTCGGCGGCGACGACCTCCGGCGGCATCAGGACAATGCCCATATCGAGCGTCGCCAGGCGACGAATCATACCGACGCTGTTGAGCGAGAAACGCCCGCCTACGGACACCGTGACCGTTCGTTTTCCTTCGTGCAACGTCCAGGCGTCGGCCTTCAGGATGCTGAGACATGCGTGCCGTTCAAGATCGGCGGGTTTTTCAGGTTCACCCGCACGTTCGAGGTATCCCGGCGATGCATAGAGGCACGGTGTCAGTGAGGTCAGTGTGCGCGCAATCAGTTGTGAACTCTCGGACTCTCCCATCCGGATCGCCACGTCGAAGGGTTCACTGACCAGATCGACTCGCCGCGGGGTGAGATCGAAGTCGAAGGTCATGCCGGGATAAAGTCCGGCAAAATCCGCAATTAACGGCGCCAGGTAAGTCACGGCGAAATCCACCGGTAACGACACGCGCAATACCCCGCTGGGCTGGGCGAGCATTTCGCCAAGCTGTTCATGGGCAAGGCGCGCCTCATCGACGATGCGTTTGCACCGTTCAAAGTAAATCTGCCCTGCCTCAGTCAGTTCGATCCTGCGCGTCGTGCGATGCAAAAGACGCAGCCCGATAGTTCGCTCCAGCGCGCTGATCCGCCGCGACAGCGTCGAATTCGGTATCCCCACCGCTTCTGCTGCGTTGCGAAAACCATTGGCTTTGACGACCTCCACGAACAGGGCCATGTCATTCAGATAATCGTCCATCTTCATTGCTCCATTTACGGATCAATGATATCCGAAACACCATCTTTATCTTCCATGCGAAGCAGCCGATGATGCCTCCATCGCAAGATCATGCTGCATCCGAAGCACTCGCGGACCAGAGCGGCATTCAGGTTCGGATCCGTAAAAGACGGGCTGCCTGTCCTTGCATTAACCCCATTCGAGGATTTCATCGTGAGCAAACTGTTCGATTCGGTCCGCGTCGGCCGCTACACCCTGCAAAACCGCCTGGTCATGGCGCCGATGACCCGTTCGCGCGCACAGTTCGATGGCACGCCTGGCGCGCTGGCCGCCAGGTATTACGCGCAGCGCGCAGGCGTCGGCCTGATTGTTTCGGAAGGTACCCAGCCTTCCGACGACGGCCAGGGATACCTGACCACACCGGGCATCTACACCGATGCTCACGTGGCCGGTTGGCAGAAAATCGCCGATGCCGTGCATGCCAGGGGCGGTCATATTTTTATCCAGCTCATGCACGCCGGGCGGATGTCGCACCCGGATAACACGCCTCACCACCGCATGGGCGTCGCACCGTCGGCCATCGCACCGGGCACGGGTATGTTCACGGCGAAGGGCATGCAGGACATTCCGGTGCCGCGCGCGTTGACGACCGAGGAAGTACACCAGACGGTGGCCGACTTCGCTTTTGCGGCGCGTCGAGCGGTTGAGGCCGGCGCCGATGGCGTCGAAATTCACGGCGCGAACGCGTACCTTATCCAGCAGTTTTTCGCACCCAGCGCCAATACACGCACGGACGAGTATGGCGGCTCGATTGAGAACCGCGTGCGCTTTGCGATCGAAGTCGCCACGGCCATTGCCGACGAAATTGGCGCTGATCGAACTGCGATCCGCCTGTCGCCCGGCACAACGATGTGGGGTATCGACGAGGGCGAGGAAGGCCCGCAGTTGTATCGTCACCTGGTTGCAGAACTCGACAAACTGGGGCTGGCCTACCTGCACGTGATGCATCAGGGCAACGAGCCGCTTCTGGCCGACCTCCGCAAACTCTGGAGGGGCAAGCTGATCCTGAACCGTCCGGGCCGGCCGCGCGAGCAGGTTGGCGCCGACGTTGCGTCGGGCATGGCCGATCTGGAAGCTTACGGGTCGATGGTTCTCGCGAACCCGGATTTCGTCGAACGGCTCAAGGCCAATGCAGTGATGAACGAGCCGCACCGGGAGGGTTTCTTTGGTGGTACGGAGAAGTTCTACACCGACTATCCGACCCTGAGCGAAGTACAAGCCGTCTGAAGACGTCGTCATGCCGGTCGCTGTTCTTCTACAGCGCACCGGCCTTTTCATCACATCAACAGGTCGGTTGTTCGGCAGCGCCCTACCTGTTCCCCGATTCGAAAACGGGCATCGATAACCGCGAATTGCGCCGCCATCCCGGCCCACCTATCATCCACCAGACTCCCCGTCCTCCTCACCGAGAACGCCAAACTCGACGGGCGTCTTCACGTAAAAGAGATGCACCCCTTCCGCGCGCAAGCGTTCGAACAACCGATCGGACTCGTCGGTCGTGAGCGCCATAACGATCGACAGGGGTTGATCGGCTAATTCGAAAAAACCCGCCGAGTGGATACGATGATGGTGACCAATGCCCTCGGCTCCCGCCTGCACGGTCGCGCCGTGCAACCCCATCTCCTTGGCGAGGTGAATAAGCCAGTCGGCTACCGGCTTGCCATGATGGCGGCGATCCTGCTGAGTAAAGAATGTAAGTTGAAAGCCTTTCATGGCAATGCTCCCTCAGCAAGCGTTGATCGCGCCCGGAGAAATGGCGAGGATGGGTTTCCACATCATGCGTGCAGCGTCCTTTTTGCTTGTACTTCTATCCGGACGGGAACTGCAATGCCTACGCAGGCTATTCCGGCGCGACCGGCTGGATCGGCGCTTTCCGTTCAAGAATTCGCATGCATCATCAGCCGCTTGTGGGCGGCGGTTATCGGACGCATGCCAACTCCATGGCGAAAATCATACGCGAAGCCGCCATTACATACGAACAGCACGAACGCGGCCTCTGCCCCGGCTCGCTTCGCGCGACGCACTTACGGCTTGCTTTCTACGTGCCCGAATGCTTCGCGCTTCGGCGCCGTCATAGTGTGCGATCTGCCGTGCCTGTGGCCCTTGCCCGGCTGAACGCCTGCACGGTCTGCGATCGTGTCGGAGCGGTCAGCGGCGCGCGCGAGACCTGCGTCGCGGTCGCCAGAGTTGAAGCCGTTGGAATGAGCCTGTGCCGATGCACTCATATGGCCGGCGGAGTTGCCACCGACGCCACCGGCGCCACCCATGCCACCGCCGGTACCACCCATGCCGCCCCCACCGTGACCGCCGGCTGCTGCCATTGCCGTCGTCGTGCCAAGCGCAAGGAGCGCGGCAGCCAGCGTGATTACGTAGTGTCGCTTATTCATTTGATGCTCCCTTCGAGCGTCTTCAGGTAAATGAATTGTACGAACGCGATACCGAAAGATCGCTACACCATGTAAACATTCGTAACGTAATGTGTTCGCGATCTCAACCTGAAACAATGAAGGACAGCCACGCAGAACGCGCACGGGCTGCTCTTTAGCCGCTACCGCGTAAAGCAGTTGTTTACCGATACGAGTTCAACCGGTCGATGCGATGGCCTGGCGAGATCGCTTAGCCCAACTCACGCATTCGCTGTCCCCGGTTCTGCGACTTCGTCGCGCACGAAGCGCCCATAACGCAAGGCCAATGTAGGCAGGACAATCAGGTTCAGCGCGGTCGAGGTGATCAGGCCGCCAAGAATGACGATTGCCATTGGGCCCTCGATTTCATTGCCGGGCGCGCCGCTCGTCACGGCGAGCGGCGCCAGCGCGAGCGCGGTCACCAGCGCGGTCATGAGGATTGGCACCAGCCGTTCCGACGCGCCGCGCACCGCGGTGTCCATATTCCAGGTCAACCCGTCGACGTGCACCAGATGCTCATAGTGGCTGATCAGCATGATCGAATTGCGCAGCGATATGCCCAGCAGCGTGACGAAACCCACCATGCTGCCAAGCGACAGGTTCGCGCCGGTCAGCACTACGCCCAGGACGCCGCCCACCAGCGCGAATGGCAGGTTGATCATCACGAGCAGCACGGCGCGCCGGTTCTTCATCGCCAGGAACAGCAACAGGGCGATGCCCACCAGCGCCATCCCGCCATAGGCAAGCAGGTCGCGCTGCGACTGCGCGCGCGCTTCGCTCTCTCCGCTGAAGACGGCATAGGTGTCCGGCGGCATTCTGATTTCGCGATTCACGCGCGCCTGCGCTTCCTTTACGAAGTCACTGACCGCCCGGTTGCCGAGATTCACCGACACCGTTTGCACTCGCTGACCACCGTCGTGCGTGATCTGGTAACGGCCAGCGACCTGCCGGATCGTTGCGAGCGCAAGGAGGGGCACGGCGAAACCGTCGGCATTGCGCACCATGAGTTTGCCCACGTCGCTCACCGAGCGGCGTTGCGCGGGAGCGAGTACGACTGCGACGTCGTACGTTCGACTGCCCTCGTAAATCTGCGAAACGCTCACGCCCGCGTACGCGGCCTGAATCGCATCGAGCACCTCCACCGGGCGAAAGCCCCAGCGGCTCAGTGCGTCCGGATTCAGCCTCACATCCAGTTCGGGAATCCCGGGCGGAGAATCCACCCGCACACTGGCAACGCCGTGGATCGTGCCGATCAGTTGGGCGATCTGCTGTGCCGTGCGGTCGATAACATCGAGGTTGTTGCCGAAGACATTCACGACCACGGGAGCGGTCGTACCCGAAATGGTTTCGTCGATGCGTTCCTCCAGAAACGTGTTGACCGAGGTGGAAAGCCCCGGAAAGCGCGCCATCGCCTGGCGAATCCGGTAGAGCGCCCAGCTTTGTCCCGACGCGCTCATCGGCTTGAGGTCGACCTCGAACTCGGAAAGCTGCACGCCGGTCGGATCGACCACGCCGTTTGCACGGCCTGCGCGCTGGGCCACGAGACGCACACCCGGCACCTGCATCAGCGCGTTCGAAACCTGCGTGCCGATGCGCATCGATTCGGCGAGCGAAGTGCCCGGCGCGAGCCCCATGTGTACCGTGTAATGGCCCTCGCGCAGTTGCGGAATAAAACTCCCGCTCATGAACGGCAGCGCCGCGAGCGCTGCGGCGCACATCACAGCAACGATCGCCATGACCACTTTCACGTGCTGCTCGACCGTGGTCAGCAACGCGACGTAACGCGTCTTTAGACGCCCGATCAGGCGTGGCTCCCGCTCGGGCAAAGGACCTTTCACCAGCAGTGCGAGCGCCATCGCCGGTGTGAGCGTCAGCGCGACGCCAAGCGATGCGAGCACGGCGAGGATGTATGCGATACCGAGCGGGGCAAAGAGCCGCCCACCCAGACCCGGAAGCGTGATCACGGGCAGGAAGATCAGCATCACGATGAATGTTGCGAACACAACGGCGCTGCGAACTTCGAGCGAAGCACGCAGCACGACGCGATACGCTGGCAGCGGCTGGGCCAATGCGCGGTTCTCGCGCAGACGCCGGTAGATGTTCTCGACGTCGATGATGGCGTCGTCGACCACCTCACCGAGCGCGATGGCGAGCCCTCCCAGTGTCATCGTGTTCAGGCTGACGCCGAACGATGTGAGCACAATGATCGCAACCAGCAGCGACAGCGGAATGGCGGCTGCGGAAATCAACGCCGTGCGCACGTTGAGCAGGAACAGAAACAGCACGGCGATGACCAGTACAGCGCCGACAATCAGTGCCGTGCGCAGGTGATTGATGGAAGCGTCGATGAAGTTGGCGGGCCGGAACACGTCGGTATTCACGTCCACGCCCTGGCGGGCGAGCACGGGCGCGAGCCCGGCGAGTGTCTTTTCGATGCCGCGCGTGACAGCCATCGTGTTGGTTCCGTACTGGCTCTCCATCACGACCATCACGCCGGGCTTGCCCATGATCGACGCCGCGCCCACGGGCGCTGCACTGCCCCAGGTCACGCTGGCGACGTCGCCAAGGCGAACCGCCGCGCCGTTGCTGGAGCGCAGCACGACACCGGCGAGTTTTTCCGGTGTCGCGATCTGGCCATCGGCATGGACAGCGATGCGCTGGTTGCTGTTTTCGATGAATCCGGCGCCACGTACGCCCGTGGCCTGGCGCGCCGCGGCAATCACATCCTGAATCGACAGGCCGTGGCGCATCAGCTTCGCGGGGTCGACCTGGATCTGCAACTCGCGCGTCTCGCCGCCGAACACGATCACGTCGGCTACGCCTGACGTGCTCAGCAGCTGAGGTTTGATCGTCCACTGGGCGATGTCGTAGAGGTCCGCGAGCGAGCGCGTCTTCGAGGTGAGGCCGATCGTGCGCACGACGCTCGTCGTCGTCGTGAGCGGCAGAAGCTGGGGCGCCGCGACGCCTGCCGGCAGCGTGCCCGCGAGTCCGCCGACGCGCTCGTTGACGAGCTGCCGGACCTGCATCACGTTTGCATGGTCCTCGAACACGAGCGTGACCGAGGACAGGCCCTGCATGGACCGCGAGCGAATCGACTGCAGGCCGGTCATGCCGCCGAGGGCGTTTTCAACCGGCTGTGTGACGAGGGCTTCCACCTGTTCGCTGCTCATGCCCGGTGCGGCCGTCTGCACAATGCTCATCGGCGGCGCGAATTCCGGAAAGACGTCGAGCCGCGCGCGCGTCAGCGTAAACAGCCCGTAGCCGGCCACCATGACGGCCAGCGAAAAAATGATGCCGCGAAAGCGCAGCGAAAAGCGGATGATCGCGCTAAGCATGGGACGTGTTGTCGAGTTGTTCCGGGCGTGTCATACGCGGGTCAGTCGTCGCACTCGGGCGGATCCTTGCAGGCGGTCGCGATGCCCTGCGGCTTGAGTTCTTCGGAGAGCAGCAGTTGCGCGCCCTGCGTCACGACCTGGTCGCCAGCGTTGAAGCCGGACGTCACCACGAAACCGTGCTCGCCCTCGTTACCCGCAGGCACGTAGCGGCGCGTGAAGTGCCCAGGCGCAGTACGTACGTAGGCCCATGTCTGACCGCCGTACCACACCACCGCATGCTCGGGAATCAGCAGCCCGGACAGCGCCTCGCTCGACGTCGGCACGCGCGCGCTCGTGCGCAGGTTGGCTGGCAACGTCGCGTCGGCAACGTATAGCCACGGCGTGCCCTGCACGGCCGGATCGGCGAGCGGCGAAGCGGAAAGCCGTTGAGCAGGCAACGTGCGGCCGTCGGGTGTATCGACCGCGATCTGCACTGGCGGCGTCGCGGCGAAGCTGGAAGGCAACGTGACGCGCAGCACAACCGACTGGCCCGACTGGAGACGCTGGAACAGCTTCGAGACCGGTGCGGCGGCGGCGTTCGCGAGTGCGTCGCCGAACTGCTGGCGCATCGTGCCGTCAAGGCCTGCCAGCGTGACCCGCGCCGATTGCAGTCTCGCTTCATCGCCTTGCATCGTTGACTGCGCAGCCAACAGACTCTTCTGAGAAATATTGCGGTCGTCGGCAAACAGCGTGCGGCTGCTTGCGTATTGCGTCCGTGAGCTGGCCGCCTGCGCGGTGAATGTATCGACGTCCGCGCGTGCGGTGGCAAGGCGGTTGCGCAGATCGAAGAGCGGCTGCAGATCGATGACCGTGGCGTCGGCACTGATGCGCGACTGGCTCGTGACGGCGGCAAGCGGCGCGGCTTCAATATGGCTGGCGCTTTGTGCGTCGGCGCTCAAGACCACGACTGTTTCACCGTTGACGGTCTGCACAGCGGACGGCGGAGCCGACTGCGTTGCGGTGGCAGTCGATGCACCGGGCGCGTCGAACATCTGGTTAATGATGTACCAGCCCGCACCGGCGCACAGGGCGAGCGAAACGACACCAGGAAGAATGAGCGGGAGTTTCATCGTGTCGTCCCCTCACTGAGGGTGTGAGTCACCGCCTCGTGGGCGAGGGGCAATTGCATCGCATCTTCGAGTGCGCCGGCAGCCTGCTGGACAACGACTTCGGCATCGAGATGCGTGGTTTCGCTCGTCTGATAGTCGGCTTTCGCCTGTGTGTAAGTCAGCCGGTCCGCGTCGCCGCTGGAGAACGCAGCGGCCTGACTGTCGAGTTGACGGCGGGCGCTCGCCAGATGGTCATCGGAAATCCGCAATGCGTCGATGCTCGCCTGATAGCGCGCCAGTGCGTGCGCGAGATCGCCAATGATCTTGTCTTGCAGCGCGCCGGTGCGGACTGCCGCCTCCTTGCGCTTGGCCTCGGCCTGTTTAATGCCACCCTGGTTCTGATCGAAGATCGGCAACGCGATACCGGCCAGTCCGAACGCGAACTTGTTCGTGCCGGTGTCGTACGTATAGCCGGGGCCGAGATGGATATCCGGATACTGTTTCGCAATCTCGAGCTGGAGCGCCGATTCAGCCGCAGCGTAGTCGGCCAGTGAGGCGCGCAGATCGGCACGATGAAAAATGGCGGCGCGCTGCGCATCTGCTGCCGGTGGCGCAGGCGCAGCCGTGCCAAAAGCGCTGATGTCGAGCGTCACACCGTCGAGTGCGGTGACCGGCACGCCGATGGCGGCGCTCAATTGCGCGCGCGCATCCTGTTCCGCGCTGCACGCGGCGGCCAGATCGCTCTGCGCCTGGGTATCGGCAAGCACGGCGGCGTTGACATCGGGCTGAGAAAACTGGCCGACGGCGAGACGGTGGCGGCTCATCGCCGTGATCTGCCGCTCGGCTTCCGCTTTTGCGGACAGGAATGCGATGCGGCTGCGGGCAGCGTACAGCGCGAGCATGGCGTCGCGAACCTGCGCACGGACGGTCCACGCCGCACTCAGGATGTTTAGCCGTGCGGCTTCGGACATGTGAGCGGCCTGATCGACGCGATAGCCGCGCTTGTGTGCGGTTTCGATCGGGATGTCGAGCGCAGGCCCCCAGGTGAAGGGCGCGCCAGGCCCCGGGTTCGGTGTGTCGTACTGGAACGGCAACTGCAAAACAGGGTTGGGAATCGCGTTGGCGACGTCGATGCCCGCTTTGGCCGTGTCCCATTGCGCGCGTGCGAGGTCGAGCGCGGGGCTGTAGCAGAACGCCGCCAGGGTGAGCAACTCGCGGTTCCAGACCGCGGGCGGCCACGGTGCAGCATCGTGCCCTGCTTCGCGCGCGATGCACGCGTGCAGGTCCTCGCTAGCCAGTGAGCGCTGCTCGAATTGCCGGGCAAGCAGGTCGGGGGCGATCGGCTGGGGATGCCAGGTCGCACAGCCGCCGATGCCAATCAAGGCAATCAATGATGCAAGTGAAAACGCGCGGCGCATTCTGGCATTCCATCGGACGTTGTGCCGCCCGAACGGGCAGCTTCCGGGGCCGATGCTACGCCAGTGCTTGTGAAGTTTTCGTCAAGAACCTGACAAGAACCCATCAAGAAACTGAGCGGTTCTCGTGAAGTCGGCTCATGCTTCGTTCGCAGTCGGCAGGCGAAGCGAAACGCGGGTGCCAATGCCTGGCTCGCTGCCGATCTCGATCCGCCACCCGTAGCGGTCGCACAGCTTTCTGACGATAGACAGGCCGATCCCGACACCCTGCATCGCGCTGTGTGGCGAACCTGTCTGATAGAACCGTTCAAAAACATGCGGGAGCGCTTGCGCCGGAATACCCGGCCCCGTGTCCTCGATGCACAACCAGCCATCGGCGTAGCGAAAGTGAAGACGTCCGTGGTCCGTATGCCGCACGGCGTTGTCAACGATGTTGGAGAGCACGATTGCGAGCGCGGGCCGGTTTGCCGCAACCCGCAGTTCGCAATCCACGTCGATGATCGTGTCGAGTCCCTTTCGCGCGAGCTGGTCAGCGAATGGTGCCAGCGTGGTTTCAATCATCTTCGCCATTGCCACCGGTTCGACATCGCGCGCCGAATCCTCCCTGGCAAGCATCAGCAGCGCGCTGGTGAGTTCGCGCATGTTGTCGGCGGCCCGCTCGATCTGCTGCAAACGCGCGCGCGACTTGCCACTGATCGCCGCATCCTGTTCAAGCAATTCGCAACTTGTCTTGATAGCCGTGAGCGGCGTGCGAAGCTCGTGGCTGACATTGCCCGTGAATTCCTTCTCACGCGCAATCATGTCGGCCATACGCTGGTGATAATCGTTGAATGCCTCCACCAGTCCGACGAGTTCGGTCTCGTCATATCTGCCGGGCTGAATCGGCGCCGATTCGCCGAGCCGTAGTTCCTTCACCTGTCGCGCGAGCCCCGCCACCTGCCGCACCAGCAGACCCGACAAACCGAAGGACAGCCAGATCGTGAGCAGCGCGAAAATGCCCGTACCGGCCATCAGCACATTGATAACCTGCTTGAAGTGCTTTTCGTAGATATTGAAGTTGTAAACCCGGTACAGACGCGCCGTGCCGAGTGGCGCAATCGCGACATGAATCTCCCGTCCGCCGATGATGATCTCGTGCGTGCCGAAAGGCAGATCCCTGACCGACTCGGGCAGCGTAATGGACTCCCGGTGCGCGCCCGATACATAGC
Source organism: Paraburkholderia denitrificans (assembly GCF_042655705.1). NCBI lineage: Bacteria > Pseudomonadati > Pseudomonadota > Betaproteobacteria > Burkholderiales > Burkholderiaceae > Paraburkholderia > Paraburkholderia denitrificans. The sequence continues at coordinate 41,015 of NZ_JBHSMP010000016.1, read as the reverse complement.
CACTCATCCGTGCATCGAAAGGCGGCAGCAAAGACGGATCGGCTTCGTAATTCTTGAGCACGCTCGCCATGTCATCATGGATAAGCGCCGCGATCAGTTTTTCTTCCTGGGTTTCGGCCAGCGCTTTAACGCCAAACGCCTGCGCCAGCAGCAGCGCGATGCCCAGCACCGAGAAAAAGAGCGCGACCTTGAAGCGCAGGCTATTTCGTATCATGGCCGGTTGCCGCAAGTCGGTAGCCGACGCCATGGAGCGTTTCGATAACGTCCGGCTCGCCAGGATCGCACAGTGCCCGGCGAAGGGTGTAGACATGTGTGCGCAACGTGTCGCTGTCCGGCAACTCGTCGCCCCAGACTTCCGATTCAAGCTCGGCGCGGCTAAAGGTGCGGTGCGGCGACTGCATCATGATGCGCAGCAACTGGAGACATTTGGGAGGAAGCTTGACCGGCCGCCCGGCGCGTTCGACGGTCATCGTCGACAGATCGAGGCGCACGTCCGCAAATCGAAGATCCATGCTGGCGACCTGGCCGCGATAGCGCTTGACCATGGCGCCAAGACGCGCCCCCACTTCCTTCAGGGAAAACGGTTTGACCAGGTAATCGTCCGCGCCGTGCACGAACCCCTTCAGCTTGTCGTCAAGCGCGTCCCTCGCGGTCAGCATCAGCACGGGCGTGTCGCGGCATGCCTCTTCACGCAACCTGCGACAGAGCGTGAGACCGTCCATGCCAGGCAGCGACAGATCGAGCAGGATGGCATCCCACGCATCGGCAAGCGCCATCTGCAGCCCTGCATTGCCATTGGAGGCCACATCGACCGCATAGCCGCTCGCCTCAAGATAGTCGTAGAGGTTCGCGGCTATCGCGGAGTCGTCTTCGACAATAAGCACCTTCATGAACATCCCTTCATCATCCTCGGGCAGCATGATAGCCGATGCTACCGTAGAACTCCGCGCGTCGCGATGGCGTAAGTCCGGCGGATTCGTCGAGCCATTTAGCGTGCGCGTACCGTTGTCAGGAACGTATTGTGTGGTGAGTCATCCTGAGGCTTCGCGTCGCCAGATCGTCACGCAATTTCACGAGTGGATTTGCCATGAAGCCGAGCGCCAATCGCAGGCTGCCTTGACGATCGAAACTTGTCTATCGAGGCGCGGTAGTGGCTGCGGATACGGAGAGACCCGACAGCGGTGACTTTCCTGCGCCAGCCGCATCATTGGGAACGGTTGTCGTTGATGTGTTGTCCTGCATGAGCGCCTCTTCCGATCTCTTGTTGAGGACGATGATGCTGATGCGCCGGTTCTCCGGATCGAGCGGATCGGCCTTGTTCAGGTTCTGCGTCGCAGCGAGTCCAATGACACGCATAACCTTACCCGTGTCGAGGCCGCCTGCAATCAACTCGCGGCGCGATGCGTTCGCGCGGTCGGTGGAGAGTTCCCAGTTGCTGTAGCCCTTCTCGCCATGCGGGTAGGGCACGGCGTCCGTGTGCCCCTGAACGATGATCCGGTTAGGCACGCTGTTGAGCGTGCCTCCGATCGCCCTGAGGATGTCGTGCATATACGGCTCGACCGTGTCCCGCGCGGTTGCGAACATCGGACGCTTCTGCGAATCCACGATCTCGATACGCAGCCCCATGAGCGTCGAGTCGATCCGGATCTGTTGTCTGAATTGCCGCAGATCCGGATTGGCCTGCAGCGCCGCCATCAACTTGATCTGAAGGTCATGCAAACGGAGCTGTTCCCGCAATGCAACATCGCGGCTCTGCAGTTTGCCGGTGTTGTCGTCGGCCCGCTGCGCCGAGTGCTCGCCCCGGTCGAGATGACCATCCGTTTGCTGCGTGTCACCCTGGCGGTCAGTGGAAACGTCCCGGCCTCCCGCCTTCAGGACGCCCGAATCCACCGCGCTGCGCTCGCCGCCCCACAGCGTGAGTTTCAGGGGCTGCTTGAAGAAGTCGGCGACGCCCTGAATCTGAACCCTGGACTCCATGCTGACCAGCCACATCAGCAGAAAAAAGGCCATCATCGCGGTCATGAAGTCCGCGTAAGCGAGCTTCCACGCACCAGTGCGATAGACCTTGCGGTCGGACGTGACATGTCTCACGACAATCTTTCGCCCCCTGTCCCTCCTCCGCATCGCCGATTCCCCCAGGCTGGTTGACTGCGCCCGACTCCCTTGTTTCTTGCATGAATATGGGTCCGCGCCGCCGGATAACTGAATTACGGCAAAAACGCAGGTAGCCTTGATTGCCCGGGTTTGTCATTCGACAAACCCGGGCAAATTGCTATCGTCATTTTCCTGTCGCGATTGCGCCGTTGCACCCGCAACGGGCCTGCACGGATGTTACCCCTTGTAAACGCTGATTGACGAACAGGCGGAGACCGTTAGCAATCCGCTCCATAGCGGCGGTTCAGGTGCCGCCCACGCCCATTCGGCGCGCGACCCGGCTTTTGTAATGTACGATTTCAGCGAAGCTACTTTTAAAACGCTTTTATAGGTTATGGCGATGTATATCGTAGAACTCTCGTACCTGAAGCCCCTTAACGCCATTGAAATCCAGTTGGAAGCACATCGTAGTTTTCTCGATGAGCAATATGCCAGTGAAGCGTTCCTCGCGTCCGGGCCAAAAAATCCGCGCGATGGAGGCGTTATTCTTGTAAGCGGCCGCGTCAGCCGCACGGAACTGGATGCGATTCTTGCGCGCGATCCGTTTTATCAGCATGGCTTAGCGGCTTACCGCATAACCGAATTCGCGCCGGTGAAGTTCCATCCCACGCTGAAAGGCGTTCTGTAGCGGTTTCTCGATTAATCCGATTACCTGAAAATCAGGCGGTGGCATGGACTGACCGGCGTTGCGCAATCGTCGGCAGATGCAACGTGGATTGGATTACGCCGCGTCCACATGCTTGCTGCAACCGGGCGTCTGTATCAAGATTAACTCGCAGCATCAGAAACGAGTGACTCCCATGACACACGATCCTGATTTCGATCCTGCTTCGGATCCCGATAAGCTGAAGGGCCCGGGCGGCATGACGTTGCGGCAGATTCACGAACAGGTGCAGAAGTCCGTCCAGCGCGACCGCGAAGCGCAGGCTGCGCACACACCCGCTCCGCCGCAAGGCCGGTGGCAGCGGTGGGTGCGTTACGTATGGGGCCGCAGCGGACGGCGCTAGCCTCGATTCGACAAGAGCGTGCTGGTCAGCCGCCGCGCTTCGGGGATCGACCGTTCGCAACGACGGGTTCAACCGGCGGCAAGTTGCCAAACGTTACAGACCTCCAGACATCTCGTCCGGCGCAGATTCAACGGCGCTCGGTAATCGGCCCCTCGGCATTCACACGCCCGACAGCACCGGCAGGACCGCCAACGGTAATCGGGCCATCCACTTCCAGATCGCCGTGCACGACCAGCGGGCCGTGCACCGTGAGCGGGCCATCGAACAGGTTTTCTCCCCGGCGCCTGCGTACGGCGGGATCGTTGAACGGAATCCGTTCGATCCAGTCCGCCGTGATCGGCCCGCGGGCGTAGATGTCACCCGCGACGGTGAGCGAGCCGTCGACGGTCAACGGCCCGCGCACGACGGCCGACCCGGTGATGCTGAGAGGACCCGTGGTAACGGGCTGCGCATACGCTGCCGGGAACAAGACGGAGGTCACCAGCAGAACCATGCCTGCCGCGGTGCCCCGCGTCAGCGTCGGGATAGTGCTCATTCCGAGCCTCGCAATGAAGCGTTTCATGTTACCTCCCGGTCGGCGCAAGTTACGCGCCCGCAGGCCGCTCGCGCGATTTGCGACGGCCGACTGCCCTCAAGCAGCCAATCCCGCCGATGATGCATCCACGATATCCGGATTAAATCGGGTCATACAGTTCAAGTCGAGTGCGCGAATCTGTTCAGTCATGAAGTCGACGAAGATCCGGATGCGCGCCGGAAGATGTTGCCGGCTGAGATAGCAGATATAGTGGCCGCGATCTTCCGGCACATGCTTCGCCATCGCGACGACGAGTTCGTTCGATGCAATATGGTCGCGAATCTGATAGCCCGCCATCTGAGCAATGCCCGATCCGTTCAGAACCGCACGCAACACCAGATCCGCATCGTTGAACGTGAGGCGGGACGTCGGCAGGTACTTTTGCACTCGGCCATCAACGGTGAATTCCCATTCGAACAGGCGTCCGCTCGCAAAACGGAAATTGATGCACTCGTGCTCGCACAGATCCTCCAGACTCTGCGGGAGGCCATGCCTCGCCACATACGACGGCGCCGCGCAGAGCGCCATCTGCATCGGAATCAGTTGCCGGGCAATGATGCTGGAGTCTTCAATGCGTCCATTGCGGAACGAGACGTCGATCCGCTCCGACACCAGATCGATCGGCCGGTCGTCGAGCAACAGATCGATCAAGATGTCGGGGTAAGCCTGAGCAAACGTTTCCAGCAGGGGCGCAACGACTTTCCTGCCGAATCCCACCGCGGAACTGATCCGAATGAGGCCGCGCGGCGGCCCCTGCCGCAGCTCCAGCATGTCGTTCATGGCCTCCACGATCTGCGCCACGCCCTGATGGCAGTTCTCGAAGAATCGTTGGCCTTCGCGCGTCAGTTCGGTCGTGCGCGTGGTCCGCTGGAACAACCGCGTACTCAACTGCGTCTCCAGCTTCTGGACGTTCCGGCTCACGGCCGGCCGGCCGACTCCGAGACGTTCGGCGGCCTTGGTAAAGCTCCCCTCGCTCGCCACGGCGACGAATGCAAGGATGCCCGCATAGCTCGCACCAAAGCTCGCCGACAATGCATCGTCGCGACCGGCCAGGTCGCGACGAACGCCATGCTCCGATGGATCCGATCGATTCATTTCAGCCGCCCCAGACATGCCGCTCATCCCGATTGCCCGTCGCTGGCCCGCGCCAGCGGACCACCCACACGTGCGAACGCGCATCAGCCTCGTGCAAGCCACTCGTCGAGACCGATGCGGCCGACTCGCGCGGGCCCGAGCGGCACGAGCGATTTTTCCTCGACACGGCCGCCGTAGTAGCGGGCGTCGCGATCGGTCACCACCGTGCGCGTGTCGCCGACCGACTTCAGATAGCGCGCGACGATCTCCGCGAACGGCGCGCGATCCGGGCCCGCGATCTCGACCGTGCCGTTCAGCGGCCCGGCGAGTGCGAATTGCGCGATGAGTGCCGCGACGTCTTCCGCCGCGATCGGCTGAAACAGTCCGTCGCCGATGCGGACCGTGCTGCCTTCCGTGCCGAAATCCGCAATACCGCCGATGAATTCCAGGAATTGCGTTGCGCGCACAACCGTGTACGGAACGCCCGCCGCTTCGATCGCCTGTTCCTGCGCGACCTTGGCCGCGAAATAGCCGTTCTCCGGCATCCGGTCGCAGCCGACGATGGACAGCGCAACGTGATGGCGCACGCCTGCGGCCACTTCGGCCTTGCCGAGATTGCGCGCCGACGTGCGGAAGAAGTCCAGTACCGCCTGCGGTTCCCATGACGGCGCATTCGCCACGTCCACAACGACATCCGCGTCCGTCAATGCATCGGTCAGGCCTTCGCCCGTGATGGTATTGACGCCGGTGCGCGGCGATGCGGCAAGCGCTTGATGGCCCGCTTCGCCGAGCAGCGTGACGACACGCGAGCCGATCAGGCCCGAACCGCCGATGACAACGATCTTCATCGCAAACTCTCCTGACACAAGGATTCAATTTGAACGCGTGGGCACGTGACGCGTGCCGTATCCGACGAAATGCTTACAACCACCGCATCGCGTGACGCAATTGTGAAAGAATCATGTCCTGCCCATAAGTGCCAAGAATCGTCGACTGGACTAGTCCAAGTCGCACCTGTTCCCGTGACGCACGAGACCGCCATGTCTGCGCAAACACCCGCACTGACCATCGAAATCGACCGGCAGCACCAGTTGCCGGTCTATCTGCAGATTTGCGAGCGGTTCAGAACCGCGATTGCCGCGGGTCATCTGCGTCCCGGCGATCGCGTGCCCGCGCTGCGCGGTCTGGCAACGCAACTGAACACGGCGCGCGGCACCGTGGAACAGGCTTACACGATCCTGGTCGACGAGGGATATCTGCAAATGCGCGGCGCGGCAGGCACGTTCGTATCGCCGTCCCTGCCGGAATCGCTCACGCGCTCGTCGCCCGCGCGAGCCGACGAACACGCGCGGCGCGCCGAAAACGCCGATCTGCACCGGGCGCCGGGCACGCCGCACGACAGTCAGCCTCCACGGCGCCCGCAGCCAATCGCCGTCGCGATGAGCGGCGAGCCGCGCCCGCTGCAGCCCGGGATCCCGGCGCTCGATGCATTTCCGCGCAAGGTATGGCACCGGCTCGTGTCGCAGCGGGCGCGCAGCAGCGAACGCGCACTGCTGGGCTACCCGAATCCGGCCGGCTACCGGCCGCTGCGCGAACACATCGCCACCTATCTGACGCTATTGCGCGGCGTCACCTGCGTGCCGGAACAGGTGTTCGTCACCGGCGGCTACCGCTCGACGCTGGAACTCGTGCTGCGCAGTCTCGCGCGTCCGAACGACCGTGTGTGGTTCGAGGATCCCGGCTATCTGCTCGCCCGCAGCTTCCTGTCCGAGACCGGCGTGCAACTCGTCCCGGTGCCGGTGGACGTCGAAGGGCTCGACGTCGGGCGCGGCATGCAACTGGACGCGCAGGCACGCTTCGCGCTGGTGACGCCGTCGCATCAGAGCCCGCTCGGGCACACGCTGTCGCTTTCCCGTCGCATCGCACTGCTCGATTGGGCCGAAAAAATGTCGGGCTGGATCGTCGAGGACGACTACGACAGCGAGTTCCGCTATCTCGGCCACCCGCTTCCGGCGTTGAAGAGTCTCGACCGGCGGGATCACGTGGTCTATTGCAGTACCTTCAGCAAGGCGATGTACCCCGGTTTGCGGCTTGCGTACGCGGTCGTGCCGGAGCGCGCCGTGGAGCGCGTCGAACGCGTGGCATGCAGCATGAATGCCGGCTCGCCAGCGCTCTTGCAGGCGGCCCTGGCGGATTTCATCGAACAGGGGCACTTTGCCCGGCATCTGAAGCGGATGCGCACGCTGTACGGCGAGCGGCGCACGCTGATCGTGCACGCATTGCGGCAGGCGTTCGGCGAACGGCTGATCGTCGAATTGCCGTCAGGCGGCATCCAGTTCGCGGTGCGGTTCACCGAGGGGCCCGAAGGGCCAGTCGACGACGTCGCCGTCGCTGCCCGCGCCCGCGACGCCGGACTCGCGGTCTTGCCGCTTTCGATCTGGTACGCGAGCAGCCGCACGCAGCAAACGCCACGCGGCCTCGTCATCGGGTTCGCGAACATCGCCGATGCGCACGAAGCGCACCGTCTCGCACAAACACTGCGTGCCTGCCTGGGCCGCTGACGTGCGGCACGCCGCAGCCGACGCCGAGCGTCTCGCGAAAGTTCATGGCGGCGTGCAGCGTGTCACGGTTTCGACTGGTGTCTATTGGCGTCGATCGACGAGCGCGCTACTTTACGGGCGTGAGGACCGGTGCACCCTGATTCTTGATCAGGAACACCAGGAATTTTGCCGGCTTCGTTTTGCTGGCATTTCGCCCGACCGTGTGAATATCGGCCGGTCCTTCGTGGAAGGTATCGCCCTTATGGAGCGTGACTTCCTTGCCGCCGTTCAGGCCCATCACGATGCTGCCGTCGAGCACGTAGACAAATGCGTGCGCATCGTGACGATGGACGGGATCGACACTGCCCGGCGGATAGTCCACGACGATCATCTGGACTTCCTTGCCCGGATATTCGGGCAAGGTTCGCGTGCCGAGCGACGTGACTTTGGCTGTGGGCTCGGCGCTCGCCGGCAGCGCGGCCAGCATGCACGAGTACATCGCGGCAGCCAGCGCAAGCAGGGTGCGTTTCATGGCGTCACTCCAGATTGGCCTTGTCGAGTCCGAACAACCTGTCGAGCGAGCCCGGCACGCTGCGGAATGCGACACTCAGCCTGTTCCAGCTATTGATCAAACCCACGAGAAACGTGAGATCCGATAATTCCTGCGCGGAATAGTGTTCGAGTACGTGTTCGTAGAGATCGTCCGGTACACCATCGGCCGGAAGGCGGGTCAGAACTTCGGCCCACGCCAGCGCGGCACGCTCGCGCGGCGAGAACAGCGGCGACTCGCGCCAGATCGCCACGTGATGCAGGCGCAATTCACGCTCTCCGTGGAGCTTCGCCATCTTGACGTGCATGTCCACGCAGAACGCGCAGCCATTGATTTGCGACGCCCTGATTTCGACGAGCTCGCGAATGGGCGCTTCCAGCGTCGTTTTGTGAAGAAGTTCGCCAAGCTCGCCGAGCTTTCTGGACAGTTCCGGCGATTGCTGAAAGTAGTTGAGGCGTTGCGTCATGCTCGATTCTCCTGACCGGTTCGGGGGCGCTTGTTGAGCCCGCATCGAACGATCTTTCGCGGGACCAGGCTCGCGAGCATGGTAAACCCGGGACTCACAGGCCAGTAGTACCGGCGGAGTGCGCACTCTGTTGTCGCTTCGGCACCAATCAGCGATTCAGCGATTCAGCGAAGAAAAAATATTTGCCTCTCCCGCGACGGATTTCCGCGCGCCGTTCCGTTCAATACGCACAAGGGCCATGTCGGCACCGCGCCTGCCACGTGCAACCAGTGGGGGTGCGTCATCCGGGTTGGACTGCACTACGCGTGGGACTGAGCGTGGCGCTGACTGACTGGGGCGCGCTGGCGAACATGGCCCGTATCGCCTGCGCGACACCGCGCTTCAGTGCGGGATCGCTGGCGAGATGTCCGCCGGGTACGCGGGTGATGTGCGCGCCAGGCGTTGCTTTCGCAAGACGATCGACGTTGCGGACCGGGCACACGGGATCGCGCAGGCCGTGCACGGCATAGATCGGCACGCCAGCGTGTTGTGCGTTGCGTGCGAAAGCGAGCAGGCGCCGCTCGCCGAGCCAGCAGTCGTGCAACAGGTAATGCGCCTGGACCCGGTACTTGGCGATGAGCGTGCGCATGGCCTTCGGCGCGTTTGCGCGGCGTGGACGAGATGCCGAAGCACGGCCGGGCCACGACGAGGCGAGTATCGCTTCTTCGTACGCGCGCCATGCGAGCGCGACCTCACGTTGACGCACGTATGCCGCGCCAGGCTGCAATCGCTTCCCACAGCATGCGAGCAACGCGCTCGCGCGGGTGCATCCGGCCGCGGCGTACAGGCGCCGCCAGGCGCGTGGCGCTTTGTGGCGCGATGTCACGAACAGGTGCCGTACTTCATGTCGCGAGGTCAGAAAGAGGCCGCGCAGCACGACGCCCAGCACACTTGCGGGATGCTGACCTGCATACGCGAGCGCAAGCGCGGCGCCCCAGGAACCGCCGACGATCCCCCAGCGCGCGATGCCGAGCGCGCGGCGAATCGCCTCGAGATCCGCAACGAGGTGGTCCGTGCGGTTGCCGCGCAACCCGCCGCGTGGACGCGACTCGCCCGCGCCACGTTGATCGACGAGTACGACACGTGTTTTCGTCAGGTCAAACAAGGCCAGCATGCCGGGCTGGCTTGCGCTGCCCGGGCCGCCGTGCAGCACGACGACTGTCTGCGCCGTGCTCTCGCCGGCCACCGTGAACGCGATTGAATGCCCGTCTCTATTCAGGCGCAGGTGGCGCAGCGGGCCGCACGAAGTTGGCCAGCCGGAAGTTTGTCTGCGCATGAATGGGCCGCTCGTCACGAGCGCGTAGTGAAAAAAAAGCGTTCAACCAGGCAAGAATCGCACGCGAGGTACGAATTGATACAGATTGGGGTGAGTCCGCAAATTGTAGCTCGGCATGTCGCTCGCAGCGCTGCGAGCGCATACGCTTTCGTCGCAATGCTGGCGCTGCCGCACTCTCCACCGTCTTCGCCACGCTTTTTCTCGAGCGAGTTGTCACACGGGTGTTGCATCCTGCGGCACAAGTGCTCCAAAAATCAACACTGTGCATTTCCCGAACGTGTCGGGCGGCAACACGTTCGGCCCCCTTGCGTCTGCAAAACGACAATGTCCTTGTCGGCTATCGCACGAAGCTCCGCTCGCGCCGCTTGCGCGCTTCGTGTATCGACATCGGCATACCTCTTGCTTCAAAGGAAACGGCCGCGCATCCAGTGCGGTTCTTCCATCCAATTACAATTCATTTGCACACAAGGAGACATGCCATGCAATGGTCCACGCCGTCGTACACCGACCTGCGTTTCGGCTTTGAAATCACGATGTATGTCGCCAATCGCTAAGCGGGCCGGGACCCGCCGCCTGCAGCGCCCGAACGGCGTTGCGGGTGGCGTCCGGAAGCAACGACAATGAAAATCAAAATACTGGGTTCGGGCGCGGGCGGCGGCCTGCCGCAATGGAACTGCAACTGCGCGAACTGTCGCAGTGCGCGCCACGGGCGCGGCGATGTGCTGCCACGCACGCAATCGTCGATTGCGGTCAGCGATAACGGTGTCGACTGGATTCTCGTCAACGCGTCTCCTGACGTGCTCACACAGTTGCGCGCGCATCCTGATATGCAGCCCGAGCGGACAATACGCGACAGCGGAATCGCGGCGGTCGTGCTGAGCGACGCGCAGATCGATCACGTGACCGGGTTGCTGATGCTGCGCGAGCGCACCGCGCCACTGCCGCTCTACGCGTGCGCGCCCGTGCTGGAAGATCTCTCGACGGGGTTGCCGCTTGTGCCGCTGCTCGGCCATTACTGCGGCGTGCGAACGCATGAGATACAGCCTGGCGAGCACTTTACGATTCCCGCATGCGAAGGCTTGCGCTTTACGCCCATTGCCGTCGACGGCAAGGCGCCGCCCTATTCGCCATTTCGCCAGAGCAGCATCGACGGCACGAATATCGCCCTTTTGATCGAGGATCGAATCAAGGGTACTCGGGCCTTCTACGCACCGGGCCTGGCGGAGATGCAGGACGAGATCAATGCCATGATGCGCGGTTCCGATCTCGTGCTTGTGGACGGCACGTTCTGGACTGCCACGGAGATGATCGATCTGGGTATCTCGACCAAGCACGCGGACGAAATGGGACATCTGGCGCAATGCGCCGAGGGTGAGCGCCGCGGCATGATCGACTGGCTCGAAGCATTGCCGCGCGGTACGCGCAAGGTTCTCACGCACATTAACAACACCAATCCGATTCTCGACCCGCATTCCGACGAGCACGCGCAACTGCGCGCTTGCGGCATCGATGTGGCGCACGACGGCATGGTTCTCGAGGTATGAAGATGAACGCACAGGTCCCCACACAGGTGTTGCACGACGCGCCGTGGACACCCGCGGAATTCGAGGCGCGGCTGCGCGCGCTGGAGTCGCGCTATCACATTCATCACCCGTTCAATCAGCGGCTCAATAGCGGCCAGTGTTCGCGCGAGCAGATCCGCGGCTGGGTGGCGAACCGTTTCTACTATCAAATCAACATTCCGCTCAAGGATGCGGCGATCCTGTCGAACTGCCCGGACCGCGCCACACGCCGGCGCTGGATTCAGCGACTCGTGGACCACGACGGCCAGGCCGATGGTCAGGGCGAGGGCGGGATCGAGGCGTGGGTGCGCCTCGGCGAAGCGGTGGGCATCGATTCCGCGACGATGTGGTCGCAGTCGCTCGTGCTGCCCTCAGTCCGCTTCGCTGTGGATGCCTACGTGAATTTCGCGCGCCGCGCGCCGTGGCAGGAAGCAGTGTGCTCGTCTCTCACGGAGATGTTCGCGCCGCAGATCCATCTCGATCGTCTCGCTGGCTGGCCATCGCATTATCCGTGGATCGAGCCGGACGGGCTGCAGTATTTCCGCAGCCGCGTGCCGCTCGCCCAGCGCGATGTCGAACACGGTCTCGAAGTCACGCTGAACTACTTCCGCACGCCCGAGGCGCAGCAGCGCGCGCTCGATATTCTCCAGTTCAAGCTCGATATTCTCTGGTCGATACTCGATGGGGTCGAAAAAGCCTGGCCCGTGTGAACACGAGTGACGCAGGCAGTGGGGTGCGGCTGCGCCCCCCCGCCTGCGGGCATCTTCGGCGTAGCGGCAAGGCAGGCGTAAATTCCGGCTGTGGTGCAAATTCGGGCGCGGGTGAAAAACGGTGGATTCACCCTCCGATTTGCACCAGAGCTTCTCCGCGAAGCACAGCAACGCAGCGCGCGCCGAGCTGCGTGAAGGCCGTATGGACCTGCACGCCGCTGGCCCCGGCCTCCAGCGCGGCGCGCACATCGACTGCCGCGCGCACGCCGCCCACGGCGAGCACCGCAGCCTTGCCGCGCAGCCGGCCGGCAAGCAAGCCCAACTGCCCGAGTCGCCCTGCGTCTTCGGGCAGAACGCCGATTACCGCATCGAAGCCGGCATCGGCGGCGCCTTCGGCCACCGCGAGCGGAAACGGATCGTCACCGGCAAGCGGCACCTTCAGCGCAATTGCAACATGGCGGCCGCTTTCGCGTGTGCGTCGATCACGCTCGGCGGCCACGCCCGCAAAAGCGCGCAAGAGGAGTGCCGCGTAATCGGCATTCAACAGAGGCCGGTAACGCCGCGCACTCAGATTGAAGCTCAAGTAGTCGGCAACGGCCCAGGCTTCGTGCAGCCCGCGCGTCCATTCGCCTGGCAACGTGGATGCAGGCGCGTCGGCGCTCATGCCCAACCCGACGCCCACACGCGCCCTGGCCCGTTCGGCGGGCGCCAACGCGGCGAGGCGCGCGGTGAGCGCACGAACACCGGGGTGCCCGTCCGGTGCAGCTTCAGGTGCCACGGTGCCGAACTCGACGCTGTCGAATCCCGCCCCGAGCAACTCGGCGGCCCGGCTGCCGTCCTTGTCGATACCGCCGGCCAACCCGAGGCGAGAAGGCCAACTGCCGTCGTTCATCGGTGTTGCTCCGCGAAATCGGCCATGAAGCCGACGAGCGCCTCGACGCCGGCCTCCGGCATGGCGTTGTAGAGACTCGCACGCACGCCGCCGAGCTGACGATGGCCACGCAAATGCATGACCCCCGCAGCCTCGGCCTCATCGAGAAAACGTTCCGTGAGGCACGCCTGCCCCAGATGGAAGCGGGCGTTGGTCATCGAGCGATGGCCGGGTTCCACGGGCGCGACATAGAAGCCGCCGCTTTCGTCGATCGCCCGATACAGCAACGACGCCTTGCGCATGTTGGTGGCTGCCATCGCCGTCAAGCCGCCGCATGCCTCGATCCACTCGAAGACGAGCGCAGCCAGGTGAACGGCCAGCATCGGCGGCGTGTTCGCACAGCTTTCCTCGGCAGCCTGGAGCCGATATTGAAACGGCAGAGGCGCCATCGACGCAGGGCGATGCAGCAAGTCTTCACGCACGATGACGATCGTGAGCCCGGACGGCCCGATGTTCTTTTGCGCGCTCGCGTAAACGAGTCCGAAGCGGGAGACATCCATCGGCGCGCTGAGCAGGCAGGAACTCGCATCGGCCACGAGCGGAACCGGGCCCGTCTCGGGCCATGCCGGCCAGGCCACGCCATCGGCCGTTTCGTTGGCCGTGATGTGGCAATAGGCCGTGTCGGGCGGCAGCGTCCACTCGCCGAGCGGCGGCACGGCGAGCGGCGTATCGCCCGCATGACGCGCAATGACGGTTGTTTCCGCATAGCGGCTTGCTTCGGCAAGCGCCCGGCGCGACCAGTAGCCCGAGTCCGCAAAAGCGGCGCGGCGCAATCCGGACGACGGATCGAGCAGATTCATCGGCACCGCGGAAAATTGATGCGTCGCGCCGCCCGCGAGAAACAGCACGCGGTAGTGATCGGGCACGCCGAGCAGCCGGGCAAGCCGCTCGCGCGCGGCTGCCAGGATTTCGCGGAACGTGGTGCCCGCGAACGGACGCTCGATTGCCGCCATGCCGTCGGCCGCGCGCCGAAGCAGGCTGTCGCCGGCTCGCGCGAGTACGGCATCGGGCAGGCGCGAAGGGCCGGCACCGAAGTTCCATGACGCACCGCTTCGGGTGGCCGGGCGCGACTGGACGAGCGTGTCGCCGTTCATCGCAGCACAAGGCCGCCGTGCGCACCGATCGCCATGAACAGCAGCAACGGAATCGACAGCATCGTATTGGTGCGCGACGACAGGTGCGTGATGCGCGCGCAGCGCACGCGCTCATCGACCGACGCGGGCTTGAATCCGAGCACCTTTTGCTGATGCGGCCAGAGCACGAACCAGACGTTGCACATCATCAGCGTGCCAATGTAAGCGCCGATGCCGATCGGCACGAATGCGCCGTGCAGCGTAAGCGCGCCGACGAGCGCGCCGTAGCGCCAGAGCATCAGCATGCCCGCCGACCACGCGACGACCGAAGCCCAGCGGAACACGCCGTGCTCCCGGTTCAGCAGCGCCTGAAAACGCGGGCTTTGATCGTTGACGAGATCGGCGCTTGTCAGCGGACGCCAATTCGGACGCTGGATCACGTTGGCGTAGTTGTGGCCGACCCAGATGATGCCGGCAAGAAAATGCGTCCAGCGCAACAAGAGATCGAAGGTGACGAGATAGGTCATGGTGCGCCTCACGCCATCAGCAGGTGCGCGAGCGCGACGAGCGCCACCGTCAGCAGCAGGCCGAGCACGACCGTGCCTCTCGCCGAGTCATAGGGATGGCCCATTCAGTCCTCCATGAAGGCGGTCGAGACGCCGTTGTCCCAGCGTTTGATGAGCGGCTTGCGAAAGCGCACCGGCGACCCGGCCTGGCTTGTCGCCTGCGTCACCAGGTGATGATGCGGCGAGCGGCTGCATGCAGGGTCGGTATTGGCCGCATCGCCGGTGAGGAGGAACGCCTGGCAGCGGCAACCGCCGAAGTCCTTCTCTTTCTCGGGGCATGAGCGGCATGGCTCGGGCATCCAGTCGAGACCGCGATACTTGCGGAACAGCGGTGATTCGTGCCACAGCCACGACAGCGGTTTGTCGCGGACCGACTCGAATTCGAGGCCCGGTATCACACGCGCTTCCTGGCAAGGCATGGCCACGCCGTCGGGTGCGATCGTCAGATGGATCGCGCCCCAGCCGTTCATGCACGCTTTCGGCCGGCTCTCGTAATAGTCGGGGACGACGAAGTAGATCGTCATGTCCTCGCCCTGCTCGCGACGCCAGCGCTCGACCACCGCTTCGGCTTCGCGCACCTGATCGCGCGTGGGCATCAGTTCATCGCGGTTGAGCAACGCCCAGTTGTAGTACTGGATATTGGCGAACTCGATGTACTCGATGCCAATGCTGGCGGCAAACTCGCAGACCGCGCCGATCTGGCCGATGTTCTGGCGGCACACCGGCATGTTGAGCACCATCGGCAAACCGTGGGCCTTGATGAGACGCGCCGCCTCGAGCTTGCGCGCGTGCGCCTTCGCACCGACGAGTTCGTCCGTCAGTTCAGGATGCATCGATTGCAGCGACAACTGCACCTGCTTGAGCCCGGCCTTCTTCAACGCGGCCATCCGCTGTTCGGTCAGGCCGATGCCGGAAGTGATCAGGTTCGTGTAGTAGCCGATCTCGTCGGCATACGCGACGAGTTCTTCGAGATCGTCGCGCTCAAGCGGCTCGCCGCCCGAGAACCCAAGCTGCAATGCACCGAGCGCGCGCCCATCGCGCAGCACGTCTTTCCACTCCTGCGTGGACAACTCGCGCTTTTCGTAGTCTTTGAAGTTGAGCGGGTTGTTGCACCACGTGCATTTCAATGGGCAGCGATAGGTGAGTTCGAGCGTCAGCCACAGTGGCTTGCCCTGGCCATCGAGGCTGACTCCTTGAGATTCCTTCGGCATCGCCGTCTCCTTTCTGTTCGACTGGCGGTGCAGAATGCCCGCCGTTTTATGACATTCTTGACCGTTCTTCCCGGCGGCGGCGACGCAATCCGATGGAACGTGCACTCAATCTTTCCAGTAAACCGGCCTCGTGAATTTCATGAGAGCACGCTGTTCGGGCCGCCCTTCACACTTCGAGCAGGCCGGCGCGCATGGCGATGACGGCAAGCTCGGCGGCGTTGCCCGCGTTGAGCTTTTGCTTGATGTGATAAAGATGCGTGCCGACCGTACTGCCGCTCAAATGGAAGTCTCTTGCCACTTCGTTGACGCTGCGCCCGCGCGCCAATTGCAGGAAGATCGTGAATTCCTTGTCCGTCAACGCCTGCGCCGGATCTGCGGAACCCGAGATCTGGGCGAGCGCCACTTGCTGCGCAAGCTCGGGGTCGAGATAACGCTGGCCTTGCGCGACCTGATGCACGGCCTGAATCAACGCTTGCGGTAGACAGCGCTTGCTCAGGTAACCCGTGGCGCCGGCCTTCAACGCGCGGATCGGGATCATCGCGTCCTGGTGGGCCGACAGTATCAGCACGCGGGCCTCGGAATGGCGCGCGCGCAGCCGTTCGAGCGCGGCAAGTCCGCCGATGCCCGGCATCGACACGTCCATGACGAGGATGTCAGGCGCGCATTCCGCGTAGAAGCGCAAGGCCTCTTCGCCGCTCTCGGCTTCGGCCACGACCGTTGCACCGGCGCCTTCGAGCAATAAGCGAAAGCCGGTGCGGACCATCGCGTGGTCATCCGCAAGCAAGATTCGATAGCCGGCAAGCGGTGTGCTCATGCTCGCAGATCCTCCAAAGGCGTCACGGCAGCGGCAGCGGCGTCAGCGGCGTCAGCGGCAACTGCGGCAGGTGTGGCAAAGGCGGGCAGCCGCACGGCAAGGCGAGCGCCTCGGCCCGCAATGGCCTCGAACGCGAACTCGCCGCCGAGCGCGCGCACACGCTCGCGCATGCCGGCCATCCCCAGTCCGCAACCGGCGGCCGGCGAGCGCCCGGGGTAGCCGACGCCATTGTCGGCAAGAGTGAGCTCCAGCCAGTTGCCATCCGGCGAGCGCCGCAATGCGAGTTCCACGCGCGTCGCGCGGGCATGGCGGACGACGTTCGTCAGCCCTTCCTGGACGACGCGCAGGAAGGTGTGCATCGACGCCTTGCCGGACGGCTCGGGTCCGATGGCGAAGGTCGCGCTGAGAACGATGTCGGGAAAGTTCTGCCGCCAGATGTCGACGTGACGGCGCAGTGGTTCGTCGGTGCAGAGCAGCTCGTTGTCGGGGTTTTCACGCAGACGATGGAGAATCGAGCGCACGCCGTCCTGCATCTGGCCCGTCACCACGATGATGCTTTCGGCCGGCCGGCGCAGCGCGGGTATCGTCTCGCCATGCTGAGCGACAACACCGGCGAGCGCGCGTACAGCGGTAATGCCTTGCGCCAGTTCATCGTGCAGCTCGCGCGCGATATGCCGCCGCTCGGCTTCGAGACTCGCCTGCAGGCGGACGCTCAATTCGCGCTCGGCTTCGAGCTGGATGTTGTCGTCGACTGCTTGCGCAAGCCGGTCGGCCATGCCGTTGAACGCTCTCGCGAGGCGGCCCAGCTCGGGAATTGGAAACACGGGCAGGCGCGTGTCGAAGTGGCCCTGGCCCGTGCGGTCGAGCGCCGTCATCACGTGATCGAGCGGATACAGCGCACGCTTGAGCGCAAAGCGCGCGGCCAGAAACAGCGCCGCGAGCAGAAGCGCGGCCCAGCCGGCCATGGCACACAGGTTGTCCCAGGCATCGAGCGTGGAGCGCGACGCATCCGGGTAAAGGACAAGCGTAAGGTCTCCCGCTTGCGCGCGCCACGGCGCAAACCGGGGCTCGACGAGCGCGGTGAACCAGGCAGGCGCCCAACGACCGGCCTTGTACGTCGGCGGCGGCGACAGATAGCGCCGCTGTCCGTGCGCGTCGATGACTTCGAGCGCGTTGGCGCGAATCCGGCCGACCGCAACGATGTGCGCGAGCAGCCGCGCGCGGCTCGAATCCGACGGATACGCCTGCAGCTCACGCGCGGAGACATCGAGCCATTGCTCGGCGACGCGCGTGGCGGCCGTGATTTCCTCGTGGATCGAGTCGCGCGTTTGCTGCACCCAGATCGCGCCCAGCGCCGCGACGAGCACTGCGGCAAGCGCCGTCAGCACGAGTCCGATGCGCGTGGACAGACTCAACTTCACTGGTTGTAATTGTGTTGTCATCCCCTCATGCCCTCTTTTGTAGAAGGCGAGCGCTTGCTGCCTCCGGCTGAAAAGATGCAAGTTCGATACCACCTTAACAAGGTGCATGGCTGTGCGCCGCGCGAGGAACGGAAATCGTCGGCCTGTGGGGGAACGATCAATGGAGGCGGATATCCGCGTTGAGGCGCACGCGCGGCCGACCGAGACAAATGCGCGCGCGTCAATGCGCCGTTACGGGACACATCGCGGCGCGCACTGTTCCAAAACGGGACGATGCTCGACGAGTCCAGATTTTCATGAGGGGTTTCTCGTGAAACATCGCTAGCGCTCGCGTGAACGTCGTGCCGATAATCGATCAGCGATGACAGGATGCCATCGCATAACTCGATGAATGGAGACTTGACATGACTTGGGAAAACCCGGCCTTTTGTGACATCCGCCTCGGCTTCGAGGTTACCGCTTACGTCTACGTCCGGTAAGCCGACGCCGGGCGGCCGCACAGCAGTAGCAGTACGGACCACCGCCCGGCGCCAGCGCCGCATCCCGCCATGACCACCGAATTCGCCGTCTCCCTTGAGGCCTGCCCGCGCCTCGCACCGCATTTCGTTTTCCGCTGGGAAGCCAGTCAGGATGCCTACGTCATCCTTTATCCGGAAGGGCTGATCAAGCTCAACATGAGCGCTGGTGAGATCTTGAAGCGTTGCGACGGACAGCGCAGCGTTTCGGACATTGTCGCGGAGCTTCAGGCAGCGTATTCAGGCGCCGATGAAGGCCAGATTGCCGATGGGGCGCGGTCGTTTATTGATACTGCGCGCGGAAGGGGCTGGTTGAGGTGTTGAGGCGGAGTCCTCGAGGGCGAAGCCACCTGTCGTCTGGCTGTTGAACACCGTTTTTCAACCCCGCCCTGCGTGTCCAGACCAGGAAGACGGCGCTGCGCATCGGAGCCGCACCAAGCCAGCGCGAACGGCCAACGGCGACCGACAGTCTGGACGCATGCTTCGCCAGTCGCCGGTAGCGTTGCCAGATGTGCGCACACAGAGCGGATAACGCAGTAACCGGTAATCTTCCCCTGCGCTGGGTCAATCTGCTTCGGCCACCCGGCATGCACCGTCGTCAGTGTTGTATTGGCAGCGGATGTGCATCGAAGAGTCTCGTGGGCCCATTCGAAGGTACGCGATAGAGCGACTGGACATGCTGCTCAGCAAGTTGTTGCGACGGTTTTGGCATATGAAGTCCGAAACCGATGACAGCAACTCACGGGGATGGCGATTTGTACTTCATCGCACCGGCTTCGCGAAGTTCACAGCCGCCGTCATTCTGATCCTTGGAGGCATGTGGCTGTTTCTCGGAATTCCTGACTGCTGCTGCGATTCACATCTCCTTGCACCACGGCGTTGATTTTGGACGCTACGCCATGTAGCTGGAGACGGTTCGGTTGCATGGTCGAAGCAGTTCGCAAATCAGGCAAGGTCATGTGCTATCGCCGAGCGCGTGAAAAAGCTCGTCCTCCTGGGCGCAGTGCAAACGGACGACCGCGTAAAGACCGTAAAGCAGGCGCTGGATTTCACGCAGCCAGTCGGAGTCGGGACCGTCGGTGGGCATGTCGTTCGCCATCCGGTTCAGTGTCTGGGTAACGTGAAAGATTTCGCGGTGCATGGCGCTCATCGACGCGAGTGGGTCGTCCCCGCCCAGCAGCGGCGCAAGTCGAGGGTAGACCTGCGTATCGTCGTGAGCTTCGTGGGGAATGAGTTGCTGTTTCAGCAGCACCCCCAGATCGGAAAGCCGGCCTTTAACCGCTGTCGCGGGCAGATCCGGCAGCTCATCAGCAAGCTGCCGGATCTGCTCGATCACCGGTTCAAGTTGCGTATGCGCCTGCTGGAGCTGAGCGGCGGAGCCGGTCGGCATGACGCCCCCCAGTCCTGCCGGGGCACGCAATGCACGCAGTGCGTTCGCGATGGCGGCAACGTCGATAAATTCCTGGAGCACCGCACCGGCCAGCGGGGAAAGGATCCCGATCGCTGCGAAACCCATTGCAACCAGAGAGAGTCCCATGCCGACGTACACGCTTTGGATCGCAATGCGGCGCGTACGCTGTGCCACGCGCCGTGCGTCGACCAGCCTGTCGAGCCGGTCGACCAGCAGGATCACATCGGCTGCCTCGGACGACGCGGCAGCGCCCCTCGCTCCCATCGCAATGCCGACGTCGGCAGTCGCGAGTGCGGGCGCGTCATTCACACCGTCGCCGACCATCATGACGGGGCCGTTTTGTCTCGCTTCGTCGATTGCAGCGAGTTTGTCCGCAGGCGTCTGACCGGCGCGCACTGCATCGACCTGAAGTATGGTGCCGACAGTGTCCGCCACATCGGCCCGATCTCCCGTCAGCATCACGATCCGATCAACGCCTTCGCGTCGCAGCAGCCTGAGTGCGCGCGGCGTGTCGGTACGGATGCGGTCCGCCATCTGAATCGCGCCCGTCATGACCCCGTCCTCGCTGACGAAGACCACAGACGCGCCTTCGTAGGCAACGCGACGAAGAAGCCGCTCACTCCAGGCGGCAGCGGGCGCCGTCGTGCAGACGAACTCAAACGATCCGATTGCAACCGTGTGTCCGTCGACGTTTCCGGCGACTCCTGCGCCGGGAGCTTCACGCACACCTTGTGGAGCAGACAGTGCGAGCTGGCGCGCACGCGCCTCCGACGTGACGGCCTCGGACATGACGTGAGCCGAGGCCTGCGCGAGCGACGCGGCAATGCGCAACACGCGCTGCGGGCTGTCCGCGGGGCCGGTCTGAATCGCGACAAGGCGTGCGTGCCCGGCGGTCAGCGTTCCCGTCTTGTCGAAAAACAGCGTGCGAGCAATCGCGAGTTGTTCGAGCGCGCCGCCATCCTTGACGAGCACGCCGCGGCGCGCGCATCGGGACATGCCTGACACAATTGCGACCGGCACGGCGAGAATCAGCGGACAGGGCGTGGCCACGACGAGCACCGCGAGTGCACGTACCGCCTCGCCGCTTGCAAGCCATGCACCGGCGGCAACGAATAATGTGCACACAACAAATCCGAGTGCATAGCGATCGGCGAGTCGCGTCGCGGGGCTACGCCCTCGCTGGGCCGATTCGACCATCCGCACGATCGCGGAAAACGTGCTGTCCGCAGCCGTGGCGGACGCAATCATCTCAAACGGCGCGCCGACGTTCACGGCGCCGCTTCGGACACCTTCGCCGGATGTGCGTGCGCAACTGCGTGATTCGCCCGTTAGCGTCGATTCATCGAGGTCTGCGGGGCCAGTCAGGGTTCCATCGACCGGCAGGACGTCGCCATGACGCACGAGCAGACGATCGCCCGCCGCGATACGGTCGAGTGCGGTGGTGCGCCACTCGCCTGCCTCGAACCGCATCGCCTCGCGCGGCGCGTGGCTAAGCAGAGCGGTCATCTCGGACCGCGCCCGTTCGCGTGCGTAATCTTCCAGGGTCCGGCCGGTCGCAAGCATCAAGGCGATGACGGCCGCAGTCAGCCGTTCGTCCAGAAGCAGCGCGAAAACAATCGCCAGCGCGGCAAGAATGTCGACCCCAGCCTCGCGGCGACGCAGCGCACTGGCGATCGAGGCGCCAAGCGCTGCGAGAACCGGCAACGGGCCCACGAGCCAGAGGAGGCGTGCCGCCTCGTCCGATCCGGCGATGCGGCAGACAAGTCCCGCGATGAGCGTCACCGCGCAAACGGCAAGCAGCAGCACATTCGGCGATCGTACGATGTAGCGCATGGCCAGGACATACCTCAATCGGACGACGGGGATACCGCACGGGGAGATCTTCTGCTGTTTCAGAGCGCGCTGGCGAAACGGGTTCTGCCGCGACAGACATCAACAGCCCATCTTGATGGTTCACGCGCAAAGCTGGATGATCTGCATCATACGTCGGCGCCGCAACCCGGGCAGTGTAGGAGATGATTTTCCGCCATCGATCGTGAGGTCCGAAATGACGCAGAAATCTGCCACGAATGCTTCCATGCCCTTCGCAAGAATCATGGTCGCTGTCGATTCCACGCCGGCCTCGGCTGCGGCGCTCCGATACCTGAGGCCGCTCCTGCGTCCCGGCGTTGCGGTGCGCGTCGTATCGATCGCCGAGAATCCACGCACGCTTGTGCCGCTCGGAACGTGGGCCGGGTCGCAGCTCGAAGCCGCGCGCGAGGAGCTGAGGCACGTTGCCGCAGAGGCAATCCAGGCTGCCCAGACCGCCCTGGAGGGTTGCGGCGCGCAACTCGAGGGGCAACTCGTCGACCTGAGCCGGGAAGGCGGAGATCTTGTCCACGCGCTGGCCGAAGCGCTGTCGCAATGGTCACCCGATCTGGTTGTCCTCGGAACGCGCCATCACCGGACGCTTTTGCGCTGGGTGGAAGGCGAGGTTTCCGCACCGCTTGCGCGGCTGCTCCACTGGCCGACGCTGATCGTTCCGGTAGACCATGAGACTGGCCCAGACGAACCCCCGTCCCGGGTTCTGTTTGCGACCGACGGTAGCGACGCGTCCGTAGCCGCCTTGCGTGTCGGTGCCCGGCTGGTGGCGCCGCAGGCGGACTGCCGCGTCATCTACGTAGTCGACCGGCTTCTTGCATCGGGGACGGGGCCTGTCGAAAAACAGCTCGAAGACCTGCTGGGCGAGAGCGGGCAAATCGCCGTCAAGGCGGCAGCCGACGAACTCGCCGCGTACGGCCAGCAGACGAAATGGGTGGTGGAGACGGCGATCATCAAGACGAGGAATACGTTTGATGACGTGCCTCACGCAATCGACCGTGAGGCGCGCCACTGGAAGGCGCAGCTCGTTGTGCTGGGAACGCATGGACGACGCGGTCTGACTCGCTGGCTGCTCGGCAGCGTCGCGGAACGCGAGGTGAGATTGACGTCAGTACCGCTGCTACTCGTGCCGGCGTCGGCCGGTTAGTCGCAGGCAAGACAAATATCACCTCGCCGACGGAGCGCGCACATGCGAGCCGCGTCGAGTGTACCGGCGAAAGCATGCGCCGTGTGCGTTCATGGAGGATCGGCGTGAAGACCCTGGCGGTCCTGTTTCTCGTTGTATTGCTGATCAATCTCATGCCGGCGTTTGCGCCACCCACCTGGATGGCGATGTCGTGGGTTGGCTTCAACGTTCAGGAGGGCAGCACGCTGCTCTTTGCGCTTGTTGCGGCCAGCGCGGCGACGCTCGGCCGGCTCGCGCTGGCCGCCTTCTCTCGTTCACTTGTAAGAAGGCGCTGGATCCGCGAAGCGGATCGCCAGAACATCGACGTGGTCAGCGCGTGGCTCGAAACGCACAAAAAGAAGACGGTCGGCGCCTTTCTTGTCTATGCGCTCAGCCCGTTTCCGTCCAATTATCTGTTCATCGCTTACGGACTATCGGGCTTGCCGCTCAGGTTTATCGGCGCAGCGTTTTTTGCCGGACGCGCCGTGAGTTATGTGATCTGGGCGCGACTCGGACGGTTTGCATCCGCGGCCGTCGACCCGGAATCCCTGTTTGACGGAAAGTATCTCGGAGTTGGGTTCGCGCTTTCGCAACTGGCACTGCTTGCGTTTGTGTACGTGCTCATGAAACTCGACTGGAAAATGCTGTTAGAGCAGCGCAAGTTGAGATGGCGAGGGCAAACCAAGCCGTCGAAAAGCAGGGACAAAGGTCCTGCGAAGTCTTGAGCCCGGAACGTTCAAACGCTGAATCAGTGCTCCACACCGATCGCGCAATCGATTCAGGTCTGGACGCTGTGTGGGTTCGATTTCACGTCATCCAATGTATTCGCGCCAAACCAGGAAACGTCCACACGCAAGCCGCCCAGTGCAGAGGACCTGCCGACGCGGATCGCGGCGCTATGCACGCTCGCAATGCGCCGTACGATTGACCATCCGAGCCCGCTCCCGCTTTGCCCGCTGCCCCGCGCGCGGAAGAACCGGTCTCCCAGCCGTTGCAGGTCATCTTCCGGCAGACCCGGTCCACTATCTTCTACGGCCAGCATGACGTGGTCATCGCGACGGCGCACCGACACCGAGATTCGAGCCCGAGGCGGGCTATAGCGGACAGCGTTGTCGACCAGATTGCGAATGAGCGACGCGAGCAGCACCTTGTTGCCTGCGACGACACAGCGTTCAGGCGCAACGAGTTCGAGCTGCTGCAACTTGCCGATCGACTGCGGGGCGATGTCGGCGACAACCTGCTTCGCTACGGCGCCAAGATCGACCGCAGCGCTATCGCCGGTCGGCGCACCGGCTTCGAGCCGCGACAGCAGCAAGAGCTGATCGACGAGATGCACCATACGGTCGCAGCCCTCAAGCACGCCAGAGAGCGCGTGCGTGCGAAGCCCGGCATCATCTTCCGCCATCGCCACCTGCGCCTGCGCCTTGATTGCGGCGATCGGCGTGCGCAGTTCATGCGCGGCGTCCGCGGTAAACCGCCGCTCCGCGTCGAGTACGGCCCGAATGCGATCGAACAGACGGTTGAGCGCATCGAGCATCGGCTGCATTTCCTGCGGCGCGCGATTCATCTGGACCGCATCCAGTGCACGCGGATCGCGCCGCGCCAGCATGCTCCCCAGGTCCCGTAGCGGCGCCGCGCCTCGCCGGACAGCCCACCAGGTCACGAGCGCGAGCACCGGCAGCGCGCCGGCCATGGGCCAGAAGGCGCTGCGCATCACCGCCATCAGTATCGAAGTGCGTGAATCGATCCGTTCGCCCACGTAGACTTCAACATCGTGCTGCGCGCCAGGCGTCGCAAACACCCGCCATGCATTGCCATCTATCTGGACGGTCCAGAATCCCGACACCCGCTTCTCCTGGGGAGGCACCATGGGTTGCGCGGGCGCATTGGCCGAATGCATTCCGAGCCGCCCTTCGTGGAAAACCTGAAATACCACCTTCGGCGCATAGGGATGCAGAATCGGCGCATCCAGGGTTTCGTCGTCGTCTGCCGCCTGGGCCTGCTGCATCACCAGCAGTGCTGCAGCCTGCGCGAGATGGCTATCGAGTAGCCGATCGATTTCCCGTCGCGCGTCCTGCCAGGTGAGTGCGCTCGCAACCAGCCACACGGCCGCTACCACTCCCGTCACGAGAACCAGCAAACGTCCCTGCAGCGAGCGCGGCAGCTTCATGGTTCGCCCGTGGTTTCGCGCATCAGCACGTAGCCTACGCCGCGCACGGTCCGGATCAGGTTGCTGCCGAGCTTGCTTCTGAGGCGGTGCACATGTACTTCGACTGCATTGCTTTCCACTTCCTGGCCCCAGCTATACAAGTGCTGCTCGATCTGTTCACGCGAAAGTACGCGCCCCGCATTCAGCATCAACACGTGCAGTAGATCGAACTCGCGCGCGGACAGCGTCACGGGTACGCCGTCGCGGTACACCGTGCGCGATGCCGGTTCCAGTACGACATCCTGAGCCTGAAGCCGCTCGCGCGGCCGGCCATGCGCGCGGCGCACCAGTGCCCGCAGCCGGGCGCCGAGTTCATGCAGATCGATCGGTTTGACTACGTAGTCGTCGGCCCCCACATCGAGTCCGCGAATGCGATCCGGCACGGCATCGCGCGCCGTGAGCACCAGAATGGGAAGCTCCACACCGGCGCGGCGCACGCTTCGCAGCACCTCGATTCCGTCCATGCGCGGCAAGCCGAGATCGAGGACCGCGGCCGCATAAGGATGCGCGCACAACTCGCTCTGCGCGGCCTCGCCGTCGCGAACCCAGTCGACTTGAAAACCCTGCTGCCGCAACCCGGCACGAATGCCGTCGCCGAGCAGGGGTTCGTCTTCGACAAGCAGAATGCGCACGCGTGAAATGTCCTGTCGATCGGGCTCAGTCGGCGTCGCCATCGCCTTCGGTCCGCGGATGCGCAGCGGCTCCCGCGGTCTGATCCGGCGCCGGTACTGGCGCCGCCTGCCATTGCGTCCACCACCAGGCGATGACAACTGCCATTACCAATGCAGCGAACCCCCAGCGCGCGGTTCGAATGCTCTCGTCCGCGTGGCCCGATTTGTATCCCGTTACCATCGCGCCAATCAGGTTTTCGCGGTGCAGCAGGCTGCTCGCCAGCACCGCGATGACATGAATGGCGATGAGCGCGAGCATGGCGTTGGCGACGCCCTCATGCAGCTCGCCAAGCCATTCGCCACCGGTGCTGTTATAGACGGCCCAACCGGTCACTCCGACGGCCAATGTCATAAGCAGCATAGCAATGATCGCGATAGCGCCTGCGGGATTGTGGCCAACGTGTCGTTCCGGACGTCCCTTGACGAGGCTCGCCATGTAGCGGATGACCGCGGCTGGCGAGCGCACGAAGGCGGAGAACCGGGCGTATCGGGTTCCCATCAGTCCCCAGGCGATGCGAAACGCCACCAGCCCGACCATCGTGTAGCCCAGTGTCGCGTGCAGCAGGCGCCATCGCTCGCTTTCCGCCGTCAGCCATGCGCCTGCGAACGAGGCAACCATCAGCCAATGGAACACGCGCACGGGCGCGTCCCATACCAGAATCCGGGCCGTGCCGGACGCGCGCGTTTTATTGTCAGCGCGGGATGCGAATGTATCGTTCATCGAAATTTCCTTGATCTGCCCGCGTGTGACAGGCGGCGCAGTTCGATGCGCTCTTGACTGCCGGACGCCGCCACGTCGACGCGGGAACTTCGTCGTGCGCGGCCATGAACCATGTGGAGCGGGTGATGCGATCCTCGGGCGGGGCGCTCGTCGCCCGCCCCGCGTTTGCGGCATGGGCTGTGAGCCAGCTTTCGATCTGCTTCACGGAAGCGGCGTCCAGAGACGCGTTGGTGCCGAAGTGGTGATCGAGATTGTTCAGGATGCGCCGCCACGAATCCGCGGGCAACGTACCCGGCGGATACGCGATGTGGCAGGCGGCACACTCCTGCTGGTACTTCGGCAGGGGCGTCACGGATCTTGCCTGCAGTTGCTCCTCCTCCGCGAAAGCAAGGCCTGAAAGCACGGTCGCGGCAAGTGTCGCGAACGCGTATGCAATAACAGAAGCGAATCGGATTCTCATGTGTCTGTCACCAGCGAAGTCATCGATATGGATCGCGCTTGTGCGCGCTATGGCTTGAGCGTCATCAGCCAGCTCAGGATGTCTGCCTTCTCCGACGCCGTGCACTCGCGCCCGACCACATCCCCGCAATTGCGGCGGAACCACTTTTCCGTCTTCGCCGTGTCCGTGAAGCGTTCCGGATTAAACGCCGGGGCAAGCGGTGCAATCGCTTTGCCGGTGGCCGCATGTCGTCCGCTGCCGGTCGGCGTCGCGCCGTGGCACGTTGCACAGGCCCACTCATGGCCGTGCCGCGTTGTGAAGAACTGCTGGCCTCGTGACGGAACAGGTGTAGTTCCCGACTGCGCGGCGTAGCCGTTCAGGATTTGTGCAGGAGATTGCGCGAACGCGGTTGAAACACCGGCGGCAGCGACAATGCCGCAGATGTACAGAGAACGAAGTGCGCACAGGCGCCCGGACGTGAGCATCGCGAATCCTCCCAACAGATGCTTTACATGTTCGGACAGCTTCCTTACCGGAGTCTTAACGCTGCCATCAAATCCATTCTCAACAGCAGCGCTCTGTTTTTTGATCTAAATCAACTCTGTTGAATCATGCGATGGTCAGTGTGTCCAGGGCCGGAGAAAGGGGCACGGTCAACTTGAGGTTGTGTTGCGATAAGAGAAGGTGGGCGCGAGAGTTTCTATTTAAACCGGACTGCTTATATGGCCCGCAAGTGGAATTGCCCGGCAGCGGTTTGGGTGCCTCCGGCATCCTTCATCTGCCCTTTTCGAATCATATGCATCACCTCGATGCCAGACAGGATGATGCGCGCACACCGGAAGCCCTTGAAGCCCATCATCGGCTTTCCGGCGATCACTGACCCCGAGCAGGTTGGTGTATTGTTGCGAGCCATAGATGGCCTGCATGCTTCGCGTGTTGTCCAATGTGCCGCCCGATTGGCTCCCGTACTCTTGTCCGGCGTGGTAAGCCGCGTCACGCTGAATGGGCGGAAATCGAGCTCGACGGAGCGGAATGGCGGATCCGGGCAGAGAAAATGAAGTCCAGGGGCGTGCATATCGTGCCGCTTCCGAGCCAGGCGATAAACGTTCTACGCGAGCAGAAGCCTTTGACTGGACGAGGCAAATCGACAATGCGATTCGCTACAGCCCGCCACAGGCGCACATAACCGTTTCGGTTTACGCCCGTTCATGTGGACGGCGATCGCCGATTCCATCATCGAGAAAATCGGGCTTGTATGCAAAGTTATTCCTCGGACAGAACACTGCCCACGCCGGGCCAGGGCAGCGCGCTCGCGCGTGTGCCCACTTTGCGCCCGACGATCTCGTAGATCGACACCTCGTCGCGCTCGAACGCAGTAGCCCAGTCGCGCAGATATTTGCACCAGGTTTGATACTTGCGATCGTTCACGAGTTTCCGCAATGCGAGTTCCTTCGTGCGGAAGTTCGCCTCCCACAAGTGCAGCGTCCTCACGCAATGCCGCCGCAGGTTCTGGATGTTCGACACTTCGATCCCGCCTTCACGCATGGCGGTCAATGCGTAGCCGAGGTCCGGAAGGTCGTCGTCGGGAAAGAGATAACGCGCCAGGTACCCACCATTGTCCAGCCCGAAGCGCGAGTCGATGCCGCCCGGTGCCGTGGACACGATCCCGTGCGTCACTAGCACGCCGTCCGCCGCAAGGTGCTGCTGCAATACCGTGGCGTAGTCCTGCAGATCGTTGCGACCGTCGCATTCGAACATACCGAGACTCGTGATCCGGTCGAAACGGCCTTCGACATCGGCATAGGTCTGCAAGCGGATTTCGACACGGTCGGCAAGGCCCGCCGCCGTCACGCACTCGTTGGCCCATTCGAGCTGATTCTTCGACATCGTAATGCCCACGCAACGCGCGCCGAATTTTTCAGCAGCCCGAATGACCAGCGCGCCCCACCCGCAGTCGACATCGAGCAGGCGGTCACCAGGCTGGAGTCCGATTTTCGCGAGTACGTGGTCGATTTTCCTGAGCTGCGCGGTAGCGAGGTCTTCTTCGCCGCTTTCGAACCATGCGCACGAATAGACCATTCTGGGGTCCAGCCACATGGCGTAGTATTCGTTCGGCACGCCGCCCAGGTGCGTGTCACGCTCGGAAAGCACGTTCGCCGCAACCGATTTCAGGAAAGAGCCGATACCGCGTTTCGCTTTTCCCTGCGCCTTGTCCTTTTCAGGCATCTATCTCTCCGTTGCGGGCCATATACGCGCGTTGTTCAACGCTTCCTTCAGCGCTTTGTGTCGGCGGGCTCGTCCGTAGTCGTGCCCGGCTGCTTGCCGGTCGGGGCGTAGCGCGTACTGCGCGGAACCCACACGCGCCGGAACTGTTCGCGCTCGCGCTCCTCCGTGAACACCGACAACGACGGCTTGACCAGGTCGTGCCGCGAAACGATACCGAGCAGGCGCCGGGTCTTTTCGTCGTCGACCACGGGAACGCGATCGAGGCCCGTAATGGCAAGACGCGCGGCTACGTTCCGGCAGGTCTCGCCGGGCAGTGCGATCTCGGGCCGCGCCTGCGTGAACAACTCGCCGACGGGCGTATCGGCGTTCCCCGAAGGCGTGCTGTCAAGCAACGCCCGGTCGACCATGCCCACGAGCACGCCGTCGGCGACAACCGGAAACGCGCGGAACTTCTGCTGCGCGCCGAAATGGCTGCGCAGCACGTCGCCCACCGTCACGCGTGCGTCAATCGTCTGAACGCCTTTCGTCATCACCTCTTCGACGTAGTGACGCTCGAGCGGGTCGATACTGTATTCGCGGTAGATGTGATAGCCGTGGCGGGCAATTTTCTCGGTCAGGATCGAGCGGCGCATGAGCAGCACCGTAAAGCCGTACGCGACCGCAGCCGAGGCCAGCAACGGAAGCAAGGCGTTGACGTCGCCCGTCAATTCGAACGCGAACACTGCGGCCATGATCGGCGCGCGCATCATGCCGCCCAGCGCGGCCGCCATGAAGATGAGCGGCCACACCGCGGGCTCGCTGCCTGGCATGTACGGGCCGACGAGCGCACCCACGCCGGCGCCCATCATCAGCAACGGCGCCAGCACGCCGCCCGAGGTGCCCGAAGCCAGCGCAATCACCCAGATGATGGCCTTGACGACGACGATGCCGATAACGGCCTGCATGGCGAGGTGATCGTGCAGGAGGTCGCCGATCACGTCGTAGCCGACGCCAAGCGTGCGCGGCTGAAAATACCCGCCTATGCCCACCGCGATAGCGCCCAGCGCGGGCCACCACATCCAGTGAACCGGCAGCTTGCCGAACAGGTCTTCGACCTTGTAGAGCCATGTGGAGAGGCCCCACGACAACGCACCCGCGATCAACCCCGCGATGCACGACGACACGATGCCGACCGTCCCGAGCGGCATGGTTTGCAGCGGAAATAACGGGCCACTGCCCAGTAGCAGCGGACGCGTGAACCCTGCCACGGCACAGGCAATGGCGACCGGCAACAGGCTGCGCGGCCGCAATTCGAACAGCAGCAGCTCGATGGCGAGCAGCACCGCGGCGACCGGCGTGCCGAACACGGCGGTCATGCCCGCTACCGCGCCCGCCACCAGCAGCGCCTTGCGTTCCGCACCCGAGAGATGAAAGAACTGCGCGATGAGCGAGCCGATCGCACCGCCCGTCATGATGATCGGGCCTTCCGCTCCAAACGGGCCGCCGCTGCCAATCGCGATAGCGGAAGCAAGCGGCTTGAGCACGGCAACCTTCGGCGACATCCGGCTCTTGCCGAACAGAATGGCCTCGATGGCTTCGGGTATGCCGTGGCCGCGAATCTGTTCCGAGCCGAACCGGGCGATCAACCCCACGAGCAGACCACCTATCACGGGAGCCGCGACGACGAATACGCCAAGCGCGTTCTCCGCAGGAGAACGATTCGCCGTGGATAGCGTCTGGAAGAAAAAGAGGTTCGTGAAGAAGCGGATGAGGTGCAGGAGGAAGTCGGCCGCAACGGTGCTGAGCGCGCCGCCAGCGGCCGCGATGGCGCTAATGCGCAGTAGCCGGACATCGGTAGCGAAATCGCCCTTGTGATCGCTCATGATTCCTCTTGCCGGGCGAGAAGACGATGGCGCCCTTCCGCACTTTATATCACATCATGATGCAATGGGTGAGTTCACGGGAAAGAGCGCAACGAAGCCGAGCGAGCGCACCCGGCTCCGGGATTTTCAGGGAATGTTCCATAAGATCAAAACCTTACGGACGGGATTCGAAGTCCAGGAGGTGAAGTGACGAATTTAATACGGACTTGTGCGAATTGACGCTTTTATTGCGATTCAAAGGTAAATAAAACTGTCACCCGGGTCGTGCTTTGGCTCGTGGTTACTGGGAACGGGTAGTGACAAATTTATCGCGTCCTACGGAAATGCCGCATGGTCTCTCGCAGCATGAATGCACTGCCCGCGAACAGGGTCAGCATCATCACTCGATTGACGAATCTCATCGGCGTTTGGCTCGTATCCATCGCTTATTGGGATATTCCGATGTCGAACGATGGCCTGGGGCACCAAGTCCCGCCACTTGCAGCTTACTTGTCACTGCTGTCGTAGTTGACGTACATCGACTGGATACCGACACGACCGGGCCCGGTAAACCGGTTGACGATGAAGTTCATGCCCGCGCCAAAGAGCCCGCTGGAGAGCCTGTCGACGACGGTTTCCATCTTGACGGCAGGCGTCTTATAGAGCCAACCGCCCGGCTCGATATCGATGGTCTCGCCTTCCGCGAGCTCTTTCTCGAACACATTCCCGTAGCCGTGCAGCCAGAGCACCCCGTCACCCGTCTCACCGCGGAATTTGTCGATGAAGAATCCGCTCTGCCCGAAGAGCATGTTGCTGATGCCGCGCACCCGCTCGAACGAGTAATCGACGCTAGCTGTCGCTGCGAGGAATTGATGCTCGCGTACATGCAACTCTTCGCCTCGCGCAAGATGGATCGGGACGATATGCCCTGCCCCGTCGCGGCTGAAGGCAATGACGCCATTGCCGCTCGCCTCGGTTACGAAAATTTGCATACCCGCCATCATCCGCTTCAAAGCCCCTTTCATGGAGCGGAGGCCAATCTTTACGTTCGAGTTCTTCCAGAGCAGGATATGGTGTTCGAAATAGACGGACTGACGTGACACGTCGACCGAAAGGACGGGCACAAGCTCGCCGCCAATGTGATACGTGACGCCGCCGTACGTTTCGTCCGTAGCGCCGGTCGGCTTGAGCTTCGGCAAACCGTTCATCGTTCTCGTTTCCATAAATTCCTCGGCTAATTAACCGTGCAGTGATCGCAGACCAGCAACTTGAAATGCGCTTCCTCAGCTTTGCTGAGGCCCGAGATAGCTGTACGCCAGTTTCCCGAAAATACACTCGCGCACTGAACGCCCGCGCGATCAGTGACTTCCTTGATGGCGTCGTGGATCGGTCGATTCACTGTAACAGAGGCGCGCGTTAAACAGGCCTTCACGCCCCAGCACAGCGAAACTACGCGTGGCTGCCACTACCTCTGCGGCGGTTGGATTGGTCTTTCGGGTCGCGGCCTGAGCCTGTTCGATCCACTGCTGGTTTGGCTGAAGCAAATTTATTTTGCTCTCGATTTTCAGGGCAACTCCCTGACAGTCACGATCTCTGTCTTTGGGTTGTTCTTGACCTGTGGCTGGCTCCAAAACTGAGCGCGCGCTTCTGCTTCAGAAGCGCAGTTGCGGAACCATCGCTCGGTCGGCCCGGAGCCTTGCGTGTATTTGATAACGTATGTCATGAGTTCGATTTCCCTATGCGTCGTGGCGCGCAATGAAATAACGTGGCACCCCGGCCTTCCCATTCAACCAACACGGTTTGACCAGCCGTCCGCAGCCGCTGCATTGCTTCCATTGCGTGAACCCGGCTACGTCTAAGAGCAGATACGTACCGCGTGGAAAGAGCGGCATACAGCTTGCAGGACAAAGCGCCATTTTCCCGTGGTTCGCCTAGTCGATCATGCAGTGGTATTGCCCGACGGCGACGACAGCATCGACAAAGCGCTTGGCAGTGGCGCGATCCATGATTACGGTTTTACCATCGACGGTCAGGTAAATGCTGTCCTCCGGATAGAACGACGAACGACCTACCTCAAGATCAAGCGCCGCTTTGCCGCCTTGATCGCGTATCGTCTCTTCGAAGTACATGGTTGTCGCCATCAGTATCTCCAGATTTTCCGTGTTAGGCCAACGTCGCCGCACGCGCGGCCGGATCGGCAATGTGCTCGATCACCTTGGCCCGCGGGCGACCAACGAAATTCACATCGGGTCTGCCTTGCGGCTGACCGAACAGACCCATGATGTACGAATCCCGTCGAGCAAACAGGTCCAGGGGATCGCGATCAATCGTTGCAGTCGACCCGTCAACGAAGCCCACGAGGAGGCGCCTACGTTCGGGATCGCGGTACACGTCCGACACGCCGGGCAGCGTCGAAAGATCCGTCTGCAGGTCGAGTTCACTCACGATATTTTCCCGTGTATTTACAACTTGAAGGTCCGACGAAGGCGCGACCGAATCTGCGCGACATTTGCGTATTTTCCTATCGATCTGCCTTACCTATCCCAAGATTGCCAAGCATGGGCAAGACTCCGCTACTCCCCAGCACTTCCGGCAAATGGCCATCCCACTTGGCCACTGCCTGCTGCTGAATGATCTCAGGTGTTATCGTCTGCTGGAGTAACTTTTGCGCTTCAGCCTGAGCGTGTGCCTCGACGATTTTCTGATCAGCAAGGACCCTGGCTTTCTGCAACTCGTATTGCGCCTGTTGTGTTCGCTGCTGGGCTACCTGCTTTTGCTCAATCGCTTGCACAAATTGTGGACTGAAGTGAAAGTCAGTGATGTTTACAGAATCGACCACCAGCCGATAAGGTTTGAGTTCGGTGGTAATTTGCGCCTCGATTTGACCACGTACCTGATCTCGGTGGGTAATCAGATCTTCAGCGTTGTAGTGGGCGGTCACCGCTTTCACCGAATTACTGATCGCCGGCCTAATGATCTTGGCAACCAGAGCGGATTCATTGCCAATGTGCTGATAGACCCACTCCGCGTCGGCAGGCAGAATGTGCCAGTTCGTCGCCACCGTGGTCGTCACATCCTGCAAATCAAGGCTCGCCGCCGTTTCGGCATCTTGCGAGTTTTGCACCTGAACGTCCATTTTAGCGACGGACTGCGCGAATGGGACCTTCAAATGCAGGCCCGGGTCAAGTACACCCGGTTCGACCGCACCCCATGTCATAAGCACTCCACGTTGCCCAGGGCCGACGGTCACGAAACCACTGATAATTAGCGCGAAACCGAGAAAGGCGATCACTGCGAGGCCGACGGCGCGAGGCTTGGTTGGCATATTCACTTGTACGCTCATTGTTGTTATCTCTATTTTTCAGTATCGGAAACGATGTACAGCACCAGAAACGTTCTATGACGCGCACGCCGATGACCGGTGCTTCTGGGCAAACTGGCCAGCGCTATCCCCCGCAAAGTGGCACTAGATCACCCCGCTAACGATGGACGCCAGTCGAACCGGATCACTGTCTGTCAATCTTTTAACGGCAGACAGGCTGGAAACTCCAATCAGCTCCTGAATCAGCTTTACCGATCGGCCGTCACGATAAAGCCGAACAGCAAAAGTTCGGCGTGCGGCGCTCGCATTCCCATTCTCGATCCCTGCCTGTTGATGCAGACGCCGAACGATTTCAGTCAACGTCTCACACGAATAGCTGATCGTCCCGGTCCCCGTGACGCGCCTCGCGAACGCAAACGACTCGCCGTCACTCGTCAGGAACAACGAGCCGTTCCCGTCGAGGCCCCTGAAGACCGCCCTGTGGTTAGTAATCCCTTGGCGGGCGTTTACGCGATATGCGATTAAGCATCGATCGCCGCGCACGTCCTGGTGTTGGCCGATACAAGCGGCCGGGTCTTGCCGTTAAATGCAATTTCTGGCCGCACCGCCGAATCGACACGAATCTTTCCACTCTTGGAGAGGTAATCGGACACCTGCAACCTGGCCACTTCATTGGCCGTGAGTCCGGTACCGTAGAACACCGTCAGCAGCGCTACATCGCGGAGCGCGTTCTGCCCAGTCACCGCCGCGACCTTGAGTGCATGGCGAATTTCGTGTGCCTTGATGACCGGCGGCCTTGGCATCCTGTAATGCCCTCTATATTGAATGCATTGCGAGAAAGTATGGTCCTGCCTGCTTGCAAACACAACCAGCAGGCGCAGCAAATCGAACTTTTTATCGGAAAAATCTGCACCGCGTGCACCTGCCGTTTCGCGTCATAGCAGTCATCCGGCAGCACGGGTGCTGTGACAGGCGGGGCAGGCCTTGTCAAGTTGAGCGACGCGAGCGAGGTCTGCTTTAAATGGGTTGGAATTCTTATTAAAATGCAGCGTCAGCGGAAGTCCATTGCTGCCACATTGCAAGCTGCGCGGTGAGATGTGCACGGTGGCGCGCGGCTTTTGCACGACGAGCAAACTGTGCGCCGAACCGGTCGCACCAGTTACGCACCGATTCGTACGTAGCCGTTACACCGCGCTCGAGCAGCAGTTCCTCGATATCGCGCAGGCTCAGATTGAAACGGTGGGACCTCCGTACCGCGCAACTGATGATGGCCGGCGGAAAACGGAAGCCGCGAAACGGCGAGTTCTTCTTCATCGCGAGTTCTATCCGGCATCGCCCGCAATTTGACAATGCCGTTCGAAGCCGTCGCGCAGCCGATGAAGTCGCGCATCCTTCGATGCGTCTACTCGTGCGCACTTACACCAGTCAGCGCGCGCACCCGATTCTCGTCGGCGGCGAGATCTCGCGACTTGCCGGAATGGACGATGCCGCCATCGTCCAGCACATAAACGTAGTCGCTAATCTTGAGACCCATGCGCGCGTTCTGCTCCACCAGCAGCACCGAAATCCCCTTATCGCACATCTGCGATATGACGCGAGACACCTCGCGCACGATCAGCGGGGCCAAACCTTGTGACGGTTCATCGAGAATTAGCAACCGAGGATTGAGCAGCAGCGCCCGGGCAATTGACAGCATTTCCTGCTCGCCTCCGGACAACTGCCGCCCGCGGCTCTCCCTGCGCTCGGCGAGGCGAGGAAATAACTCGTAGATACGTGAAATCGTCCACGGTCCGCTGCGCACGAGCGGAACCCTCAGGTTTTCCTCGACAGTGAGATTGGCGAAGATTCTCCGCCCCTCCGGCACATAGCCGACGCCACTGGCGGCGATCCGGAAGGTCGGCCAGCGCGAGGTATCCGCGCCGAAGATCGTCACGCGTCCACGGCGCGCGGGTGTCAGGCCCATCAGCGTTCGCAGAGTCGTAGTCTTGCCTGCGCCGTTGCGACCAAGCAAAGCCGTGATCTTGCCCTCCTCGACTGCAAGGCTCACGTCATGCAGGATATGGCTCTTCCCGTAGTAGGTATGAAGGCCTTCGGCGACGAGTACTGCGCTCATGTGGAGTCACCCAGGTAAGCGGCCTGCACGGACTCGTTCGTCGCAATCTGTTGCGGCGCGCCCTCGGCGAGCAGACTGCCGCGGTCGAGCACCGTGATTCGATCAGCAAGATTGAACACAACGCGCATGTCGTGCTCTATCAAGACGATAGTTACGTCACCACCGCGGTATAAGCGGCGGATGAGTTTCGTAATCTCGTGAGTCTCCTGGTCGCCCATGCCCGCGGTCGGTTCGTCGAGCAGAAGCACGCGCGGATGAAGGGCCAGCGCCATGGCGATTTCGGCAACGCGCTGATCGCCATGCGGAAGTTCGCCGACGAGCCGGTCACCTTTGGTGCCGAGGCCGGTTACGTCGAGCGCCTCTTCGACGCGCTCGCGCACCTGCGTCCTCTCTGCCCGGCTGATCCATGGGCGCAGGCGAAGACCAGCCGCCACCTCGGTGCTGATGCGCACGCTCTCGAACACCGTGAGTTCGGGAAAGATCTCGGTGATCTGGAATGTGCGTGCGATACCCGCCGCGACGCGCCGATGTGCCGGAAGGTCCGTGATGTCGCGTCCATCGAAGATGATTGCTCCCGCGCTCGGCGGGAAAAAACCGCTGATCAGATTGAAGAATGTGGTTTTGCCAGCCCCGTTCGGCCCGATGATTGCGCGCAACTCCCCTTTCTCGACAGCAAGCGATACGTCCCGCACCGCAACGAGGTTGCCGAAGCGCTTGCTGACGAGCCTGACTTCAAGAACGCTCATGATTCACCCTCGCGCCTGATGAAGCCAAGCAGGCCACACGGGAAAAACAGCACGATCGCGACAAACAGCATGCCAATGAAGGACATCCAGTTCACGGTGATGCTCGACAGATAGTCCTGCAGCACGACGAACACCGCAGCACCGAGGAGCGGTCCCCAAAAGTTGCGCATGCCGCCCATCACGGCCATCATCACGAAATCGCCGGACTGGCTGAAATGCAACCCGCGCGGATCGGCGAAGTTGTTCAGGAGCGCGTAAAGCGCGCCAGCGAATCCCATGAAGAAGCACGACAGCGTAAATGCGATCCAGATGTGGCGATCGACGGGAATGCCGAGAAAGCGGGCCCGCTGCTCGTTCTCCCGGATCGCGATCATCGTGCGCCCGAAGGGCGCGCACAGAATGAACCCCATCAATCCGACCGCCAGCGCCGTGCAAAAAAGCACGAAGTAGTAGAACGCGTTGGAGTTCGAGAGGATGTCGATCGTCACAACACCAAGATGGAGGGGGACACGTGAAAACCCGCGCAATCCATCGTCGCCTCCAGTCAATGAGCTCCATTGAAAAGCGATGTAGTAGAAGACTTGTCCGAACGCGATGGTGACCATGGCGAAGTACACGCCACGCCGCCGCGCGCAGAGCGCACCCAGCAGCGCGCCGGCGATTCCACCGAGCAAAGTGCCGCATAGCAGCGCAAGCGGCGTGCTCGGCGCAACGAGCTTCAACGCGAGGCCCGCGCCGTAGGCACCAAGGCCGAAAAAGGCCGCGTGACCGAAGGAGAGTACGCCGGTAAAGCCAAGCAGAAAGTTCAACGACATCGCAGCGAGGCCCAGCACCAGCACGCGCGTGCCCAGCGCGGTGTAGCCGCCGAGCGGTGGCATCCACCAGGGGGCGAGCAGCAACACCGCCCAGATTGCTGCGAGCTTCAGCAGCCGACGCTGGCGAGACCGTGGCCGTTCGCTCATTCCAGCATCCCCTCTTCGCCAAGCAGACCACGCGGGCGCAGCAGCAGCACCACCGCCATCATCACGTATATGACCGCCTCGCTCGCAGCGGGCAGGAACACAGCCGTGACGCCCGACGCGACCCCGATCAGCAATCCACCTAGCAGCGTGCCAGTGAGACTGCCGACCCCACCGACAATGATGGCGATGAAGCTCGGCATCAGTAATCCAGTTCCCATGGTTGGCTCCAGCCCGAGTTGGCCGGCTGCGAGCACGCCGCTCAGACCGGCAAGAAACGCCCCGACCGCGAAATTAAGCGAGCGCAACCTGCCCACATTGATGCCGAGCGCGGCGACGGTTTCAAGGTCGAGGGTGCCTGCGCGAATACGGATGCCAAGCCTGCTATAGCGCAGCAGAATGAAGAGCAGCGCCACTGCCACCGCTACAGTGGCGACCATGAACAGACGGTAGCCCGTGACGAAAAAGAACGTATCGCTCAAAGGCTGCGCCAGCACGGCCGGAACTGTTACGGGTTTGCCTTGGGCACCCCATATGAAGCGGGTGCCGTCCTCGAAGATGAAAGCGAGGCCGAACGTCAGCAGCAGGCTGTAAAGCGGATCGCGCCCGTAGACTCGCCGGATCAGCACCCGCTCGATGGCGAGGCCTATCAGGGCGATACACGGCGGCGCGATCAGCAGCGCGCCCCAGAAGCCCACGTATGGTGTGATGGTGTATGCGACGTAGCCGCCGGCAACGAGGAAGCCGCCATGGGCGAAGTTGATCACATTGCTCAAGTTAAGGATGAGCGATAACCCGAGTGCCATCAGCACATAGAACGCGCCAATGATCAGCCCGTTGGTGACGTTGAACAGGAGAAGCTGGGTCATGGCCCACCGTTCTTGTTATCGTGCATGCCGAGTACGGCCCTCTCCCGGTGCGCTTGCGCCGTTCGCTTCGCCACGCACGTTCGCCTACGGAACGCCACCCGACAGTACAGTCCGGGCAAGCTTTCCGGAATCACGCCGGCCACTGCAGCTTGCAACCGGTCTCGCTCTCGGGCAGCGCAGTCTCGTCGCCGGCGACCACGCGTTCGACACGGAAGAGGTCTTCAGGATCGCTGCCCGGCCTGGATAGCGCTTCGCCAACGAACGCAGACGTCATCAACTGGTGGTCCCCCTTGCGGTAGTAGACCCTGTTGGGCTGCAGCTTGATGTCATCTGACAGTTCGAATCCGCCGAGCGCCTCGGCAAGCTTTCTGGAGTCGAGGGTTTGTTCCTTGTTGGCGATGGCGGCCAACGTGCGGACCGACGTGTACCCGAACCAGTGACGGGCAGTGGGTACTTTGCCGGCGTTCACCTTGCGGATGTCGGCGACGAATTTCTCGACGCCCGGCACGCCTGGCTGTTTCCAGTACCACTCCATCATCCAGATGCCGACGCGCGCTTCGGGCGGCATCGACTCGAGCGATTCAAGCTCCTGTTGCAGGCCCGCGACGTGAATATCCTTGCTGATACCGAACTGCGCGATCTGTTTCAAACAGTTGACCATATCGGAGCCTTGCGGCAGCACCAGCAGAACGTCCGGCTTTGCAGCGCGCGCCTTGATCAGATAGGCGGAGAAGTCAGTCGTGCCGAGCGGCGTGAGTTCGTTTCCGGTGATCGTGCCGCCCAACTTCTGCAGGTCGGCCGCCGCGGCCTTCTGCAAAGTGTGGCCGAACGCGTAATCTGGCGTGATGAAATGCCACTTCTTCCCGTACTTGGTAAACAGCAGATTGGCGACGGCGTTGGCCTCCATGCTCGTCGTGTTGCAAACACGATAAACATTCCATTTGCAATCGCTGCCCGTTATTGTGTCGGTATGGCCGCCAGAGACGATGTGCAACACCTTCTTCTCGTTGCTGACTTGGGCAATGGCCTGAGCGATTGCAGAATTCACGTCGCCGATGAGGAACGTGACCTGATCACGATCGATCAGCTTGCGCGCCTTCTGCACGCCGGTTCCGACGTCGTTCGCCGAGTCTTCCACCATCAGCTCGACGGGTCGCCCGAGGATGCCGC
Organism: Paraburkholderia denitrificans; assembly: GCF_042655705.1. Taxonomy (NCBI): domain Bacteria; kingdom Pseudomonadati; phylum Pseudomonadota; class Betaproteobacteria; order Burkholderiales; family Burkholderiaceae; genus Paraburkholderia; species Paraburkholderia denitrificans. Next base: position 810 of record NZ_JBHSMP010000016.1, on the reverse strand, counting down.
CCCGGGCGTTGATCTGCTGAACGGCAAGCCTCGCGCCAATCACTTCGTTTTGTGCGTCTGCAGCATAGACGCCGGTCAACGGGTCGACCATGCCGATTCGCAGAGGGGCCTCGCCGCGCGCCTTGATGATGAAGGGAGGCGCGAGTTGCAGGGCCGTTGCGGCGGCAACCGCGTTGAGTACCGCACGACGATTCAAGTCAGGAATGCGACTCGGTGTTTTCATAGGGTTCTCCCTCACCGCTTGTCGATCCGGAACTAGCGCTTTAACGCGTACTCCGGCCCATACAGATCTGTCGAATTGGTCAACCGCCTCAATTCTTGATCGACACCCAGGATCTTCCGCGCAATACGATCTTGAACGCATTGAATGGAATTCACAATACCCCGCTGTTTTGGCGGCTTCAAACCTCACCTGCGTCACACTGAACGAGTTGACCGAAGGCCACGACGACTGATCAGCTCACGTGTGCCGCGCGGGGTACAAGGCCGATTATTTGAACATTCCAGCTTGCAGCAGTTCGCCCAGCTACGCATGTAACACCCAGGACTCCGGCCCCGGCCTGGCATGACTGCGGTGACGGCCTTCTTTTTGCTGTCGTACCGCGCGGACCGGGTGTCCGGTGGCCCGGGAATGCGTTCGTGGTGGATACCGCTGAAGCGGGACCCCGGGTCCGCCTTTCGGCGGGATTTCAGGCACGGGGCGCAGCCCGGGGCTCCCGAAAAAGTGCAGTCCAAACCGCGCCATGGTGAGTAGACCCGGGGAATTTCATCCCGAGTCTCTCGCAGAACCGTACGTGAGACTCTCGCCTC
>NZ_JBHSMP010000015.1:0-692 GCF_042655705.1 Paraburkholderia denitrificans | reverse complement strand
GTCAGCGTGGTCTTGCCGTGGTCAACGTGACCGATCGTGCCCACGTTCACGTGCGGCTTGGTCCGCTCAAACTTACCCTTGGCCATTTTCGACTCCTAAGAGGATTTTTCCGTACGTTGCGCGGGGCGCGCAAACAATCACTGGTGTTGCTGATGCAGCCTTGATGCGGCCTTATACCGACTGGTGCCCATGGGCAGGATCGAACTGCCGACCTCTCCCTTACCAAGGGAGTGCTCTACCACTGAGCCACATGGGCGCTTACTTCATTCGCTGGAGCGGGTGAAGGGAATCGAACCCTCGTCATAAGCTTGGAAGGCTTCTGCTCTACCATTGAGCTACACCCGCAAGGATTACCGATTCCCAGTGCTTCGATACTTAACTACAGCGGAATATTCTGGTGGAGGAGGTTGGATTCGAACCAACGTAGGCGTAAGCCAACAGATTTACAGTCTGCCCCCTTTAGCCACTCGGGCACCCCTCCGCAGAGAACTGATGATTATAGGTGGACATCCGCAAAGCGTCAATCACTTTGTTCGGAGCCGGGCCTGTCACCCTCTCACTTATAGTAGAGCGGAAACGCAAAAACCCCGGCTTTTGAGGGCCGGGGTTTTGCTACATAAGGAGCCAGACGATTACCTACTTTCACACGGGCAATCCGCACTATCATCGGCGTGGAGTCGTTTCACGGTCCT
>NZ_JBHSMP010000014.1:0-921 GCF_042655705.1 Paraburkholderia denitrificans | reverse complement strand
CAGTGCTCGCCACCTGCAAGCCGCGTCATCGGCATCAGGAGTTTCTGTCGTTTCTGCGCGAAATCAACAAGGCCGTCCCGGCTGAACTCGACGTGCATTGCATCGTGGACAACTATGGCAGTCACAAGCATCCCAAGGTCAAGGCGTGGCTGGCAGCAAAGCCCCGCTGGCACATGTATTTCATTCCGACCTACAGTTCGTGGCTGAACCAGGTCGAACGCTTCTTTGCGCTGATCACCGACAAGGCCATCCGCAGGGGCTCGTTTGGCTCGGTCAAACAACTGATCACGCGTATCGATCAGTTCGTTTCTCACTACAACGAAAACTGCAAACCATTCATGTGGACCGCTTCCGCCGATTCCATCCTCGAAAAGCTACATAGACTTTGTTCGCGAATCAGCGGAACGGAACACTAGCCGACCGCCTTGTTGCAACAAAACCGAGCGGAATCATGAGCCGTGTCAATTTGCGAGAAGGCACTTGGCAGTGCGGAGCCGCTTGCTGATCGTCGACGATCTGCGCAATCTCGCCGAGTGGGCGTAGCTGACTGGCGTTTCAGATCAAGATGTCTCGAGATCGCGGGAGAGCGCGGCCTGACTGGCGCCAGCTTGTATGCCAACGTAGCCTTGATCTGTTTGTCGAGTGAACTCGGGGAGGCGCTGAGTAAGTGGCCATGCATTTGCATTCGCCCGCGCCTCGAGAGGCAGGAACTTCTCCTTAGATAATCAATGTAGCGACCCCAGAAATAGATATTCAAGATTCTCTTGACGAGTGGTTCTTGGGGCTGCATAATTCGCCTCCCTTCTGTTGCAGGGCGCGAAAAAACGGTGGACTTAGTCGGTGTTTTTGAGCGAAGCGATCTTTAAAAATTTACAGCCGATAAGTGTGGGCGCTTGATGCGGTAAGCGACCCCGGCGCATC